>NZ_JAAIYB010000246.1 GCF_010894475.1 Myxococcus vastator
GGATGGGGCCGGGGCGGTGGTTGAAGGGAGTGACATGGAACAGCGACCCTTGTGGAGCGGGGCGGTGCGCACCTCCGGTGTGAAAAGCCGCCGGGAACTGTCCGGGCCCGTCGCCGCCGCTACAGTGCGCGCCGAAGTGAGCACTCCCGTCCTGGCCTCCATCGCCGTTGGCCGCCCCGTCCGGGGCGAGTTCACCTACTCCCTCCCGGATGAGCTGGCGGGCCGCCTGGAGCCGGGGCAGCGCGTGCTGGTGCCCTTCGGCCGGGGCACGGCGCTGGGCTTCTACCTGGGGCCCGCGTCTCCGCCGGCGGACGAGAAGGTGCGGCTCAAGGCCGTCCAGCGCGTGCTGGAGGACTCGCCGTCGCTGCCCAAGGACCTCATCGCGCTCTTGCGCTTCGCGGCCGTGCACTACCGCTATCCGCTGGGTGAGGTGATTCGCGGCGCGCTGCCACCCGGCCTGTCGAAGGCCGTGGATGAGAAGGAAGCCAGGCCGGACGTGCAGCACTTCGCGGTGGCGCTCGTCAACGAGGTGCCGCCGGAGCTGTCGCGCGCGCCCGCCCAGTCCGCCGCGCTCGCGTACCTGCTGGCCGTGGGAGGCCGCGCGCCGCTGGAGGAGGTCGCCCACGCGATTCCGGGCGCGCGGGAGACGCTGAAGAAGCTGGCCACGCGCGGCTTCGCCCGTCTGGAGGAGAAGACGGTGGAGGCCAGCGTGAAGGAGGGCCTGATTCAGGGCCGCCCGGACCACCTCACGCCGGAGCAGGACGCGGCGGGCGTGGTGCTGCGCGCGGCCCTGGACGCGGCCGCCTTCCAGCCCTTCCTCCTGCACGGCGTCACCGGCAGCGGGAAGACGGAGGTGTACCTGCGCGCGGCGGAGCACGCGCTGTCGCTGGGCAAGGGCAGCCTCATCCTGGTGCCGGAGATCGCGCTGACGCCGCAGCTGGTGGGCCGCTTCCGCAGCCGCTTCGGCGCGGAGGTGGCGGTGCTGCACTCGGCGCTGAAGGACCGGGAGCGGCTCTTCCACTGGCAGGCGCTGCGCCGGGGCGACGTGAAGATTGCCGTGGGCGTGCGCTCGGCGGTGTTCGCGCCGGTGGACAACCTGGGGCTCATCGTCGTGGACGAGGAGCACGACCCGTCCTTCAAGCAGGAAGAGAAGCTGCGCTACCAGGCGCGCGACCTGGCCGTCGTGCGCGGCAAGCAGGCCGGCGCGGTGGTGGTGCTGGGCTCGGCCACGCCCGCGCTGGAGACGCTGGAGAACGTGAAGCGCGGGCGCTACCAGCTCCTGGAGCTGAAGCGCCGCGTGGATGACCGGCCCATGCCCACCATCGAGCTGGTGGACCTGCGCGTGGAGCGTCCGCGCGAGGGCGTGGTGACGGAGGAGGCGCCCATCCTCAGCCCGCCGCTGCTGGAGGCGATGGCGGAGACGATTGGCCGCGGCCAGCAGGTCATCCTCTTCCTCAACCGCCGGGGCCACAGCACCGTCCTCCTGTGCGAGGTGTGCGGCCTGTCACTCAAGTGCAGCGAG
The DNA here is from genome assembly GCF_010894475.1 of Myxococcus vastator. Taxonomy (GTDB): domain Bacteria; phylum Myxococcota; class Myxococcia; order Myxococcales; family Myxococcaceae; genus Myxococcus; species Myxococcus vastator. The sequence goes on from NZ_JAAIYB010000246.1 coordinate 1,523, forward strand.
TGTGACGTGTGCCTCACGCACCACCGTTCGCAGAACCGGGTGGTGTGCCACTACTGCGGCCTGGCCATGCCGGTGCCGGAGCAGTGCCTGGAGTGCACCGGCCCCCTGCTCAAGCTGGGCATCGGCACCGAGCGCGTGGAGGCGGAGGTCCTGGAGCGCATCCCCACCGCGCGCGTCGCCCGGTTGGACCGGGACTCGGCCAGCAGCGCCGAGCGGCTGACGGAAATGCTGGCCTCGTTCGCGCGCCGGGAACTGGACGTCCTGGTGGGCACGCAGATGGTGGCCAAGGGGCACGACTTCCCGGGCGTGACGCTGGTGTGTGTCGTCATGGCGGACACGTCGCTGTCCATCCCGGACTTCCGGGCCGCCGAGCGCACCTTCCACCTGCTCACCCAGGTGTCCGGCCGCGCGGGCCGGGGCAAGGACCCGGGGCGCGTGCTGGTGCAGACCTACAACCCGGACGCGGAGCCGGTGCGGCGCGTGCTGGCCCACGACTTCGACGGCTTCGCCAACCAAGAACTGGAGTGGCGCAAGGCGCTGGCCTACCCTCCCTATTCGCGCATGGCCGCCGTCCGTCTGGAGGGGGAGCACCCCGAGCAGACGGCCAGCGTGGCGCGCTCCCTGGGGAACATCGTCTCCCGGCACATGCCCCCCGCGTCCGCCGGGGTCCGCATGCTGGGGCCGGCCCTGGCGCCCATCTCCCGCATCCGGGGCAAGACGCGCTGGCAGCTCCTCTTGAAGGGGCCAACGCATACGGCGCTCGCCCCGCTGCTCGCCAGGGTGGAAGCGGCCCTGGTGGATGTTCCTTCCGCGGTGAAGGTCGTGATCGACGTGGATCCGGGGGCCATGCTGTAGACTCGGTGCCCCCCCATGGGCGCACCGGTTCTTCTCGTCCACGACGACATCGCCAATATCGCCGCCGTGCGGCGCCTGCTCACGCGTGAAGGGTACGAGGTCATCCTCGCCACCTCCGCCGCGGATGCCCTCATTGCGTACGGGCACCACCTGCCCGTGCTGCTCGTGCTCGCGCCCGGCGTGGAGAGTGGCCGGGGCCACCTCGTGCTGGAGGAGTTGCTCCAGCACCCGGATGGCAAGTCCGCCCGGGTGCTGCTCCTGGGCGAAGCCATCCCCGGCTTCAGCGCGCCCGTGGCCCAACTGCCCCTGGAAGGGGCGGCCTTCGTCGCGCTGGTGGATTCGCTGGTCAAGGCTCCCGCGGATGCGGACGCCTGGCACGTGGTGGAGAACCGGGAGCTGCCTCCGTCTGGTGGAGGTGACTCGGCGACCACGGGCGCGGAGGCGGAGTCCTGGCATGCGACGCCGCCGCCCTCGGTGGCGGGGGACCCCGCGCTGGAGAACGCGCTCTTCGGGGACCTGGCGCCGCTTCACCAGACGGACTGGGAGCTGGCGGCCATGACGGACGCGGAGCGCTCTGCCCACGAGGCGGCGCGGCACCGCGAGCGTCAGAGCACGCGCGACCTGGACACCGCCATGGAGCGGGCGCACCTGGAAGTGGAGGCCCAGGCGATGGCCTCCATCGACTCGGCGCTTGCTCCGGATGCCGCGGATGGGTGGGGCGAGCCCTCACAGGGGCAGGACTGGGGCTCGGCGGTGGACGGTGAGCCGGCCGCCGAGGTGCCCGGAGACGACGCGCACGAGGCGTCCGCGGGGCTCGAGGGTGAAGCGGCCTCGCCGGCCGAGGATGCGCCGCCGGTGGGGCAGTTGGCCTGGACGGAGGAGGCCGTCTCTCAATCCTCGCTGCGCACGGCGGCCCTGGCGCCTCGGTTGGGCGATGAGGGGTTCTTCGACGTCGACACGCCGGAGGCCCCGGCGGGAGATGCGCTCTCCGCGGCGGAGGCGGAGCTGTCCGCCATGCGTGAGGAGGCCTCCTTCGCGTCCTTGGCCACGGATGGCTCGTCCTGGACGGAGCTGCCCCCGGACCCCGAACTGGAGCACGCCGCGCGCGCGGACTCGGAGTTGGATGGGGCGGGCGATGCGCCTGGTGAGGCCCCGCCGGCCGAGTCCGAGCCCGAGCAGGCGGCGGACGCCGAGCCGGAATCGCCGTCGTCGGAGACAGACGACGCGTGGGGCACGGAGGCGGCGCTCGGTGCGTCCGCGGAGACGCCGGAGCCGGAACAGTCCGCGGAGGGCCCGGATGCGGCGGCGGTCTCCGCGTCCAACTGGGAGTTGCTGGAGGCGGAGCTGCAATCCGCGTCGGCCCCGTCCGACGATGACACGGAGTCGCGGTCGTCGAGCGTAGGGGATGACTGGTTCGACTCGGATGCGGAGGCGTCGAGTCCCGCGCCCGAGGCGCCACCCGTCGTCGAGACGCCTGCCCCGGGGGCTGGTGGCTTCGCGGTCCCCGCGCTGATGGCGCAGTGGCAGGCCCAGCAGGAGGAATCGGAGCGCCAGCTCGAGGAAGCCCACGCGCGTGTGAGCTCCGTCACGGAGGCGCTGGAGCGGGAAGCCGCGCTGCGCCGCGAGCTCGAGCAGCAGGTTCAGGGGCTCCAGGAGCGGCTCGCGGCGGAAGAAGAGGAGCACTCGCGAGAGTCCTTGCTGCGGGCGGAAGCCGAAGCGGAGCTGGAAGGGCTCCGTCAGCGGGAGTCGCATTCGTCCGTGGACGCCGCCGCCAGGGCCGCCCTGGCGCGTGACGCGCAGGAGACGGGCGACCTCTCGGCGCTGCGCGAGGAACTGGAAGCGCAAGTCCGGCTCCGTGAGGAAGCGGAGTCGCTCGCCGCCGAGGTCGAGGCTCAGGTGCGCCGGTTCGAGGAGGCCTGCGCGGAGGCGGAGCTTCGGGCCGTCGACGCGGAGGCCCGCGCGGAGGCCGAGACGCAGGCCCGTGAGGCGGCGGAGCTCCGCGCCGAGTCGAGCACCCAGGCGTTGCAGGCGCTCGAAGCGCGCCTGGAGTCGGAGGCCGCGGGGCGCGTCGTTTCAGAGGCCCGCGCCGAGTCGGAGTCCAAGGCCCGTCAGGCCGCGGAGAGCCGGGTCGAGTCCGCTGAGGACCTGACCTCGGTGTCGGAAGCGCGCATCGACGCGGAGTCCCGTGCCCGCGAGGCCGCGGAGGCCCGCGCCGATGTGGAGGCACAGGCCCGGCTCGAAGCGGACACGCGTGCGCAGAGCCTGTCGCGAGCCATCGAGGAAGTAGAGACGCGTGCGGAGCTGGCGGCGCGTGCGCAGGCGGAGGCGGAGGCGCGCGCGGAGCTGGCGGCGCGCGCATTGGCGGAGGCGGAGGCGCGCGCGGAACTGACGGCGCGCGCGTTGGCTGAGGCTGAGGCGGCGCTGGCCGAAGCCTCGGCGCGAGCGGAGCTTGAAACCACGGCGCGCGCCGAAGCCGACGGCCGGGTGGAATCGGTCGCGACGGCGCTGGCCGAAGCGGAGGCCCGGGCGGAGATTGAGTCCGCGGCTCGCGTGGATGCTGAGGCGCGTCTGGAGTCCATCGCCACGGCGCGTGCCGAGGCCGAGGCCCGAGCCGAGATTGAAGCAACGGCGCGTGCCGAGGCAGATGCCCGAGCCGAGATTGAGGCAACGGCGCGAGTCGATGCCGAGGCGCGTGCTGAAGCCGAGGCGTTGGCGCGCCAGGCGGCGGAAGCCCGAGCCGACGCCGAGGCCCGAGCACGTGAGGACGCGGAATCCCGCGCCATCTCCGAGTCTGATGCACGCACCGGGCAGGAAGCGGAGGCCCGTGCGAACGCAGAGGCCCGCGCGAAGAAGGCGGAATCCCGGGCACAGAAGGAAGCGGAGCTGCGTGCAAACGCAGAGGCCCAGGCTGATAGCGAGGCTGCGGCCCGGACCGAGGCCGAAGCCCGTGCGGAGCAAGAAGCCGCTGCACGACTTGAGGCCGAAGCCCGTGCTGAGCGCGCGACAGCGGCGCTGAAAGACGTCGAGGCCCGAGCTGAGATTGCGGCAGCCGCGCTGAAAGACGCCGAGGCCCGAGCTGAGCGTTCAGCAACCGCGCTGAAAGACGCCGAGGCTCAAGCTGAGCGTTCGGCAGCCGCGCTGAAAGATGCCGAGGCTCAAGCAGAGCGTTCGGCAGCCGCGCTGAAAGACGCCGAGGCCCAAGCCGAGAGCGAAGCAGCTGCCCGGCAAGTCGCGGAGGCCCGAGCCGAGGCAGAGACCGCCGCACGGCAAGCCGCGGAGGCCCGGGCTGAAAGCGAGGCCCTCGCGCGACGTGAAGCCGAAGCTCGCGCGGAAATCGAGGCCGAGGCGCGAGCCGCAGCCGATGCACGAGCAGAAGCCGAGGTGGCCGCACGGTCCGAAATCGAGGCCCGCGCCGAGCGCGAGGCGAAGTTGCGTGCGGCAATCGAGATCCGCGCGGAGAGCGAGGCGTCCTCTCGAACCGATTCGGACACGCGTGCTTCCCGTGAGGCCGAGGCGCGAGCCGCCGCTGAGGCACGTGCCGAGCACGAGGCCACGTTGCGCGCCGAAGCCGAGGTGCTAGCGAAGGCGGAGACCCAGGCCCGCGCGGAGGCGGAAGCCCAGGCCCGCGCGGAGGCAGAGCGCCGCGCGGAAGCTGAAGCCCTTGCCGAACGTGAAGCAAAGGCCCGCGCGGAAGCCGAAGCCCTTGCCGAACGTGAAGCGAAGGCCCGCGCCGAAGCAGAAGCCCGCGCCGAGCAGGAGGCCCAGCAGCGCGCCGAAGCAGAAGCCCAGGCCAGGCGAGAAGGAGCGTCCCTCGCCGCCGAGAAGGCACGGGCCCAAACGGAAGAAGCACTCCGCGTCTCCCAGGCGGAAGCCGAGTCCCACGCACGGCGCGAAGCGGAAGCCCGCGCCGAAGCCGCGCTGAAGTCCGCCGAGGAGGCGGAGTCCCGCGCCGAAGCCGAGGCGAAGCGCCGTGCCGAGGCCGAAGCCCGCGTCCAGCAATCCGCCCAGGCCGAAGCCGAAGCGACCGCCCGCGCGAAGGCCGAGGGCCGCCATCGCACGGCCCTCGAAGTCCGCCTGGACGCAGAGGCGAAGCAGCGCACGACGCTGGAGTCCCGGCTCGAAGAAGAGTCCCGAGCCCGCAACGAGTCCGAGTCCCGGCTCCTCGCGGAGAACGCCAGAATCTCCGAGGAGCTCGCCGAGCTCCGCCTGGAGCACCAGCAGTCCCGAGAGAACCTGGCGAAAGAGCGCGAAGCACGCGAGTCCCTGGAGCAGGCCCTGGAGACCCTGCGCACCGAGTCCGCCGAACAGCGAGCCCGCGCCGAGCGCGAGCGCCTGGAACTGGAGGAGCGCGCCCTCCGGGACGCGGAGGAAGCCGCCGCCCAGGCTCGAGCCTCCATGCTGCCCCTGGAAGCGCCTCCCGGCAGGCCCGAGCTGGCCGTGGCCCGCAGTGGCAGTGTCACCCAGGATGGCCTGACGAAGCTGGTGCTCCGGCTCTGCGAGGCCCGCATGGAGATGCGGCTGGAGCTGAAGGTGATGAACGCCCTGCGCGTCCTCTGGCTGAGGGACGGGTCGCTCGTGGGCGCCGTCTCCTCCGCGCCAGGGGAGTCGTTGGTCGACCGGGCCCGCGCGGACGGGCTCATCGACGCGCGGCAGGAAGGGGAGCTGCGGCTGGTGCGCAGCGCCACCACGGCCGCGCTGCTGGACGCGCTGCGGGGCCGAGGCTACCTGCGGGAATCCGAAGCCGTGCCCCTGGTCCAGCGCTACACCGAGCAGGTCTTCCTGGACGCGCTGGCGGAGCCCTCGACGCTCTACCGCCTGGTGCCAGAGCCGGCGCCGCACGAGGTGGCGCTCGCCGCCGCCACACGTCCGCCGCTGCACCTGCTGGCCGAGGCCCTGCGCAACACCCTCACCTCCGAATCCCTGCTGGAGGCCGCGGGGAGCCTGCGCGCGCGCGTCACCCGCGGCGATATCCACCTGGTCCCGGGTGACTTCGGCCTGCCTTCGCGGGACCTCCAGCTCCTGTCCCAGGTGGACGGAGCGCACACGCTGGAGGCGCTGCTCCTGGGGGCGGGGCTGCCGCAGGACACGGCCCTGAAGTCGCTCGCGGTGGCGCGGACACTGGGGCTCGTCTCGCTGGAGCCCGCCACGGCCGCGGACGCGGGCGACCTGCCGCCGGAGCTGGACGTCCGGCGGCTGGAATCCAAGTTCGAGGAGATCCAGGACGCGGACTACTTCACGGTGTTGGGGCTGGCCCGCTCGGCGGGGGGCGAGGAGGTCAAGCGCGCCTACGAGCTGCTGGCCGCCGAGTTCAACCCCCTGCGCTTCGCGGGGCACCCCGACCCGGCGCTCCAGCACCGCGCGCAGCAGATTCGCACCGTGCTCGCCGAGGCCGCCCAGGCCCTGGGTGACGACCGGCTGCGCGCGGAGTACGCCCGGAGCCTGCTCGACTGACGCCCGTTGGACGGACGGCCTCCCGGGAGTGCAGGGCGGCTCACCCGGAGCGGTTGCCCGTCCGCTCCGGGGAGATTAAGACGGCGTCCATGGTCCGCGAGATCCTCATCTGGCCCGACCCTGTCCTGAAGCAGAAGGCCAAGCCGGTGGCGAAGGTGGATGACTCCACCCGCGCGCTGGTGAAGGACATGTTCGAAACGATGTACTCCGCTGAAGGCGTGGGCCTGGCCGCCCCGCAAATCGGCGTGCTCCAGCGCGTCATCGTGCTGGACACCACGCACAGCCAGCCGGAGCTGAAGCCCCTGGCGATGATCAATCCGGAGATCATCGCCATGGAAGGCGACACGACCTACAACGAGGGCTGTCTGTCCATCCCCGGCGAGGCCGCGGATGTGGACCGGGCCGCCGTGGTCACCGTGAAGTTCCTGGACCCGGACGGTCAGGAGCAGACGCTGCGCTGTGACGGGCTGCTGTCCATCGCGGTGCAGCACGAGACGGACCACCTCGACGGCACCGTCTTCGTGGACCACATCTCGTCGCTGAAGCGCGAGTTCATCCGCAAGCGGATGAAGCGCCTCAAGACTTCGCGCGAGCGCGAGGTGAGCGCGCCGGCGTCTCCGTAGCGCCGGCGTCCTTCTGGACCTTCACGCCCTTCTTCGGGCACAGGTCCGCGACGACGCAGCGCTCACACGCGGGCGAGCGGGCAAAGCAGGTCCGCCGCCCGTGCCACACCAGGAGCTGGTGGCCCAGGGTCCACCGCTCCGACGGCAGCACGGCCTGCATGTCGGCTTCCACCTTGTCCGGGTCCGCCTTCGTGGTGAACCCGAGCCGGAAGGCGAGCCGCTTCACGTGTGTGTCCACGGGGAAGGCCGCGTCGCCTCCCAGGTGGATGCACACCACACCCGCCGTCTTGCGGCCCACGCCTGGCAGCTTCTCCAGCGCGTCCCGCTGCAAGGGAATCTGCCCGGCGTGCTCCCGCACCAGCGCCCGGGCGGCCGCGACGATGTTCTTCGCCTTGGCGCGGTACAGGCCGCAGGTGCGGATGAAGGGCTCCACGTCCGACGGTTCTGCTTCCGCGTAGGCCTGGGCGTCGGAGAAGCGCTGGAAGAGGGCCGGCGTCACCAGGTTGACGCGCTTGTCCGTGCACTGCGCGGAGAGGATGACGGCCACCAGCAACTCCAGGGGCGTCCGGTAGTCCAGCTCGATGCGGGCATCCGGCATGTCCGCGGCCAGGCGGTCCATCACCCGCAGCGCGCGCTTTCGCTTCTCGGTGACGGTCTCACGTCCAGGCACGGCGCCGTTGTATGTCACACCGGCTGCGAGCCCAAGCACCGGTTGGACGCACCCATTCGGGGAGATTCATGAAGCGCATCGACTTCCGTTCCGACACTGTCACCCAGCCCACGGCCGCCATGCGGCGCGCCATCGCCGAAGCCGAAGTGGGGGATGACGTCTATGGCGAAGACCCCACCGTGCTCCGCCTGGAGGCACTGGTGGCCGAGCGGCTCGGCCTGGAGGCCGCGGTCTTCGTGCCCTCGGGGACGCAGGCCAACCAGCTGGCCATCGGCGCGCATTGCCGGCCGGGAGACGAGGTGCTCACCGAGGCCGGCAGCCACATCCTCCACTACGAAGGGGGCGCGGTGCCTGCCTTGTGGGGCGTGCAGCCGCAGCCGCTGCCAGGACAGCGTGGCCTGCTGTCGCCGGAGGACGTGAGCGCGGCCGTGCGCGAGGACAACATCCACAACCCGCGCACGCGCCTGCTGTCGCTGGAAAATACGCACAACCGGGGTGGTGGCTCGGTATGGCCGGTGGAGCGCTTCCGGGCCGTCGTGGAAGCGGCGCGCAAGGCGGGGCTGGCCGTCCACCTGGACGGGGCCAGGCTCTTCAACGCCGGTGTCGCCCTGGGCGTGCCGGTGTCCGCCTGGGCCGCGCTGACGGACACGACGTCCGTGTGCTTCTCGAAGGGCCTGGGCGCTCCGGTGGGCTCGGCCCTGGCGGGGCGCGCGGACGTCATTCGCGAGGCGCGCCGGCTGCGCAAGCGGCTGGGCGGTGGCATGCGGCAGGCGGGCATCCTGGCGGCGGCGGCGCTGCATGCACTGGAGCACCATGTGGAGCGGCTGGCGGACGACCATGCGAACGCCCGCCGGCTGGCCGCGGGGCTGGCGGAACTGCCCGGGGTGAAGGTCGACGCTTCATGGGTGGAGACCAACATGGTCTTCGCGGAGTTCTCCCGGCCCGCCCTGGAGATGGTGGCGCAACTGGAGCAGCACGGGGTCCTGACGAACCCCGCGGGCGCTCCGCGGACGCTGCGCCTCGTCACCCACCTGGATGTGTCCGCTGCCGACATCGACGAAGCCCTGCAGCGCATCCGCCGCGCCGTGGGCTGAGCACGGCCTTGGGGTGAAACGCGCGCCCGTGGACACCCCTGGGCGCGCACGCGGGGTGGGGAAGGAGCGCTCCAGTCGGGGCATGGTAGGCTCGCACCGCCGTGCGCCGCCTCAGCCTCCTCGCCTTCGTTGGTGTTTGTGCCTGCGCTACCCGTGGCGCGGAGCCGAAGATGAGTTTCGAGGAGCTCTACGCCACCTCGACTTCACGGCCGCGCGCGCCGGATGCGGCGCCAGCGCTCCTCCGTGCGCGCCCGCCCGCGCCCGAGACTGCACCGGAGCTGCATGCCGTGCTCGCCGCCTTCGCGTCGCGAGCGCAGAGCCTGCGTCAGCAGGTGGCGAGAGGCGGGACGATGCCCGCCGCCCAGGTGGAGAACTGGGAGCAGGTGACCTTCGCGTTGGACGGCTTCCTGTCGCGTCGAGCGGCGCCGCGCGTCGGCTCAGGTGATTTGCTGCAGGCCCAGAGCGTCCTGGAGGCCGAGCTGGAGCGGGACGGCTTCACCTACGGCGACATGCCGGCACCCCTGGCCGAGGCGGTGGTGTTGCGCGTGGGCCGACTGGCGCTGCGCACCGCCGAGCTGCGCCGCCTGGAGCAGCCGCCCGAGCCAGCCGAAGATGCGCTTCCGCGCTTCACCTGGCCGGTGGAGCCGGTCTCCGTCACCAGCCTCTTCGGCTACCGCTGGCACCCCGTGACGGGCGTGCACCGGCGCCACCTGGGCGTCGACCTGGCGGCGACGCAGGGCCAGCCCATCTACGCGGCGGACAAGGGCGTGGTGCTGCGTGCGAGCCACAATGGCGACCACGGCCTCCAGGTGGTGGTCCAACACGAGGGCAGCTGGGTGACGCGCTACAGCCACCTGTCCCGCGTGCTGGTGGCCCCTGGCGAGGTGCTGGAGCGAGGCAACGCCGTGGGACTGGCGGGGGAGACGGGGCTGGCCACCGGCGTCCACCTCCACTTCGAGCTGTGGCGCGACGGCCAGCCCATGGACCCGCTGGAGGCGCTGGGGGACGCGGAGCCACCTCCGGAGCCCATGCCGTCCGTGGCCCGGGGGCCCGGCGGGCGCTACCCCGCAATGCAACAGGGGCGCCCCCTTTCGGGTGAGCGCCCCTGAGCGAAGTCCCTGGGCGGTGTCCTAGAGGGAGTTCTTCAGCTCCTTGGCGGGCCGGAAACCGATGGTCTTCGACGCCTTGAGCTTCATCATCTCGTTGGTCTGGGGGTTGCGAATCTTGCGAGCCTTGCGCGACCGAACCGACCAGGTTCCAAAGCCGGGGTAGCTGAAGCGGGCGTCCTTCTTCACCGCCTTACCGATGTTGGTGAAGACGATGTCGAGGATCTGCGCCGCCGACTTCTTGGTGAGACGTGTCTGCGCCGCCACCACCTCGACGAGCTCTGCCTTGGTCATTACGCCCCTCCGTCCGTTGTCTGGCCTTGAAGTGCTTTAACCCGGCTGGTGGTAACAAATCGCTCTTTTCCCTGTCAATGCCGACCGCGGTTTGGAGCCGGAAAATCGGCCTCCAGACGAAAAGTTGGCCCTCTGAAACACCGGGCATAGGAAGAGTGTGGCGCGTCGCTTTCCGATACATCATCGCCACCCATTCGCGGTGAATTGGAAAAAGCCGTGTGTGATCGTGTTTTCAAGAAAGTCTTTGGAATATTGATCGCTTGCGAAGGGGGTCTGATCGCGTTCGCGTGAACTCCGGCGGGAAGGCGCTAGGATGCTCGCTTGCGTGCGTTTTCGAACCTTCCTGTCCTTGATCCTGCTGCTCGTCAGCGCCTGCCGGAGCCCGGCGCCTCGCGGGACGCCACCGCCTGCGTCGTCCCCGGCCCCCGGCACCCTCTGGGTGGATGCGGCTGGAGCGGAGCCTGGCGACGGCTCGCGTGAGCGCCCGCTGCGCAGGTTTGGCGAGGCACTGGCGCGGCCCGGGGTCCTGACCGTGCGGGTAGCCCCCGGACGCTACATGGGGCCTTTCCTGATC
>NZ_JAAIYB010000247.1 GCF_010894475.1 Myxococcus vastator
CTGTACGCCCAGATGAACGAGACCGAGCGCCGCGAGGACCGGGGCAAAACAGGGCAGGGACAGCGCCGAACGAATGGAGCAGAACTGGGCGTAGAAAATCAATGCGACCACGGGGACGCCCGAAGCCATCCGCTTCCTGCGTGCTGTACTCAGGAACAGGAACGCGGTGTACCCGTCCGTCAGCAGACCCAGGGCCAGGAGGAACCAGGCCAGCGCGTTCGCCACGGCGACCACGGTCTGCATCACTTTGTATCTCCTGGACTGCTCGCATCACGCCCGCGGATGCGCGGAGTCGTAGACCTGCTGAAGCTGCTCCCACGTCACCTGGGTATACCGCTGCGTGGTGGACAGGCTCGAGTGGCCCAGCAGCTCCTGGATGCTGCGGATGTCCGCGCCGCCGCCCAGCAGGTGCGTGGCGAAGGAGTGGCGCATCGCATGCGGGCTCACCTTCCGCGTCAGCGCGCACTTCAGCACGTACGTGTCCAGGTGCCGCGCGATGCTCCTCGGCGTCAGCCGGCCACCCCGGAAGTTGAGGAACATCGCCTCCGGCGCCTGGTCCTTCCGAATCGTGGCCAGCAGCTCTCCCCTCCTCGCGAGGTACGCCTCCAATGCCCGGATGGACTGCGCATTCACGGGAACGAGCCGCTCCTTGCTCCCCTTGCCCATCACCCGGACGATGCGCCCGCTCCGGTCGACGTCCAGCAGGCCCAACCCGCACAGCTCACTGATACGCAGGCCGCCGCCGTAGAGCAGCTCCAGAATCGCCTTGTCCCGCAGCCCAAGCACCGTCTTCAGGTCGGGCATGTCCAGGATGGCGAAGACCTCCTCCACCGGCAGCACCTTCGGCAGCGTCTTCGGCAGCTTCGGGCTCTTCACCAGCTTCGCTGGGCTCGCGGGAAGCAGCTTCTGCCGCACCAGGTACTTGTAGAACGACTTGATGCTCGCCAACCGCCGCGCCCGGCTCGCCGGGGCGTGGTCCGTGCTCAACGTGCCCAGGTAGCCACGAATCGCCGCGTGCGTCCCCGACAGGAGCGACAGCTTCATCCGCTCCACCAGGTAGCGCTCGTAGTCCACCAGGTCGATGAGGTAGTTGCGCACCGTGTGCGGGGACGAGCCCTTCTCGTCCTCCAGGTGGGCGCGGAACTTCTCCAGCAGCGGCGACAGGCTCGTCATCGGGGACGAGCCTACGGGCCGGAGAAATCCTTGCAAGATCCGCGGTGAAGCTACGGCACCTTGGCCGGAGCCGCGGCAGGCGCTACTACCGCCGCCGGAGCCGGCTCCGGCTGGGACGGCAGCACCGCCAGGCAAGTGTCCTGCGACAACCAGCCCGCGTGGCAGAACCAGGTCAGCAGCGGAATCCGGATCTGCCAGAGCAGGACGAAAATCACCGCCAATGTAATGGCCAGCTTCGTCCACCCGGACGTGCCCTCCGCCTCGTCGTCCTCCTTCTGCCGGGCCAGCGCCGAGCGCACCATGTCCATGCGGTCCACCCGGGCGTTCGACGGCAGCTTCGGACGGCGCGTCACCAGCGAGGACAGCTCCGGCGTCAGCATCAGCCGGTCATTCAACGCCCAGCCCGAGCCCTCCAACAGCAGCGCAAGATTGCGCCTGCGCAGCTTCAGCCAGCCCAGCAACCCCGCGGGCGCCATCACCACGATGGCAATCAACGTCGCCGCGGAGATGAGGTCCACCAGCGTCAGCGACTTCACCTGCGTCATGATGAACGCGAAGGACGACCCCAGCGCCGCCGCCGCCAGGCCGCCCGCCGCCACGATGCCCGCCAGGCCGCCCCCCGCGGGCGCCGCCGCGGCAGCGGGAGCCGCGCCCGCCGCCGGAGCAGGCACGTTCGTCGCGTTCGTGTAACCCTGCTCCAGCGTCGTATCGAAGGTCTTCTCGCCCGCCGACGCCAGGCCCTCCACCTTCTTGGTGATGAACGCGCCGATGCGCGTAAAGGGCATGGTCATCGCCTCCCACAGCGACACGGGCTGACGGACCACGTGCGTCACGATGGCGTCGCTCTCCACGCCGGCCACGTCATAGAAGACGCCCCGCTTGCCCACCGCGAGCTCCGTGCTCCGGCCGCTCGTCACCGGCACCGCCACTTCGTACCCGGGCGCTCCGTCCTTCGGCGCCACCTGGACGTAGAGGATGCAGGTGGTCCCCAGTGACGTCAGCGCGGAGTGCGCGGCCCGGTTCGTCACCAGCACCGACAGCGTGTACTTCCGCCCGCCCAGGATGAGCGTCCCCCGCTCCACCAGCGCCGACCGCTTGGGCATGTAGAGGCTGGGCATGCTGATGAAGTTGTTCGTGAACAGCAGCAGCCAGCGCTGGTAGAGCACCAGCCGCTCCAGCTCGTTGATGGCGTCCAGCGTGGGCTTGAGCGCGAGGTCCGCCGCGCTCGCCGCGTCCAGGGCATCCAGGTCCGCGTCCGAAACCGACGGCAGCGTGTCCATCAGCTTGCGCACCGGGCTCGCCTCGAGCTGCGCCTGCCACGCCAGCACGCCGTCCGCCTTCGCCGCCAGCGCCCGCCACGCCGAGTCCGACAGTCGCTGCGAGTCCCCCGTCATCGGCGTGGCGACGTCCGTCCGGAACGCCTCCAGCGCTTCGTACGCGGGCCCGCGCAGGAGCCGGGACCACTCCAGCACGCCCGACGCATCCGGCGGGGCAACAGGCAGGTCACCCGCCGCCTTCCCCAGCGCCGCCACGTCACCCAGCGCGCCCTCCACCCGCTCCGCGCGCAGGCGCAGGCTCGCCGCCGCTTCGGGCTGCGCGGCCACCAGCCGGCACTGCACGAAGTACGCATCCAGCAGCGGCGCCACGTCGCGCACGCGCTTCGCCGTCTCCAGGCTGACGTCACCCCAGACGAACGCGGCGCCTTGCTTCTCCCGGTGCGCCAGCAGCGCCGCGCGCTCCTCGCGGAAGCGCTTCACCAGCGTCGCGTCCACGCCCGCCTGCCCCGCCCGGTTCGTCAGCGCGGGGAAGCTGGCCATCAGCGCCTGGGCCAGGGGCCGCAGGTGCTCGGGCAGGTGCGCGGGCGCGATGATGCCATCCCCGTTCTGCCCGGACTCGCGCAGCGCCTTCTCGCTCTCGCGAACCTGCGCCAGGGAGATGCGCCCCGCGTCCGTCGCCTTCAGCGTCCGGAGAATCATCTCCGCCGCGCCGCGCAGGGGCCGCGCCTCCTCGCTGAGCGCGTCCAGTTCCAGCACGTCACTGGCAGCGTCCGCGCCGCGCCGGTCCTTGAGCTGCCGGGCCGCCCAGTCCACCGCCGCGCGCACCTCCGCCACGCGGATGCGGCCGTTGCCGTCCGCGTCCATCAATGTCAGCAGGCGGGGATCACAGCTCAAGCCCTCCAACGGGCACGCCGTGGCAATCCACTGCGTTTCGGGGATGCGGATCGCCTCCACCAGCACATCGAAGGAGGGGATGTCGACCTGGAGCGAGCCGCCGTAGCGGCGATAGATGAGCGAAGCCATACGGGCGGCGGAAGTAAGCACACCGCCCGGCGAAGCGCACGATCCTCAACAGTCAAAACTACGGCGTCGCGGGGACGCTGTAGATGCCCGCCTTGGGCCCCTGCGTAATCGCGTACACGGCAAGCGAGTCATTCTTGCCCCCGAAGGACACCGGCACCTGGACGCCCTGGTCCAGCGTCTTCCGCGCCTGCGTCTTCACGTCGTACACCGCCACGTCATACGTGTCCGAGTCCATGCGGGCATACGTGACGAGCACCCGCTGGCCGTCCTCGGACAGCTTGTAGCTGAAGATGCCCTGCAGCCACGTGCGGGGGTCCGCCTGACGGGGCAGGTCCATGGCCATGAAGTCACACGAGCGCCCATTGCGGATGCAGTTGGTGCGGAACACCACCTGCCCGTTGCCCGGCGTGAAGCCATAGCCGAAGACGCCCTGCTGCACCTTCGCCGCCCGCTCCTCGCCCAGGGTGTACAGCATCAGGTCCACCGAGTACGCGGGCTTGAGGATGCGCGAGAGGAACGCCACGTAGCGCCCGTCCGAGCCCCAGACGAAGTTGGGCACGCGGCCCCCCACCTGCTTCGTCTTCCCGTCCGGCAGCGCGGCCACCGACATCAGCCCCGCGTTCGCCGTCGAGTCGTACTTCTCCAGGAAGCCCACCGCCTGCGAGTCCGGCGAGAAGGCCAGCTTCTCCACCTGCACGCCCAGCTTGCGCCCCGCGCCGCCCGTCGCCGGGCCCAGGTGCAGGTCCCCAGGCACGTTCGGCTTGCCATTCTCCGTGCGCGCCAGCCACTTGCTGTCGGGCGAAAAGGCAAACACCCCCGAGGCCACCGCCAGCCGCGTCGCCTTCAGCTCCGGCAGCGCCGCCAGGTACAAGTCATACAACCCCCGCACCGACTCGCTGCGCACCTGGAAGGCCACGCGCTGCCCATCCGGGGAGACCTCGTAGTCTCCCACCTGGTCCCCCAGCTTGACGGGCGGCGCGTCTGGCTTCTCCACGGAGATGGCCGCCAGGCCCCCCGCCGCGGACAGCCGCCGCTTGAAGAGCAGCGTCTTGCCGTCCGGGGTGAACTGGGCCGTGCTGACCTCCGCCGCCACGTCCGCGAAGGGCCCTGACGGCAGCGTGCCCAGCTTCAGCTTGCCGCCATCCACGTAGGCCAGCTTCGTCCCATCCGGGCTGGGCAGCATGTAGCTGACCGCCGTGCCCAGCACGACGGGCGCCGCCTTCGCGTCCTCCAGCGACGCCACGTTCAGCGAGCCCGACTGCGTCGCCGGGTTGTAGCCGGTGACGAAGAGGACGTGCTTCGAACCCGGCGCCACCAGCTGGCCGCCCGGGACGTTCGTCACGCCCTCGCCCAGCTTGCGCGGCTCGCCGCCTTCCACGGGCACCACGTACAGCTCGCCCAGCACCATCTGCGGCGGAATGCCGTCCAGCGCGGGCTTCTTCCCATTCACCAGGTACGTGGCGAAGCGGCCATCCGGCGTCACCCGCAGGTCCGTCACGCGGCCCGACGCCAGCAGCGTGCCCTGCCCCGCGCCAGGGGCACCGGGCGGAGGCGGCTTCTGCGCCGTCGCGGCGGCCTTGGTGCGCTTCACGCCCGGCGCCTCCGAGCCGCCATTCTCACCCTGCTTGCAGCCCGTGCCCGCCATCACCAGCGAGGACACCAGGCCCGCGGTCCACAGCCGCCCCTGCCGCATCCGCATCATGCGCTCCTCTGGTCAACGTGCTCGGGGGCGCCCGTCGCCGGGACGCCCGCGTGCGGCAGCCATGCCGCCAGGTCCTGCTTCGCTCGCGCCGAATACGCCGCGCGCTTCTCCGCCTTCTTCATCCGCCCGGTAATCGGCGGGAAGATGCCGAAGATGATGTTGGAGGGCTGGTGCGGGTAGTCCGGCGGGTGCGCTTCCCCCGTCACGTGCCGCAGCAGCGCGCCCATCGCCGTGGTGGCCGGCGGCGGCACGAAGTCCGCCCCCGTCAGCCGGGCATGCAGCGCCAACGCCACCAGGTATCCACACGCCGCGCTCTCCACGTAGCCCTCCACGCCGGAGACCTGCCCCGCGAAGTAGAGCCGGGGCTCCGTCTTCAGCGACAAGTCCTTCGCCAGCAGCCGGGGCGAGTCGATGAAGGTGTTCCGGTGGATCTGCCCCATCCGGAGGAACTCCGCTTGCTGAAGTCCGGGGATGAAGCCGCTGAAGATGCGCTTCTGTTCACCCCAGGTCAGCCGCGTCTGGAAGCCCACCATGTTCCAGGACGTGCCACCCACGTCCTCCATGCGCAGCTGCACCACCGCGTGGGGCTCCTGGCCCGTGCGCGGATCTCGCAAACCCACCGGCTTCATGGGCCCGTAGGCCAGGGTGTCGTCGCCACGCTCGGCCATCACTTCAATGGGCAGACACCCTTCGAAGTACTTGGGTTCCTCGAAAGCGTGCGGCACCACCTTCTGGCCCGCCTTCACCTCGGCGATGAAGCGGTAGTACTCGTCCTTCGTCATCGGCAGGTTGAGGTAGTCGTCCCCGCCGCCCTTGCCGTAGCGGCTCTGGCGGAACGCCACGTTCATGTCGATGGAGTCCGCCGACAGGATGGGCGCGATGGAGTCATAGAAGTAGAGCTTCGTCCCCACGTGGCGCTCCAGCTCCCGCGTCAGCGCGTCCGACGTGAGCGGTCCCGTGGCAATCACCACCGGGCCCTCTTCGGGCAGGCGCTCCACCTCGCCGGCCACCAGCTCCACGCCGGGCAGGCGCAGCAGGGACTCCGTAATCGCGGCGGAGAAGCGCTCGCGCTCCACCGCCAGCGCGTCACCCGCGGGCACCCGGTTCGCGTCCGCGGCGCCCAGCACCAGCGAGCCCAGCGCGCGCAGCTCCGCGTGCAGCAGCCCAATGGCGCTCTCCGGGTTGTCCGAGCGCAGCGAGTTGCTGCACACCAGCTCCGCCAGCGCGTCCGACTTGTGCGCGGGCGAACGCTTCTGGGGCTTCATCTCCCGCAGCACCACCGGCACCCCGCGGCGGGCGAGCTGGTAGGCGCACTCCGTCCCCGCCAGGCCGCCGCCAATCACCGTCACCCGCTGCTTCTGATCCGCCATCCGCTACCTCCAGGCCCGCGCCGCGGGGCCGTCCACCAACTGTTAGCAGGACTGACACGCCCGGGCCCAGCGTCGATTCAGCCGTGTGCAACCCCACGCTTTCGCTCCGGACTCACGCCTGGCTGGCTGCCCACCAGCCCACCTTCGCCCCCGGATGGAAGGCGCGGTTTCCCTACCTGGGTTGCACCCCTACGTTTCTCGCGTTCGCCGCTCGGGGGCGGCCTGCATCCGGGCGAGCGCCACTGAACTCGAAGACTGGGAGTACCGAAGCCATGGCCACCCGCCGAATCCAGGACCTGAACCGGGTCCGTGAACTCCTGCAGCGCCGCCGCCGGGAGATCCTCAGCGCCAACGAGGGTGCGCACCGCGAGCTCACCGCCCTGAAGAACCAGGAGCGGGACCCCGAGTACGAAGAGAACGCGCAGTCCGAGCTGGCCGACTACACCTTGTCCAGCCTGATGGAATCGCAGCGGCGCGAAATCATGCTCATCGACGCGGCCCTGCGCCGCATGGAGATGGGCGTGTTCGGCGAGTGCGTGGACTGCGGCTTCGAGATTCCCATCGAACGCCTGGAGGCCCTGCCCTTCGCCATCCGCTGCGAGGAGGACGCCAGCATCCATGAAATCGAGACGCGCGGCGGCCCCATGGCCAGTCCGTCCCTCTGAGGCGCCGCGAGCGCGCGCTCCCGGTGCCGCCCCGGGAGCGTGCTACTCGCCCTCGTTCTGGAGCACCACGAAGCGGTAGTTCTCCAGCTCGTTCTGCCCCGCCGTGTAGAGCACGGTGAGGAGCATGTCGTAGGGAATCTTCTTGTCCGCGATGACGGACAGCTCCCCGCTGAAGGGCGCGGACGGGTTGCGCGCGGCGATGTACTTCAGCTTCTCCACTTCCTTCTTGAGCTGCGCATCCAGCGGCAGCACCAGCCGCCCCTGGAGCTGGTCGGCCGGGAACTGACCGTTCCGCAGCCGCAGGACTTCCCGCTCACCCACCAGCACGTTCCTGGGCGTAATCGTGACGGCCACGGTGTCCTTGGGCGTGGCGCGCGTGGAGGACACGGGCGGACGCACGTCCTCGGACGCCGTCACCGCCGCGGACGACGAGGCGAAGGACTTGAGCAGGAACACCAGGAGGATGGTCATCATGTCCATCATCGCGGTGATGTTCAGCTCCTTGATTTCCCCCGCCGCCTCGCGCTCCTTGCGCTTCTTGCGCGCCAGGGCCCGGCGGTAGCTCAGCCGCGCCACGGCTTCCGCGTCAGGCGTGTCCATGGCTCAGAGGGCTCCCAGCGTGACGTCGGGGAACAGCAGTCGGCGCTCGCGGCCCTGCGTCTCACGGATGGCGTCCAGCGTCTGCGTCAGCGTCTCGTAGGGGACGTCCGGGTCCGCGCCCACGATGACCTTCGTCTCCTTGGGGAAGGCGGACTTGATCTCCACCATCTTCGCGTTGAGCGCGCTGAAGTCGTGCGCGCCGTCCGCCTTCACCGGGATGGTGGGCGTGCCCGCCTCGCCGAGGATGGCGTTCTCACTGCTGACGAAGTGCCCCTTCCTGGAGATGAGCACGGACAGCGTCAGCTTCGGCGCGTCGTCCGGGTTCTCCTGGGCCATGCCCGTCGTCGGCGCGCCGTAGGCGGGGGCGTTGACGTTGATGATGCCGAACGTCGTCAGGCCGGTGATGGACAGCAGCATGAAGATGATGAGGTTCATGAGGATGTCGAGGTACGGGACGATGTTCAGCTCGCCCGCCTCTTCCTCCTCACGGACCTTCAACTTGCGCCGGGAGTAGTGGAACGCCATGGCCGCGTGCCCGTGCGCGCTACGACGCGCGCGCCTCGAGCTCCGTGGTGGCCGGGTCCACGGAACCGCGGCGCGACAGGAGGTTCTCCAGCTTGAGCGCGTGGAGCTCCATCCCCTCCACCATGCTCTTCGCGTACGACGTGAGGAACAGGTGGAAGACGATGCAGATGACGGCGATGGAGAGCGCGAAGGCGGTGTTGTTCATCGCCTTGGAGATGCCGTCCGACAGCAGCACCTGCTTCTGCTCCGCCGGCACGTTGCCCAGCGCCTGGAACGTGCCGATGAGGCCGAAGATGGTGCCCACCAGCCCCACCAGCGTGGCGATGTTCGCCAGGGACCACAGCCAGGGGATGCGCTTGGACACGTTGGGGCTGTGCTCGACGATGGCCTCCTCCACCGCCTTGGAGACCTCAATCTCCCCGCGGTTGGCGTTCACCAGGCCCGCGCGGACCACCTTGGCCAGCGGCGCGTTGGGCGCCATGCCGCACACCTTCACGGCGCGGTCCAGGTTGCCGCTGCGCACCAGCTTGGCGATCTGCTCCATGAAGGGCGGCGCGTTGAGGTTGTAGCGGAACACCAGGGTGACGACGCGCTCCAGCGCGACCGCCAGCGAGCACGCCAGCCAGAACAGGTTCACGAACATGAACGGTCCGCCATCCTTGAAGAACTTGATGACGGAGTCCGTGACGCCCAGCTTGCCCCCTTCCGTGGCCGCGAGGGTCACATCCAGCAGCAGCTCGCTTACCGAGGGAATCATTGCGCCCAGAGTCCTTTCGACGCCCGCCCCCCGGGGCGCGCCCCTTTCGGACGCGGGCACCCGTTCGACGTTCCCGGGGAGGGAGCAGCCTGGACTTCTAGGGCGGGCCCGCCAAGGCTGTCAAGCCGAGGACGGGCCATGCCCATGTAACTACTGGGCTTTCAAGCAGCCGAGGAGGCTTCGGGTGACCCACCCGGGCCCCCGGGCTGCTCGGTGATTTCGCGCCGGTAGTCGCACTCCTTGTTGGGGCACGCCACGTACGGGCCGTCCCGCTTGGAGAACTTCTGGAGCAGGTAGGGCGACGCGCAGGTGGGGCACGGCTCGGCCAGCGGCCGGTCCCAGGCGGCGAACTTGCAGTCCGGGTAGCGGTTGCAGCCGAAGAAGATCTTCCCACGGCCGCTGCGGCGCTCCGTCAGGTAGCCCTCCTTGCACTCCGGGCACGACACGCCAATGGAGATGGGCTTGGACGTCTTGCAGTCCGGGTAGCCGGAGCAGGCCAGGAAGCGCCCGAAGCGGCCCCGCTTGATGACCATGGGCTTGCCGCACTTCTCGCAAATCTCGTCGGTGGTCTCCTCCTCCACCATGACGATCTTGCCCTCGGCGTCCCGCTTGAAGTCCTTCGTGTTCTTGCAGTCCGGGTAGTTCGAGCACGCGAGGAAGTGCCCCATCTTCCCGAACTTGATGACGAAGAGGTTGCCGCACTTCTCGCAGGGGATGTCCGTCTTGATCTCCTCCCGCTTGACGTCGCGCATCTCCGCTTCGGCCTTCTCGAGCGTCTCCTTGAAGGGCCCGTAGAAGTCGTGCAGCACCGCCTTCCAGTTGGCGCCGCCCTCGGAGATCTGGTCGAGCTTCTCCTCCATGCTCGCCGTGAAGGTGACATCCAGCTCGTGGGGGAAGTGCTTGACCAGCATCTCGTTGGTCATGTTCCCCAGGTCCGTGGGCCGGAAGCGCCCCTCCAGCTTCTCCACGTACTTCTTGTCCTGGATGGTGGAGAGAATGGCGGCGTAGGTGGACGGACGGCCGATGCCGCGCTCTTCCAGCTCCTTCACCAGCGTGGCCTCGCTGAAGCGCGGGGGCGGCTGGGTGAAGTGCTGCTCGTGGAGCAGCTTCTGGAGGTTCAGCGCGTCACCGTCGTTGAGCACCGGCAGCTCGCCCACGGCGTCGGCGCCCTCCGCGGCGTTCTCGTCACCGGCGGCCTTGGCTTTCTCCTTCTCCGCCTCTTCCTCCGGCGTCAGGCCGGCGCCGTACACCGCCAGGTAGCCGGCGAACTTCAGCGTGCTGCCAGAGGCGCGGAAGGTGGCCCGGCCCGCGGCGATGTCCGCGCTGGTCTGGTCATAGACGGCGGGCTTCATCTGACACGCGACGAAGCGGTTCCAGATGAGCTCGTAGAGGCGGTACATGTCCTCCTCGCCCATGGCCTCGAAGAAGGGCTTCACCCGCTCCGGCGGGTACTCCAGCGACGTGGGCCGGATGGCCTCGTGCGCGTCCTGGGCGCTCTTCTTGCTGCGGTACACCATGGGCTCGTCGGGCAGGAAGTCCTTGCCGTACTTGCCTCCGATGAACTCGCGCACCTGCGTCACCGCGTCGTCGGACAGACGGGTGGAGTCCGTGCGCATGTACGTGATGAGCGCCGTCTGGCCCTCGTCACCCAGCGGCACGCCTTCGTAGAGGCGCTGCGACAGCGTCATCGTCTTCTTCGCGGTGAAGGACAGGCGGTTGGCCGCCTCCTGCTGGAGCTTGGAGGTGATGAACGGCGCGGGCGCGTTGCGGCGGCGCTCGCGGCGGTCCACCTTGGCGACGACGAAGTTGGCCGTCTGGAGCTCGGCGACCAGGCTCTCCGTGAAGACGCGCTCCTTCAGCTCCACCTTCTTGCCGTCCAACTTGGACAGCTTGGCCTTGAACGGCGGAGGGCCGGAGGGGCCCTCCAGCAGCGCGTCCAGCGTCCAGTACTCCTCGGGGACGAAGGCCTTGATTTCGTCCTCGCGCTCCACGATGAGGCGCACCGCCACGGACTGCACGCGGCCGGCGGACAGACCACGGCGCACCTTCTTCCAGAGCAGCGGGGAGATTTGATACCCCACCAGCCGGTCGAGGATGCGGCGCGTCTGCTGCGAGTCGTAGTTGTCCTGGTTGAGCTGGCGCGGCTGGGCGATGGCTTCCTGGATGGCCTTCTTGGTGATTTCGTTGAAGGTCACCCGGAGCGCGTCGGGATGCGCCAGCTCCTCCTTGATGTGCCAGGCAATCGCCTCGCCCTCGCGGTCGGGGTCCGTGGCCAGGAAGACGCGGTCGGCCGACTTCGCCATCTTCTTGAGCTCGTTGAGGACCTTCTCCTTGCCCTTGATGACCGTGTACTCGGGCCGGAAGTCGTGCTCCACGTCGACGCCCATCTTGCTCTTGGGCAGGTCCTTCACGTGGCCCACGGAGGCCTTCACCGTGTAGCCGGAGCCCAGGTACTTCTTGATGGTCTTCGCCTTGGCGGGAGACTCCACGACGACCAGGTAATGCGGGCCCTTGCCACGGGGCGTGGCCTCCTCCTCCGCGTCTGCTTCCACGGTGGGGAGCTCGTCCTCGTCGCCCTTCTTGGTGCGGCGGCGGGCCGCCGTCTTCTTCTTGGCGGCGGTCTTCTTCTTGGCCGCAGGCTTCTTCTTGGCGGCGGCCTTCTTGGCGGGCGCCTTCTCCTCGGCCGCCTCAGTCTCTTCCACCTTCTTCTTCGTCCGCGTGGCCATGACTCTCCTACCTAGATTCTTTCGTACAGCCTTCCGGGGTGCTGGATGACCAGCCCCGTCAATTCCAGCTCCACCAGCGCGCTGGCGAGCGCCGCCGGGGAGTAGGTGCTGCCGACCAGCACCTCGTCGAAGCTCCGGGGAACCCGGTCCAACATCGCGAAGGCCCCCTTCGCTTCCACGGAGAGGTCCTCCCACGAGCCCATCGTCCCAGGAGGAACCGCCGCCAGAGGGTCGACTTTCAGCACCCTCCACACATCACCCGGGCCCAGGCACGCCGCCGCCTCCCCGTTGCGCAGCAGCGCGTTGCAGCCGGCCGCCTCCTCCTGGCGGACGTCACCGGGCATCGCGAACACCGGCCGCCCCTGCGC
>NZ_JAAIYB010000248.1 GCF_010894475.1 Myxococcus vastator
GTGGGGGCAGGGCGGGTGACTCCGCGAGCGTGGCGAGGAGCCACGGCACGGCCGGCGTCAACGCGTCGGCCGTGAGGTCCTCGTGCCGTATCAGGCACAGCCCCGCGCACAGCCAGCGCTCCGTGTCCTGGGGGCTTCTCAGCTCCGTGCTCATCCGCGACTCACGAGAGGCCCAGCAGCCGGGGCACCTTCTCCTCCAGCAGGTCGATTTCTTCCCGCGTCTCACCCAGGTACGAGAGGAGCTGGAGGTCCTGCCGCTCCACCGCGCCGCCGTGGAATATCCACGCTCGTGTTCGGAGCAGGCGGTAGAGCTTCACCAGCTTGCGGTCGCTGATGAACACGCCGTCCTCGCGCGTCAGCGTCTGCACCACGCGGCGGAACTCACGCAGCAGCTCATCGCGGAAGAACAGGTCGCGGTCGCGCAGTTCGCGGCCGTCCGGGCCCGTCTCGCGCTTGCCCATCATCAGCGTCAGGTAGCGGTGGGCCTTGAGCAGGTCGTCCAGCGTGGCGTGACCCTCCGCCCAGGGCTTCTGGTTCAGCTCCCGGTGCGTCTGCGAATCCAGGCCGGAGTCCAGCAGCTCCAGGAAGTAGCGGTCCTGCACCGGACGGCACGCGGCCTTGAGGCAGAAGCGGTCCTTCAGCGCGCCCAGCTCGGCGTGCTCGGGCAGCTCGTTGGTGGCGGCGAAGAGCACCTTCAGCTTCACCGGCTGCGGCGCGCCGTCCTGGTAGAACTTGCGCTCGTTGATGACGGTGAGCAGCGCGTTGAGGATGGCGGAGCTGGCCTTGAAGACCTCATCGAGGAACACCAGCCGCGCCGTGGGCAGCTTGCCGCCCTCGCGCCGGATGTAGCGGCCCTGGCGCAGCAGGTTGATGTCGATGGGGCCCAGCACCTCCGACGGCTCGGTGAAGCGCGTCAGGAGGTACTCGAAGTAATCCTCGTTGGGGATGCGCAGCGCGTCCCGGAACTTGAGGACGAGGTCCGACTTGGCCGTGCCCGGTGGGCCCACCAGCAGCAGCGGCTCCTGCGCCACCGCCGCCACCGTCATCAGGTCCACCAGCGTCTGCTTGCCCACGAAGTGACGGCCCAGCGCCAGGCGGAAGCGGTTGAGGCGCTCGCGCAGGCCGTGGGCTTCCTGGGAGAGCGCGTCGAACGTCAGCTCGGAGATGGCGGGATGACTGCTCATGTGCGCTCCTCCAGCTCCCGATGGATGCGCCGTCGCACCAGGAATTCGTCTTCGTCCAGCCAGCTTCGCGCGCGCGCTCCGGTGCCTTGCGCCACCTCCACGTGGCCCTGCACCAGCGCGTCCGCCAGCTCCACCACGGAGAGGCAGAAGTGGCTGTTGGTGTTGTAGCTGTCCGTGACAATGGGCAGCCCCTCCGAGATGCGCGCCAGCCCCGGAAGCGCCAGCTCCACGGGGGCATGTGCCAGCGCGCTCGCGAGGCTGCGCGTCAGCGCCAGCCGCTCCGGGAGTCCGCCCTTCGCCGCGCCCAGTGACTCGAAGGCGGCGTCGAACACGTCGATAGCTTCGGCCGTGCGCCCCTGCATGGACAGGCCCGCCGCCACGCCGAGCCGCGCCGTCAGCGGTGTCTTGGGGCCCGCCAGGCGCTCTTGCGCCGCGTCCACCAGCTCGGCGGCTTCGCGGGACAGGCCCACCCGGCGCAGGCCGCGCAGGCTCACACCCAGGATGCCGTGACTCCAGGCGGGGGACGTGGGGGCCAGCGCCGTGAGCACCCGGCGCAGCCGCGCCGCCAGCGTCATCGCGTGGTCCGCCCGGCCGAAGAGGGCCGCCAGAGTCAGCGCATCACCCAGCAGCACGGCCTGAGCCTCACCGGGGAGCGACTCCATGGATGAGACGAGCCGGTTCAGGAGTGGAAGCGCGCGCGCCGGAGCGACGCGGGGCAGCGTGTCCAGCAGGCCTCCGATGAGCCGCCGCCGTTCCTCGGCGGGCAGCATCGCTTCGGTGGCCCGGGCCGTCAGGGCCTCCACCTGCGCGGCCACCTGCGCCGGGTCCTTCAAGTCGCGAAGGGTCGCGAACTCCTCGCCGCGCAAGTCCCTGGCGCCGCGCCCGAAGGCCCTCGCGGGGTCGAGCCGCTCGCTGGGCTCCAGCAGCACCGAGGCCTGCCGCAGCCGGTCCACCTTG
Source organism: Myxococcus vastator (assembly GCF_010894475.1). Classification (GTDB taxonomy): domain Bacteria; phylum Myxococcota; class Myxococcia; order Myxococcales; family Myxococcaceae; genus Myxococcus; species Myxococcus vastator. Next base: position 2,142 of record NZ_JAAIYB010000248.1, read on the forward strand.
TACCGCTGGAAGGTGCTCAGGGCGTTCAATTCGGCGGCGATGTCGGACGGCAGCGGTGTCTCGGGCGGCTGGCCTTCCCGTGCGTGAGCCACGCGCGCACCGTAGGCACGGGAGAGGAAGCCGTGGATGGCCTCCTTCGTGTCGACCGCCTCCTCCGCCGCGGACGCCAGGGTCCGCGCACGGTCCGCCTGCCCGAGCCGGGCGAGTCCCACCGCGAAGACGTAGCGGACATAGGCCAGCGTGAGCGCGGGCGCCGCTTCGATGGACGAGCGGCGGCGGGGCGTGTGCTCGAAGCGCTCCAGCAGGGCTTCGAGCTGCGCCACCACCCGGGGCACCTGCGCCGAATCGGTGCCACCTCGCAGGAAGCGGGGCACGTCTCTGGCGAGCGACAGGCCCCGCTGGAGCAGTTCCAGCACCCGGTCGCTCGCGCGTGCAAGTCCGAGCGCATCGCCCCCCGCCAGCGTGTCGAGCGCCGTCCGCGTCAGCCAGAGCGTCCGGACGTCGAGCTCCGCGTCATGCCGGTCCAGCCATCGCTGGAGCGCCGCCACGTCGACAGGCGCGGGCGCGTCCGGGTCACGCACCGCGCGCACCAGGCTGCTGGCGACGCCGCGCACGTCCTCGTCCGTGGGCGCGGGTGACGCCATCCGTTCGGCGGGGGAGGCGCCTCCCTCGTTCTCTGAATCGGCCCAGCGCCGTACCAGCTCGGTGGCCTCGGTGTCGGACGCGGACCACAGCGCGCGTGTCCAGCACAGGCTCGCGTCGCGCTTGCGGCCCAACCGCCCGTTCAGCTCCGCCATGCGCGTCCAGAGCTCCTGCCGCTGCGGCGAGTCGGCGGGCACCTCCAGGGCCAGGAAGGACTTCTCCAGCGCACTCAGCTCCTGTTCCACCGCGTTGGATTGCGCGGGCGTGAGCGGCGCCAGGCGGGCACCGGTGGGCACGGGCTGCGCGACGCGGACCGCGACGATGGGGGGAGGACTCGTGGGCGCCACCGGAGAGGCTGACTCCTCACGGCGGCCTCGGCGCGTGCCTCGCGAGCCCCGGCCCTCCTCTTCATCCGATTGCACCGCGCGGGCCGCGCTCTGCCACTCTCCCTCCGCGGCCTCGAAGGCGGCGAAGTCGAAGCTGGCGCTCCGGACCCATGGCATGAGCGCGTCGGCGTGGGTGTCCACGACGTAGTCCACCCAGGTGTCGAGCGGCTGGAACGCGGACTCCGGCAGCCGCTCCGCGCGGAACCCACCGCCCCCGGTGGGATGCAGCCACGTCACGGTGTCGGCCTGGGGCACGAGCAGCGCGCGCAGGCGGTCCCTGCGCACGGGCGGCTCCAGCAGTCCGTCACACGGGAGGAAGAGGTCCGCGAGCTGCGGCAGCGGCGCGTAGGCCATGCCCGAAAGGCCCAGCTCCGGGGGCCGCTCCCGGCCCGCTCGAGCACGCAGCACGATGCACGGCGCCTCCGGTGGTCCCGTGACGGCGAAGCGAAGCTGCGCGAGCAGCGGCTCCGGCAACGTGTGGACCAGGGACTCCACCTGGGCGAGCGCATCCTCACGCAGCACCCACAGGCTCGCGGGCTCCGTGCGCGCGGCTCGCGTGAGGCGCAGCGGCACCGTCAGCCGGCCCGGCGTGGGCGCGGGCGTCCAGTCCTCGCCCGGGGCTGGGAGCCGCAGGTCGGTGTGTTGGTACAGGTCCGTCCACGGGCCGTCCGGCGCGGTCAGCCAGGGGCCTTCGCCGTGGATGAGCAGCAACGTCCCAACGGGCGCCTGGAGCGTGCGCGCGAGCGGATGCGTGTAGCCCACCTCGACCCAGACGGAGAGTTGCCCCGGAACCGCGGGAGCGAAGGCGCGCAGCGGGCCCGTGGCGTCCAGCGCGCGGGTGAGGGTGAAGTAGGGCGGTGACATCGCGCGCAGCAAGGCGCGCTGTCCGCTTCCCTCCGCGGCTTGGGCGAAGCACACCTCCTGCCGGTCGCACCCCAGGCGCAGCATCTCGCCCGCGAGTGGAAGGAGCGCATCGGCGCTCGGAGGCAGGAACAGCACCGGGCCCGTCGGTGCGGTCTCCAGCGGCGCGCGCCGCGACGTCATCAGCTCCGCCCAGCAGAGGACCGGCGTGGCCTCCTGCGCGCGGCTCCGCGTCACCTGCACGCCCAGGGACGAGAGCTGCGCGAGCACCTCCTTCGCGGGCATCACCTCCGGCAGGACGTGAAGCGCGCCGTCGGGCGTCCGGTGGCAGCGGGCGGGGGCGGCCTGGACTTCGGCGGGGACGAGTCCGGAGGTCAGCGCCAGGTGGAGCGCTTCCTCACTGGTGAAGACGAGCATGGACATCAGGCCTTCTGGCTGACCTTCTCGGAGGCGTCCTCGGCGGTGGAGGAGGGTTCGGCCGTCTTGCCCGACGGCGTGTCGCGCCGAACGATGACGCGTCCCAGCTCGGAGGCCTTCAGCGTGCCGCCCTGGATGAGCGAGTCCACGAGCCGGCGGTGCTCGTCCTCGTGCTCCATGGGCAGCGCGTCCGCGTCGCTCTCGTACTGGATGATGACGTCCTTGCGGCCCGTCGCCGGGTCCACCTGGAGGCGGAGGATGAGGCTAGCCAAGCGCGGGCTCCTTCTTCGGCGCCACGGGCGCGGGCACCAGGTGGGTGAAGGCCTCGCGGTCCAACACCTTGCGTTCGATGAGCAAATCCCTCAGGGCCACGAGCCGCTCCTTCTCTCGCCGGAGGATATCCCGGGCCCGGGTCCGTTGGACGGCCAGGACCTCCTGTATCGCGGCCTCCAGCGTGCTTCGCGTCGCGTCGGACAAAGCATGCCGGTCCGCCTGCCTTCCCGGAGCATCGAAGCGGCGCACGGGCACGCCGTCGCCGCCCATGCCCAGGTCCTCCACCAGCTCGCGCGCGATCTCCGTGGCGCGCTCCAAATCATGAGCGCTGCCCAGGGAGAGGTCATCCAGCAGCAGGTCCTCCGCCTCCCGGCCACCGAAGAGCATGCAGATGCTGTCCAGCAGCTGGCCTCGCGTGACGACGTACCGGTGCGCCGGGTCCGCGTACTGCACGTGGCCCAGCGAGCCCGCCAGGTCGCCCCGGATGCTGATGCGGTCGATAGCGGGCGCGTGCTTGCAGAAGAGCGCGCACACCGCGTGCCCCGCCTCATGCGTGGCCACCACGCGCTCCTCCGTGGGCGTGAGCTCCGGCCGGTCCAGGAACTCCGTGAGGGCGCGCTCCACGTCCACCGCCTCGGTGGGGCCCTGGACGCCTTCGCGCAGCCGTCGCCGCGCGAGCGCCCGGCACAGCGCCTGGATGTGGTCGCCGGAGAAGCGCGTCCCGGTGCCCTCCACGCGGTCGCCCGTGCGCTTCACCGCGTAGTCCAGGGCGCGCTCGGTCAGCGCCAGCCCCAGCTTCTGGTTGTAGATGGACAGGATGGCGCGCCGGTCCGCGCTGTTGGGGTAGGGGATGCAGAGCTGGAACTCGAAGCGGCCGGGGCGCAGCAGCGCGGGGTCCAGGGACTCCACGAAGTTGGTGGTGCCCACGACGAAGACCAGCTCCTCCTTGCGGAAGCCGTCCATCTCCGTGAGGAGCTGGTTCACCATGGAGTGCTCCACGCCCGAGCCCGTGTACGTGCCACGCGCCGACGCGAAGGAGTCCAATTCGTCGAAGACGATGATGCTGGGCGCCGCCTGCCGGGCGCGGACGAAAATCAGACGGAGGTTCTCCTCGCTCTCGCCCACCCAGCGGCTCTTGAGCTCGGGGCCGCTCACCACCTGGACGGCTGCGCCCAGCGCCGAGGCCATTGCCTTGGCGAACAGCGTCTTGCCGGTGCCGGGAGGGCCCCAGAAAATCATCCCGCGCGGCAGCAGCGCCTCCACGCGCTTCACCGCCTCCGCGTCGGTCAGCGTGTCCTTGTGCGCCAGGACGTCCAGAAGCTCCTGCTGGAGCCGCTGCTTCACCTTGGCGTAGCCGCCGATGTCCGTGTGCAGCTCCAGCTCCGGCACGCTGAGCGAACCGGTGAGCGTGGCCGAGCGCAGCTGCGCATACACGGGCTTCGGGTTGGCGGGGTAGTCCTCGCCGCTGATGGCGCCCAGCAGCCGGCGCAGCCGCACGGCGTTGACGCCGGAGACGTGCTTGTAGAGCGCATAGGGCTGCAGGCCCCTGCCGAACTTGCGGCACTCGCGCTGGGTGATGAGGTAGCGCAGCCGGTCGCGCCCCACGCCGAGGATGCTCTCCTTGTGGGGGAAGAGGTTCTCGATGACGCGCGGCACGGCGAAGGACGGGTCCTTGAAGCCGACCCAGAGCATCTCCGGGTTTTCGTACAGCAGGGGGATGACCTCGCGCGCCTCGCTGGTGAGCCCGCCGGTGCTGGTGGTGAGCAGGTCCAGGTGGGGCAACACGACGATGCGCTCGCGCACCGCGCCGCGCACCGCGTCCCGGAGCTGCGCGATGAGCGTGGCCATCATGCTGGGCGCGGGCATGCCCGGTGGGGGCTCCTGCGCGGTGCGGCCGTCCAGGTAGAGGAACTGCTTGCCGTCCTGCTTCAGCCTGTCGCGCAGGCACTTGTAGAAGTAGGGCGTCAGCTCCTTGTCCGCCTCCACCATGACGGGCAGCCCGCGCAGCAGCGCCTCGCAGACGCGGTTCAGCTCTGCGGGGTAGGCGGCCTCGACGGCGGCGAAGGGCGACAGCTCCGTGGGCAGCGACTCCTCGGGGATGCGCTGACTCATACGCGCACCTTGATGGTGAGCGAGCCCGTCGCCGCGTCCTCGTGGACCTCCTCGATGGTGCCGAGCTGCCCGGCGCGCACCTTGAGCGCCTCCGCCGTCACCTTGTTGGAGATGGTATCCAGCTCCGACTTGAGGTCGCGCAACCGGCCTTCGAGCCGCTGGGTGACCTGCTGCCGCAGCTTGTCGGTGGCGACGTCCGCCGCGTCCTCCAGCCGCGCGCGCGCCAGGTCCTGGGCGCGCAGCTTCGCCTGCTCCACCTCGTCGGGCCGCTCCACGGCCAGCTCGCCGCGCGCCTGCAGCTCCACCTCCTGCTCGCCGCTGAGGGTGACGCTGACGTCGCCGGTGGTGACGTCGATGGCGACGCGGACACCCTCCGCCTCCGTGCGCAGCGCCACGTCGCCCTCTTGCGTGAAGCCCCGGCTGGCCAGCTCGGCCGCGAGCAGCGCGGCCAGCTCCTCGCGCGATAGGAGCGGGAGCAGCTCCAGCCTGGTGCACAGGCCGTCCTCGGCCTGGACGACGCGGTTGAGGGACTCGGAGACGGAGACTCGGTAGGCGCGGCTCATGGAGCGCTCCCGGTGGAGGAAGGTGGAGGTGCCGCGGAGGCGCTGGTGAGGGCGGTCGTCAGTTGGCGGGCATGGTCCTCGGCGCGACGGAAGCCTGCCTCACCGAAGGCGTTCCATTCGGACAGCAGGTGCTGGGCGGCGTCGTAGTCGTCGTCGAAGAAGCGCACGGCGCGGTGCTCCGCGTCCCAGCGCGACAGGCGGCCCAGGGCGCGCAGGAAGGCCGCGGCGGCACGGGCCGCCTCGGCCCGCGAGGACAACGTCGCCGAGGACGACAGCCCCTCCACCCAGCGCGTGGCGGGCTGCTCCAGCAACGGGCGCGCCGCTTCCAGGAGGAAGCCCGCGAGGTCCCTTCGGCCCGCGCCATCCACCGCGTCGAGGAACGCGGCGAGCACGGCCTCCTGCGCCGCGCCCAGGGCCAGCGCCTCCCCGGGGGACGCGATGTGACGCTTGGACTCCTCCAACCCACGCCAACGCCGCACGAGCTCCAGCCGCAGCGCCTCCAGCAGCCACGCGCCGTTCGCCAGCAGTGGCGCGAAGGCGGCGGCATCGAGCTCCGGGCGCTGCGTCCCGAACTGCTCCGGGAAGCCCAGCCAGCAGAGGGCGGAGCGGCGGAAGAGCTGCTGTGCGCCCAGGGCCGGCGCGCAGGGGGTGCCCGCGACCAGGCGGCAGCAGAGGTAGAGGAAGAGCTCGTCGGCGAGCGTGGGCGCTCCGTCCACTTCCAGCGGCATGGCCCCGTGCTTCGTCAGGGGCTGTTCCAGCAGCCACCTCAGGACGTGGAAGGTGAGGGCGGAGAAGCGCAGGGCGGGCGGCGCATGCCGCTCCCAGAGCCGGCCGGTGCGAGCCTGCCCGTCGCGCACCGTGAGCTGCTGGCGCCAGCCGCCGCACCGGGCGAGCGCGAGCACACCGCCCTTGGCGAGCGTGTCCCGCAGGACGTGCATCGCGCCGGGACTGAACTTCGCGGGGACGGCGTGCCGGTTGCGGAGCAGGTCCTCCACGGGGGCGAATTGTCCCAGGCTGGCGATGGCGCGGGCGAGCGTGAGCAGCTCGAGCTCCGACGGAGCGACGCGAATCATGGACGGAACCGGTCGGCGAGCGCGGGCCAGCCGTTGATGACGAGCTTGCCGCCGACGAAGTGCACCTCCGCCGTGTTCGGCGCGGTGAAGCACGCGTCGTGCGGCGAGTAGCGGCCGGTGAGGAAGTGCATCACCTGGTTGCGCGAGCCAATCCACCGCCGCGCCGTCTCCGGCTGGTCCGCCTCGAAGCGGCCGTCCACCAGCAGGTCCACCGTCGCGAGCAGCCGGTCCACGTCGCCGCGCGCCTGGGCCCGCAGCTCCGCGAGCGTGTGGCCGGTGAAGACCATGATGCTCAGCCCGGCGGCGCGGACGCGCTCGCACAGCGCCGCGGCGGGACCGGGCTGGGAGAAGGGCTCGCCGCCCAGCAGGGTGAGGCCCTCGATGCCGGGCGTGGACAGAACCTGCCGGGCCAGGGCCTCCACCGTCTCCTCGGTGCCGCGCTCGGCCGCGAACATCTCCGGGTTGCAGCACCCCGGGCAGCGCAGGGGGCAGCCCTGGACCCAGAGGGCGAAGCGCACACCGGGGCCCTCCGCTTCCGTGCGGGGGACTCGCTGGGCAATCCGGAGCGTGTGGCCGGAGCGGGAGGTGCCTGCTGCGATGGCCATGAAGACGGCCCCAGCATGCCAGCAGCGGCGGGGCAGGGGGAGCGCCAGGACGTGTCTCATGCCGCGAGACGGGCTCGTTTGCTTGTTGATACCGTCCGCCGGCCGGTCATTCATGACCTGTACCTACATCCAGGTCGAGTGATGGCTGGCGAATCTTCCCGAGTCGCAAATTGTCAGCGCCGCTTCATCCCTCAAGTAGACTGTGGTGCTCATGACGCGGCCTGTGTCCGCCCACGCCCCTCGAAGCGAACGCAAGCCGTTGTACGTGAAGGTGGTGACGCAGCCCGCGCTCCATGGGTGCTGGGCCGTCAACATCAGTGAGACGGGCATCGGGCTCATCGCCACGCCGCACACGCCATCCGAAGGGCCGCGCGAGGGCGAGGACCTGGAGCTGTCGTTCTCCCTTCCGGACTCCGGTGAGCACATCCGCGTGCGCGGCGTGGTGCGCTGGCGTCACGACGCGTCCGGCGCGGTGGCGGCCATGGGCGTGAGCTTCCGCGCCTTCGAGGAGGCGGACGGCGTGAAGCTGGCGCGCTACCTCGCCTCGTCGCACCTCCAGGTGGTGGTGGCCTTCGCCACCGAACCGGAGGCACGCGCGGTGACGGCCGCGCTGGAAGGGGTGGCCAAGCTCCACTTCGCGGCCAGCCCGTCGGACGCCCACGCGCTGGTGACGCGCGGGGACGCGGCGTGCCTGGTGGTGTGCGGCCAGGACGAGGAGCAGGCCCTGTCCCTGGTGGAGTCCCTGGCCGCCGGCCGCGCGGACGCGGACCCTTCCGGCGCGGGGCCGCCCAGTGATTTGGCGTCGCGAATCGTCTACTGCGCGCCGGCCGCGTCGGAGCGGCTGGTGGCCCTCTTCAACGCCGGGCGCATCTTCCGCGCGCTCGGGCCTTCACCCACGCGGGAGGCCGTGCACCAGGCGGTGCTTCAAGCGGGGCGCGAGCACGGCGTGCGCACCGAACAGTGGCGCATGGCGCTGGAGCTGGAGCGCAGCCTGCTGCGTGAGCGCGCGCTGTCGCAGGAGCTGCCGCCCGCCCCCGGTGGACGCGGCGGGGACGAGCTGGGCTTCCGCAGCGCCGCCATGCAGCGGGTGATGGAGCTGGTGCGCCTGGTGGCGCCCCACCGCGTGGCCGTGCTGCTCCAGGGCGAGACGGGGACGGGCAAGGAGGTGCTGGCGCGCATCCTCCACCGGCTCAGTGGCCGGGGGGACGTGCCGCTCGTGGTCCAGGACTGCGGCGCGCTGTCGGAGACGCTGCTGGAGAGCGAGCTGTTCGGCCACGTGAAGGGGGCCTTCACGGGCGCGGTGGCGGACCACCCCGGGCTCTTCGTGCTCGCCAATGGCGGCACCATCTTCCTGGACGAAATCGAGAACACCACCGCCAACCTCCAGGCGAAGCTGCTCCGCGTGCTGGAGACGGGGGACGTGCGTCCGGTGGGCGGCACCCAGGTGCGCCACGTGGACGTGCGCGTGGTGGCCGCCAGCAACAAGGACCTGGGTGAGGAAGTGCGCGCCGGCCGCTTCCGCGCGGACCTCTTCTACCGGCTCAACAGCTTCACCGTGGACATCCCGCCGCTGAGGGACAGGCCGGAGGACGTGCCGGAGCTGGCGCTCTACTTCCTGGAGCTGTTCAACCGCACCTTGCGCCGCTCGGCCAGTGGCATCGCGCCGGACGCGGTGGACGCGCTGCGGGCCTACGGCTGGCCGGGCAACGTGCGCGAGCTGCGCAACGTCATGGAGCGCTCGGTGCTGCTCTCCCGCCCGGGCGAGGTGGTGTCGCGGCGGCTGCTGCCGCCGGTGCTGGGCTCCACCCTGGCCCTGCGCGGCGAGCCGGGTGGGGATGGCTCATTGCGCGCGCGGCTGGAGCGGGTGGAGCGGGAGTTCATCCGCGAGGCACTGGAGCGCCACGGCGGGGTGCTGCGGCGCGCGGCCGTGGCGCTGGGGATGGACCCGGTGACGCTGGGCCGGCGGGCCCGGCGCCACGGCTTGTGGAAGGCGGACGGCTAGGCCCGCTGCCTCAGTGGGTGCGAATCCACTGGAGCACGGGCTTCCAGACGCGCACGCGCGCGTCCTCCGCGAGGAACAGGTCCGCGTGCCCGAAGTCCAGGGCGCGCGCGGCCTCCGGCAGCGTGCTGACGTTGAGCCGGGTGACGTCCCTGCTGCCCAGCAGCGTGAGGCTGTGCTCGCCGTAGCGGCCCACGCCGCCCGCGGCGCCCACGTACAGCACCGGCACCTTCACGTCGCGCAGGCGGTCGTCGTAGGGCACGCTCTTCCCGCAGGCCCACGCCTCCGTCTCCACCACCTCGTTGATGCTCTGGTACGGGGCGGTGCGCTGGCCGAACTCGAAGAGGTAGCCCTCGCGGGTGAAGGAGAGCTGCTCCGGCAGGCCCAGGGCGTCCGGCGTGCTGCCCATCAGGTGGTAGGCCGGGACGATGGGCTGCAGCGGCGCGAAGAGCACGCTCGTCGCGCCCGCCGCGACCACGGCCAGCTTGCGGTTGGTGGGCACGCCCGTGCCCGGCCCGAAGATGTCTTCCATCACCAACGGAGACGGCGCGGCCGGCTGCGCCGCGGCGAGCTGGCCAATGGCCTGCAGCATGATGCCCGGCGCCGGCCCGAGCAGGCCGCCCTCCAGCTGGCCCTCCTGGCGGGCATTGCTCAGCACCTCGTAGCGCTCACACGCCCACGCCTGCTGCTGCGCGTCCCGCGGCGAAAAGCGCACCGCCATGTCCATGGGGATGAAGCCGTCCACCTGGCGCAGCGCGCGCGGCAGCCGGGCCTCGCGGTTGAGGTACGCGTAGCCGACCACCGCGCCCCGGCTCCAGCCCAGCAGGTGCATGGTGCCCTGGAAGTTGCCGCCCGCGAGCCGCAGCAGCTTCGCCACGCCCAGCCCCACGCCCACGTCGGCCGCGTGCGTTTCCAGCGTCCAGTGCTTCATGAAGCGAAAATCCTGCGTGTCCCGCGGCACGCCCGCCCACCGCAGGTCGAGGCCCCACACGTCCACGCCCTCCTTCGCCAGGTACGCGGCGATGGACTGCTCCGGCGGCACGAACGCGGAGCCGACGCTGGAGAGGAACGCGGCCTCGAAGCCCCACCCGTCGCCGTGCACCATGAACAC
>NZ_JAAIYB010000249.1 GCF_010894475.1 Myxococcus vastator
GACGGGGGGCTGGCTGCGCTCCGTCGCGGGAGGCCGGTACACGTGGGCGGTGGAGCCCGCCCCGGGGGTCGATGCGCTCTCCGAGGCGGAGCTTCCGGCGGCGCACCGGCGGGCCGCGGAGGCCTATGAGGCCCTTCCGGAGCCGCTGCGTCAGCGCGCCTGCATGGAGTTGACACGGCAATGGCTGTCAGCCGAGGCGTCCTCCCGGGCGCTGCCCTGGCTGGTGTCACTGGCGGGCTGGCATCTGGCGGCCTTGGAGCCGGGGCCCGCCATGGCTGTGTATCGCTTCGCGTTGGGCCTGGCGGATGCGCTCAATCCAGACGCCGCGCGGGAGTGGCAGCGCAGGCTCTGGGAATACATGGGCGACGCGCACCGGCTGGCGGGTGAGCCCGTGGAAGCGGAGGCCGCGTGGCACACGGCGCGGAAGCTGGATGATGAGGGATTGGCGTCTCCCGCGGGAGACCGGGCCCGGCGTCTGTTCAAGCGGGCGTCGGTGGTGCTCGCGCTCGGCAGGTATGAGGAGGTGCTGGGGCTCGACAGGGAGGGCCGCCGGGACTGTCTGTCCGCGGCGCCGCTGATGTCCGTATCGCTGGATGCGCTGTCCGCGCTGGCGCTCTCCGCGCTGGGCCGGTTCGAGGACGCGCGCGCGCGGGTTGTCCTGGCCCGCGCGCAGTTGCTGCAGGCGGCCAAGGAAGACGGCCCCGCGCGGGCGGGCGTGGAGGCGCTGCTCCACCGGGCCATGGGCAGCGTGCAGCTCGGGCTGGGGTTCCCGGAGGCCGCGGCGTCCGAGTACGCCCAGGTCCTGCGCTGGAGCGAGCGCTCGGGGGACACGTGGGAGCACTCCACCGCGCTGCTGAACCTGGGCGATGCGTATTCGCGGGCGGGAGACAGGGAGCGCGCGGCGCACTTCTTCCAATTGTCGCTGGAGCTGGATTCACGCACGGGCGACCGCCGGGGCATGGCCTACACGCACCATGGACTGGCGCTGCTGCACACGCGCGCGGGTGCGCCGGAGCTGGCGAAGGAAGACGCGCTGCGCGGGCTCCAGCTGGCGTCCATGCTGGAGGACCGGCGCCTCCAATCGCTGCTCCGGTGCGTGCTGGGGCGGGCCCAGTTGCAGCTGGGCGAATGGGAGGAGGCCGGCCGCCAGCTCCAGCTCGCGGCGAGAGATGCCTCCGCCGTGGGGGCTCGCTTGGAGCTGCTGCAGGCGGAGGCGTGCCTGCGGGTGCTGGAGGCGCGGCGCTGAGCGTCAGGGGCCGGCGGGCCCGAGACGCCGCGCATTCGGCCCGCGCCGCACTCCTCGCTACCCACAGGGCCGCGAGGCGTGAAATTGTTCATGCGTGATTGAAATCGAGACCATCGAGGCCTTCGAACGGCACCTCGCGGCGGGCGCCGGGTTCGCCAACGTCGTCATCCAGGGGTTGGACCTGCGGCGGTACACGCAGGCGCTGGCCTCCGCCGAACTCGTGGGCGCCGTCTTCCTGGGCTGTGAGCTGGAGAAGGACGCGCTGAAGGCCACCGTGGAGCACGGGGCCATGGTGTTCCCGCCCATCTCCGGCGTGCCCTATCAGCCCTACCGTGGCGCGCTGTACTCGCCGGAGGAGCTGTACGCGGGCTTTGACCCCGCGCGGCCGGAGTCCTACGCGGACACGCCGGATGCGCGCATCTACGCGCACTGGGCGGCGAACGGGCGCGGCAATCCTCCCACGCTGCTGGAGACGCTGGCGCAGCGGCTCCATGACCACTCGGTGACGGAGGCCATGGAGGCGCTGCTGTCCGGGGCGGGTGGCGTGCGCAAGGTGGTGGCCATCATGGGGGGCCACTCCATGAAGCGCGGCCAGCCGGACTACCGCGCGGTGGCCTCCCTGGCGCGCGAGCTGGCACGCCGTGGCTTCTTCATGGTCAGCGGCGGTGGCCCGGGGGCCATGGAGGCCACGCACGTGGGCGCGTGGTTCGCGCGGCGCACGGAGGCGGAGCTGGACGCGGGGCTGGCCCTGCTCGCGCAGGCGCCCAGCTACACCGACCGCGCGTGGCTCTCGCGCGCCTTCGATGTTCGCCGCGCCTTTCCCTTGGGCGAGGATGACCTGCCGTACTGCGCCAGCCTGGGCATCCCCACGTGGCACTACGGGCACGAGCCGCCCAACCCCTTCGCCACGCACATCGCGAAGTACTTCGCCAACAGCGTGAGGGAAGACGGTCTGCTGACCATCGCCAAGGGCGGCATCGTCTACTCACCCGGCAGCGCGGGCACCATCCAGGAGGTGTTCCAGGATGCGTGCCAGAATCACTACAACTCGGTGGGCGTCATCAGCCCCATGATCTTCCTGGGCACCGAGTTCTGGACGCGCACCCGGCCCGTGTACCCGCTGCTGCACCAGCTCGCGCAGGGCTGCGACTACGCGCGCTACCTCATGCTCACGGATTCGCAGGAGGAGGTCATCCGGGCGCTGGAGGCGTATGACCGCGAGGCGCACCCGCCTCGCTGAACGCTTGCGGCCTCGCCGGGATTCTCCGCGTCTCCCGCCTCCATCAGGCAGGCACGGGGGCAGGGGCCCGGCGAATCCGCCTGGACGCAGCCTCTCCACTGCGTTGTCGCTGTTCGACGCAGCCGGGGCGGCGTATCCTCGTGGTTTCGGGAAGGAGCGCTCGGATGCGGCCCCGGGCCGTCTTCTTTGACTTGGATGACACGCTGATTGACCGCGCGGGCGCCTTCACGCGCTACGTGGACTCGCTCGTCTCCCGCTACCTGTCGTTGCTCCCCGCGGCTCGGCGTGCCGACGCCGTGGCCTGGATGCACGCGGTGGATGGGCGTGGGGGCGCGTCCCGGAGTGCGTTCTGTCAGCAGGTGACGGAGGCGTTCCCCTGCCTGGGCCTCACGCCCGACGCGCTCTGGGAGGACATGGCGACGCGCCTGCCTCAGCTCGTCCAGGCGGACGCGGGCGTCTGTGATTGGGTGGCCTCCGTGGCCCGCTGCCGGCCGGTGGTGGTGGTGTCCAATGGCTCGGCGCGGGTGCAGCGCACGAAGCTGGCCCGCGCGGGGCTCGCGGAGGTGCTGCCGGAGGTCTTCCTCTCCGGCGAGGTGGGCGCGGCGAAGCCGGATGCCCGCATCTTCGAGGCCGCGCTGGCCCACGTCGGACGTTCTCCAGAAGAGGTGCTGCACGTGGGCGACGACCCGGAGCGGGACGTCGTGGGCGCCGCGCGGCTGGGGCTGGCCACCTGCTGGGTGTCTCACGGCCGGCCGTGGCCCTCCGCGCTGCCGCCGCCCATGTTCACGGTGGAGTGCATCCCTTCGCGCATCGACGACATCGCCGGAGTGCTCACGCGATGGACATGAACGCCGTGGTCGGCTCGCACGACCTGCTCTTCATCACCCTGGACACGCTGCGCTTCGACGTCGCCGAGGCGCTCGCGGCCCAGGGGCGCACGCCGAACCTCTCCGCGCTGCTGCCCGGAGGCCGGTGGGAGCAGCGGCACTCTCCCGCGAGCTTCACGTACGCGGCGCACCACGCCTTCTTCGCGGGCTTCCTGCCCACGCCCGCCACGCCGGGGCCGCATCCCCGGCTGTTCTCGATGCGCTTCGAGGGCAGCGAGACGACGGCCTCCAACACCTGTGTGCTGGACGCGCCGGACCTCGTCACCGGGCTGGCGGGCCGCGGGTATCACACCGTTTGCATTGGCGGCGTGGGCTTCTTCAACAAGCGCAATCCGCTGGGCAACGTGCTCCCCGGCCTCTTCGCGGAGAGTCACTGGCGCTCCGAGCTGGGCGTGACGGACGCTCGCTCCACCGAGCACCAGGTAGCGCTGGCCGTCCAGCGGCTGGAGGCGCTGCCGCGTGAGCAGCGCGTCTTCCTCTTCATCAACGTGTCGGCGCTGCACCAGCCGAACCGGCACTACGTGCCCGGCGCCACCCAGGACTCACGCGAGTCCCACGCCGCGGCCTTGGAGTACGTGGACTCGCGGCTCCCTCCGTTGTTCGCGGCCCTGCGGCGCCGGGGGCCCGCCTTCTGCATCGTCTGCTCGGACCATGGCACCACCTACGGCGAGGACGGCTTCACTGGCCATCGCCTGGCCCACCCCGTGGTGTGGACGGTGCCCTACGCTGAATTCCTGCTACCTCGAGAAACCGCACCATGACGCGTCTGGAGCAGATGCTCGAAGGGTCGCCCTATGTGGCGTACCTCTACGGCTACCCACACAAGACGGCCTACCGGCCCTTCACCCCCGCGCTCCCGCTGGAGTCCGTCTGGGCGGAGGAGCGGCGCGACGCACTGTTCCTCTACCTCCACGTGCCCTTCTGCGAGATGCGCTGCGGCTTCTGCAACCTCTTCACCGCCGCCGGGCCGAAGCAGGACGTGGTGGACGGGTTCCTGGGCGCCCTGGTGCGCGAGACGAAGCGGGTGAAGGCGGCGCTGGGGGCGGCGAGCTTTGCCCGGGCCGCCATTGGCGGTGGCACGCCGACGCTGCTGGACGTGGCGGGGTTGAACACCGTGTTCGACCTGGCCGAGGGCGTCATGGGCGCGGACATGAAGAACATCCCCGTGTCCGTGGAGGTGTCGCCGGAGACGGTGGACGCGCAGAAGCTCCAGGTGCTGCGCTCGCGCGGCACAGACCGGGTGAGCATGGGCATCCAGAGTTTCATCGAGGCGGAGGTGGCCGCGGTGAAGCGCCCCCAGAAGACGGCGCAGGTGGAGGCCGCGTTGGAGCTCATCCGCTCCACGGGCTTCCCCACGCTGAACCTGGACCTCATCTACGGCATGGAGGGGCAGACGGAGGAGAGCTTCCTCTACTCGCTGCGCACGGCGCTCCGTTACTCGCCGGAGGAGATTTATCTCTACCCGCTCTACGTCCGGCCGCTGACCTTCCTGGGCAAGAAGGCGCGGGCGTGGGACGACCTGCGCCTGTCGTTGTACCGCGTGGGCCGCGACTTCCTCCTGTCGGAGGGCTACACGCAGGTCTCCATGCGGATGTTCCGCGCGCGCCATGCGCCGGACGCGGGCGGTCCGGTGTATCGCTGCCAGGAGGACGGCATGGTGGGGCTGGGCTGCGGGGCTCGCTCATACACGGGACAGGTGCATTACTCGTCTGAGTACGCGGTGGGCTCGCGCGAGGTGCGCTCCATCATCTCGTCGTACAGCGAGCGGACCGAGGCGTCCTTCGGTGAGGTGGCTTACGGCTTCCGACTGGACTCCGAGGAGCGGCGGCGGCGCTACATGCTGTTGTCCCTGTTGGCGGACGGCGTGGACCTGGCCGTCTACCGGCAGCGCTTCTGCACCGACGCGCTGGAGGACTTTCCGGAGCTGGAGGAGCTGGAGGCGCACGGGCTGGCACGGAAGAACGGTGGGGTGGTGCAGCTCACCGCTGAGGGCGTGGAGCGCTCCGACCTGATTGGGCCCTGGCTGCACTCCGAGCAGGTGCAGGCGATGATGAAGGAGTACGCCTGGCGATGAAGCTCACCGTGCTCTACCGAGGCCCGCTGTCGAGCTGCAACTACGGCTGCGAGTACTGTCCTTTCGGCAAGTGGAAGCACACGGACGAAGAGCTGGCTAAGGACCGCGCGGACCTTGAGCGCTTCGTCGCGTGGGTGGAGGCGCGCACGCAGGACACGGTGTCGGTGTTCTTCACGCCATGGGGCGAGGCGCTCATCTGGCCCTGGTACCAGGAGGCGCTGGCGCGATTGTCACACCTGCCGCATGTGGAGCGGTTGGCCATTCAGACGAACCTGTCCTGCAAGCTGGACTGGGTGGCCCAGGCGCGCGCGGACAAGCTGGGCATCTGGGCCACGTACCATCCGGAGTGGACGAAGCGGCACCGCTTCGTGGCCCAGTGCGCGAAGCTGACGGAGCTGGGGGTGCGGCACAGCGTGGGCGTGGTGGGGTTCCTGCGCTTCACGGAAGAGGCGGAGACCCTTCGCGCCGAGCTGCCCGCGGACACCTACTTGTGGATCAACGCGGTGAAGGACGGGCAGGAGGAGCCCTACTCGGCGGAGGACGTGGCGCGGTTTACGCGTCTGGATCCGCTCTTCCCGGTGAACAACACACGCCACCCGAGCCTGGGCCGCGCGTGCCGGGGCGGGGAGTCGGTCATCTCCGTGGATGGTGAGGGCACGGCGCGGCGGTGTCACTTCATCGACGAGCCGATTGGCAACATCTACGCGCCGGACTTCGATTCAGCGTTGAGGCCCCGGCCGTGCGCGAAGCAGACCTGCGGTTGTCATATCGGGTACGTGCACCTGGAGTACCTGGAGCTGGACCGCGTGTTTGGCTCTGGCATCCTGGAGCGCGTCCCGGCGACTCCCTTGTGGAAGGGCGTAAGCGTTCGGCCAACGACGTGCTGAGAGGTGGGCCCCATGAAGCGCGTTCTGTTATCCCTTCTCTGCATCCTCCCGGCATGCGCCCTATTCCAGAAGCCGCCGCGCCCGGTCCACGCCCCGTCGGAAGAGGCTGCCGCCGTCGAAATCCCGCTCGCGTTTCCGACTGAGGGACGGCAGGTCATCAACGGCGCCACCCTGCGCGCTATCCAACTCGCCATGGAGGACTACCTTCCATGGGACCGGAAGCTGCCCAGAGATGCCACGCCGCTCTACGAGTGCCTCAACCGCCGCGAGTCCTACATGGTCGCCGCGGCCCCCGCCTCGCCGGGCGTCGTGCTCGTCAGCATCATCCCGAACCCGGATGCATGCGACATCGCCACGGCGCCCACCCTGGAGGGAGGCGCCACCTACGCGGTTGATGTAAACGGCTGGCGCATCCTCGCGGTGCAGGAGTAGTCGCCGCCGGGCCATGCCGCATCCCCGGCGGGGCAGCCGAGGACAGCCGCCCCGCCGGATGCGTCACGCGACCTGGTCCTGCCCCTCGCGTAGCGCCTGCTCCTGCCGGCGGGCCGCGGCCTCGCAGCAACGTTCCTCAAGCTCCATGCCCATCGCGCGCTGGCCGAGTTGCTGCGCGACGACGAGTCGCGTGAGGGGCGAACGTCACGGAAACTGACGCAGGGCTTCGCGAATCTCCCACTCGTAGACGGTGAGCCCGTCACGGCGGAGGTTGGGGAGCAGGTCTCCGAAGGCGTTGGCCTCCAGCACCCGGTGCCCGGTGAAGTGCTCCTCGTACATGAGGTCGATGCCCACGTGCAGGCAGTCATGCGCGCGCGCCACCGTGCGGCAGCTCTCCATTGCGTCCGCGAGCTCGTTTCCGGGCACCGCCGCGTGGAAGTCGTCCAAATCCCCGCGCCAGCCACCCAGGTGCAGGTTGGTGATGGGCCGCATGCTCTGCCGCACCACCGTGAAGGCCGGCTCGCCCCGGACCATCAGCACCCGGCAGTCGAAGTAGTCGCCGCCCAGCCGCGCCTTGGGAATCGAGCGCTCCACCTGTGCGCCTTCGCCCAGCAGATACGTGAGGAGTTCATTCACCTGCGCTGGAGCCTCGACGCGGCGGACCTTCAGCGAGTTGTACCAACCCGTCTTCGCCACCTCGATGGTGGTGGTCAACGCGTCCGCCGAGCGCCCCCTCCTGTAGATGGCGAGGCATGACGCGGAGGACCCGCACGACACCTTCACGTACACCTCGCGGCAGTCCTCCGCCTCCATCCGCTCCCGGAGCGATTCCACGTCCGTGACGCCGTCCAGCGGCTCCGGAACCGGCACGCCCAGGGCGGCGTAGCGGCGGGAGGTGATGCGCTTGTCGAACAGGTCCGCGATGGCGGCGGGCTTCTGGAGGACGCACCAGCGCGGATGCGCCGTGAAGATGGCCTCCAACTCCGCCAGGACGCGCAGGAAGCCCAGGTGGTGTTGCCGGGGGCTGAGAATCCGGCCGTGGTCCACGGGCAGGCGGTCCACCTGCTCCGGCGTCAGGATGGAGCAGCCGTGGCCCACCGCGTCCGCGTAGCCCCGCTTGAGCAGGGCCTTCTCCACGTCCCAGCTCTCCCCCGTGGAGTCGATGCGGACCAACGCCTCCGAGTCCGGCAGGTCCGCCAGCAGCCCCGGCGTCGTCAGCAGCTCGCGCCAGGGCACGACGTGCGCGGGCGGGAGCCCCTGGTGGGACAGGGCCTCCTGGAACAGCGTGACGCGCCGGTTCTCCGCGTTGCCGATGAGGATGAACGGCGGCGCGCGTTTCATGCCGGACTACTCGCCCACCGCCGCGTAGCGGAGGCCTTCCTCGTCGTCGAACTCATCGCGCTGGCTCCCCGTCGCCACGGCGGGACACAGGTTGGCCAGCAGCTTCACGCCCTTGCGCGTGAGCAGGTTCCGCGACACGTCCAGCTTCTTGAGGTGCTTGAACGCCGCCGCGCTCGCCGCCAGGACCGCCGCGTCGGAGTCCCTCAGCGTGCCGTTCGACAAGTCCAGCGACTCCAACTGCCGCAGCACCTTCGACTTCGTCAGCAGGGGCGCGAGGTCCTCGGACAACCCCGCGTTGCTCAACCCCAGGTGCTTCAGCCTCGGCAGGCCGGCGGCGTCCAGGATGGGCTGGACGTCGCTGGCGCGTCCCCGGTCGCCGTGCTCGTCGCCGCCGAACCAGACCTCCAGGTGCTCCAGCTTCGGCCACTTCGCGCTGGCGATGGCTTGCACCGCCGTCCGCGGGAGTGCGGCCGACTCCAAGATGAAGCGCCGCAGCTCGGGGAGGTCCAGCGTCCCCAGGCGTGCGTCTCCGCCGCGCAGGCGCAGGGAGGTGAGCTGGGGCAGGGCCTTGAGCAGGGGGGCGAGGTTCCCCAGGGGGACCCAGGAAAGCTCGGCCTCATCCGGGAAGACGAAGTCACCGATGAACAGCGTCTTCAGCGTCGTCGGCGCCCACTTCGTCAGGACCTTGACGACTTCGTTGTACCCGGGGTCGCCATCGCGGTCCGGCAAGCCGAGCGTCAGCTCCTGGAGGAACCTGCCCGAGGGGTGACGGAGCAGCATCGTCAGCACCTCGACGATGTCGAAGTCCGGGTCTGCGTCGAAGTCGGAGGCCGCCACCCGCGCGCCGCGGATGAAGCCCAGGTGCCATGCCAGGGTCAGGGACTTCTCGCCGAGCATCGACATGAGGCTCGCGCCCAGGAGCGTCCCCTGGTGCTCCTTGTAAAGGGCCGCAGCCTTGCGCTTGAGGCGGGTGGCCTCCGCGCCCTGGGCCTGGCGCTGCGCGTGCTGCAAGGCAATCAGCTCCCCGCGCGGGTCGCCCTGGCCCTGGAGCCAGTCGGCGTAGACGAGGTAGCCGTCGTCAGTGTCCGGAGCCTGGAGGATGGCGGCCTCCAGCTCCGGGTTCGTCTTGGGCACGGGCGCCGTGTCCTTCGGCCTGACGCGTGTGTAGCCCTTCTTCGTCTTCTCCAGGACCTGCTTCTGGTACGCCGTCATCGCCTCGTAGGGCGTCTTGAGCGCCTGGGCCTTCACCTGTCCCTCCGTGCCGAGGCGTCCCCACCGGGTGGTGATGACGGCGCCCTTCCGTTCGATTTCCCAGAACCTGCTCGAAGTGCCTTCCGTGTATTCGAAGCGCGGCATGGTGTGTCCCCCTGGAGTGGCAGCTCGACGGACGGGGTTACTCGCCCACCGCGGAGTAGCGGTAGTCCTCTTCGTAGTCGCGCTGGTTGCCCACCGTGACGTTGGGGAGCGCCTTGGACAGCAGGGACTGCGCCTCCGCCGTCAGCGTGTTCTCCGTGACGTCCAACTGCTTGAGGTGGGCGAAGGCCGCCGCGTTGTCCGCCAGGGCTTGCGCGCCCTCGTGCGACAGGATGCCCATGGACAGGTCCAGCTTCTCCAACTGCTTCAGCACCTTCGCGGTGGGCAGCACCTGGGCGAGGGCGTCCGTGAACTCGGAGTTGCGCAGGCCCAGTTGCTTGAGGTTCGGCAGACCCTTGCCGTCGAGGATGGGCTGGATGTCCTCCACGCCGCCCTCCGCGCCGTAGTTGTCACTGCCGAACCACACTTCCAGGCGCTCCAGCTTCGGCCACTTCGCGCTGGCGATGGACTTGATGGCCGCCAGGGGCAAGCCGCCCGTCTCCACGGTGAACTCACGCAGCTCGGGCAGGTCCACGTCGCCCAGCGCCAGGTCGCCGCCGCGCAGCCGCAGCTTGCGCAGGCCGGACAGCAGCTTGAGGAGGCCGGAGAGGTCGTGCAGGTGCGTCCAGGAGATCTCGGTGTCGTCCGGGTACTCGAAGTCGCCGATGAACAGCTCCTCAATCGTCTTCGAGCCGCCGGCCTGGACGATGGCTTCGACGGCCGTGCTGTAGTCGTTCTCCTCGAAGTCCGCCATGCCCAGCGTGAGGCCGCGGATGAAGCGCGCGGAGGGATGCTTGAGCAGCGTCCCGAGCGCCTCGGCGACGTCGAAGTCAGAGTCGTAATCCTTCTTGCCCACGCGCGCGGAGCGGATGAAGCCCAGGTGCCACTCCAGGGACAGCTCCTCCGACTTCACTCCGGCCGCCAGCTCGCCGAGCAGCAGCGTCTGGTACTTCTTGATGTGCGCGGTGGCCTTGCGCTTCAGGTCGCTGGCCTCCGTGCCGCTGGCCTGAGCGGCCGCGTGCTGGATGGCGATGAGCTCGCCGCGCGGGTCACCCTGGCCCTGGAGCCAGTCGCTGTAGACGAGGTACGCGTCCACGTTGTCCGGGTCCTTGAGGATGGCGGCCTCCAGCTCCGGGTTGGAGGCGGGCTCTTCACCGCCACCGCCGTCGGAGTCGTCGTCCTCGTCCTTGCCCGCGAGGACGTAGCCCTTCTTCTCCTTCTCGCGGACGAGCTTGTCGTGCTCCTTCTGGGCCTCTTCGGGAGAGCCGAAGGTCTGGGTCTTCTCCTGGCCGTCGGTGCCGATGCGGCCCCACCGCGCGGTGAAGCTGGTGCCGGAGAGGTTGATTTCCCAGAACTTGCTGGAGCTGCCTTCCTTGAACTCGTACCGCGCCATGGCTCGTCCTTCGTCCGTTGCGCCAGGTGGGGCGCGTTGTGGGACGGACGCTAGAGAAGCCCTTGCGCAAGCTCAAGCGTTACCCCCGTCCAGGCCTCCCAATGCGCGCGGGGGAGATCGGCGCTCATCGGTGACTCCGGATTTCGAGAATCCAGCACGCGCGGGGAGGGGCCGCTGAGGTCGAGCACATGCCGCTCGACGCGGGGGGCGCTGGGGTGCAACGCCTCCTCGACTTGACTGCTTGCGTCGATGAGCACCAGGTCCACCCGCGCGCGCTTCGCACGCGCCTCCGCATCCGTCAGGACCTCGTCCAGCGAGGCGGCGGTGAGGACCTCCGCCGTTCCTCGGGCCCGCCACTCGCGCAGCAGCAGCTCGCAGAGGCCGCGCTCGGCCTCCAGGGGCGCCGAGCCGTCAGGGGCGCGCAGGAAGACGGCGCGGAAGAGGAGTTCCTCGCTGCCCAGCCAGAGGGAGAGCCGCCGCACGAGGCAGAGCAGCAGGCCCATGGAAACCACGACGCGCTGCCAGCGGACCCCCGCGTCCTTCACGCGCGCATCCACGAGGCTCGGCGGCAGGACGAAGGTGATGACGCGCCGGCGGCGGACGGAGATGCTCTCGTCGCGCGTGTAGTAGAGGAGCTCGCCCTCCACGTAGCGCACGTCGAAGAGGTCGAGGTCGGGCTCGTCCTCCATGTAGACCAGCTCGGAGGTGACGAGGTTCTCCAGGCTGCCCACGTTGGACACGGAGGAGAAGCCACCTTGTGGGAAGGCGGCCTCGTCCTCCATCGCCATGGGGAGCGGCGCGGTGCTCACCGGGCGGGCGCGCAGCTTGGGCGGCAGGGTTCGCGACAGGGCCTCCGCGGCCTCCACTGCCTGCTCCAGGGCCAGCCGCTGCGCCTTGCCCTGAAGGTGCTCCAGGTTCTCCAGCGTGAAGGACTCCGCGTCGCCGAGCAGGGCATGGGCGCGCCGGGCCGCGCTCGCCAGGGCTTCGTAGCCTTCCGTGAGCCGGTCCAGCGCGGTGCGGGTTCCTGATTCGCGCAGGGCCGTGTAGCCCGCCTGGAGCAGCTCCGCGGGTGGGCGCTCCAGGACGCGCCGGGCCAGGGCGGGACTCACCGGGCTCCCCGTGGTGAAGCCCATGTGGGTCAGGACACGCGCCACGAGGAAGGCGACACCCCGCGGACGGAGCGCCTCGGGCAGCCGTGCGAGGGCGGCGGAGACGGCCTCCAGGTGGGGCTCCGCGGCCAGGCGTGCCAGCACATGGTCGTCATACGCGCGCACCGCCGCGCGCAGCCGAGGCTGGGTGTCGGGGACGGGCGCGGAG
>NZ_JAAIYB010000024.1 GCF_010894475.1 Myxococcus vastator
TGGGCCCCAAGTCCAGCTCCTCAACCACCTCCAGCACGAATCGCGCGAGGTGGTGCTCCGGCAGCCAGTCCAGCAGCGACGGCGGCAGCAGGAAGGCCTGCTGCACATTCCAGGGGCGGAACTTCTTGCTCATCCCCGGCATTCACCACGCGGGCCTCCCTCCGGGCAAGCCCCACCGCGATTACCGCGACACGCTCCTAGGTGCGCTGCGAGAGGCTTTGCGGGCCGAACGCGCCGTGGCCTATGGCGTGGACGTGGGCCCCGAGCGCTACCACGCGAGCTACTCCTATTGCGCGGGCTTCCCACTCCCCACCGCGACAGTGAATGCGGCCATCGAGAGCCAGGTGTCTGCCTGGGGAGACCCTTGGGGTTGGTTCAATCCCGCCCGGCCCGAACCCGCGCAACGCAACCGCGCGCTGCACTTCCGCTCGCTGACGGAGACCGAGGCGGCCCGCCAACTGCCGCTGCATGACTTGTCAGCCAGCGAGGTGGGGCGCCGGCTGGGCATGAGCGAGGAGTCGCTGGAGAGCACCCGGGAGCGCATCAGCGTCCGCTCCGCGGCGATGTTCCGGCAGCTCGGCGTGGAGAACATGCAATGGCTGCGCACGCTCGTCTGTGATGGGCCGGTGCTCCTGGGTTGGGTGGGCCTGGCCCGCGCCGAGCCCTTCACCGAGCGCGAGCAGCGCCTGCTCCAGGCCCTGACGCCCGCGCTCCAGCGGCGGCTGACCATGGAGACGCGGCTGCGCGAGTCGGGCCTGATGTCCTCGGCGCTCCAGGTCGCCATGGAAGCGCTGGGGCGCGCCGCCTGGGTCGTCAGCTCCAGTGGCCGCGTGGTGCACGCCAACAACGCCGGCCGCGCGCGGCTGGAGCGGCCTGACCCGGAGCTGATGGAGTCCCTGCGCCGCGGCGCCCAGGGCATCCCCTGCTCCGGCCCGCTGACCATGACGCCGCTGCTCACCAGCGGCCTGCCACCCCACTACCTGGCCATCGACACCGGCACCGCGTCCAGCGCCGCCGCGCGCGTGCAGGCGCTGTCGGCGCGCTGGTCGCTCACCGCGCGCGAGTCCGAGGTGCTGACGCACATCATCCAGGGCGAGACGAACAAGTCCATCGCCGGCCGGTTGGGCTGCGCCGAGCGCACGGTGGAAGTCCACGTCACGCACCTGCTGAGCAAGGCACAGGTGGAGAGTCGCTCGGCGCTCATCGCCCGCTTCTTCCAGAGCTCGTGAGCAAGCCGTCACCCCTCCAGGCCGCGCTCGCGCGGGCCGCCGAGTCCGCGGCGGCGGCACCGCGCTCCGTCCCGGCGGAGGACCGGGTCTGGCGGCGGCGGCTCGTCATGGGGGACCCGCAGGCCGACCTGGACCAGGTCCTGGCCATCCTGGCGCACCACGGGCTGCTGGCCAGCGATGGCTGGCTTCGCTCCGACGTGCAGCTCATCTCGGTGGGCGACCACTTCGACTGGGGCAAGCCCCCCGAGCGCGCGTCCGTCGCCGCCAGTGGGTTGGCGCTGGTGGCGTGGCTGGCCGCCCACCCGGAGAACCAGGCGGTGATGCTGCTGGGCAACCACGACCTGGGGCGGGTGGGCGAGCTGGCCGGCTTCTCGGATACGCGCTTCGCCGAGGCCCAGGCCGAAGCGGACCGCATCTACCAGGGCGGGGAGACGGACGAAGCCGCGGAGCAGGCGTTCCTCGCGCGCTGGCCGCAGGTCCCTTCCGCGGAGCTGGTGGCGCGCGACTTCGGCAACTTCCGCGAGGTGCAGCGCACCTGGGTGGAGCACCTGCTGCGGGTGAAGCGCTTCCGCGTGGCCCATGCCGCGGCGCCCGACCTGCTGGTGCTGCACGCGGGCGTCACGCGGGAGGACCTGGACGTGACGCGCCTGCCGCCCGCCCAGCGCGAGGACGCGAACCCGGTGGCGGCGGCGCTGAACGCGGCCCTGGATGCGGCGGTGGCGTCGTGGACGCGAGGCCCGCTCGTCATTCCGGGACTGCACCACCCGGGCAACGCGGCCCAGGGCGAGGGCACGGGCATCTTCTACCAGCGCCCCAGCCTGCTGCCCGAGGACGCCGAGAAGGTGCGCGGCACGCCCCGGCGCCGCTTCGACCCGAGGCGGCTGCCCATGGGCCTGACGCAGGTGGTGGGCCATACCCGCGACAAGCGCAGCCGCGCGATGCTGGGGCTGCCACCCACCGGCGCCCGCGACGGCGTGCTGCGGCACCTCGTCACGGATGGAGCGCGCGTGGACTACGCCCACGGCGCGCCGCCTCCGCCAGCCCCCGGCGCCGCGATGGTGGTGTTCACCGACGGAGCCATGCGCGAGTGCCAGGCCCCGGACTACGCGCTGTTCGACCTGGACACCCGCGCGGCGGCTACCGCGCCGAGGCCTGAAGGCCGCTGAGCTTCTTCTCCAGCCCGGCCACCATGCGCGGCGACACCTGCGAGGCGGGCAGCGACTTCGCGAAGGTGATGGCCTCCTCCAGCGTCTTCACGGCGGACGCCGTGTCCTCGCGCGCCACGAGGATGTCCGCGCGGCCCGACAGCACCGTCAGCCGCCGCGCGCCTTGAACGCGCGCCAGGGCCCGGTCGCTGGCGGCGAGCGCGTCATCCAGCCGGCCCACGAGCCGGTACAACGTCGCAAGGCGCGCGGGCGGGTTGTAGTCCTGGGGCAGGTCCTGCTCGCTCTGCTCGAGCGCGGGAATCGCCCGGGCGGGCGTCTCCAGCTTCATGGCCGCGAGCATGCGGTGCGAGTCGAACACCGTGCGCGCCTGGGGGTTGGGCGCCTTCGCGGCCTCGGCCTCCAGGAACGTCAGCCACTCCTCCGACAGGGCCTTCACGGCCGCCGTGTCCTTCGCCACCTCGCGCGCCTGCACGCGCACCTCGTACAGGCCGGAGCGGTCATCCGCGGACATCTCGATGGCCGGAGGCGCCAGGGCCTCCGCCACCTTGGCCTCCAGGCCGCCGCGCAGCTCCGTCCCCGCCGCGGGGTCCTCCGGCAGCGACAGCACGCAGTACATGCCCAGCAGGGCGCCGTTGGCCCAGGACAGCGAGCGGGGCGTCTTCGGGAGCTCCTCCAGCGCCTTGCGCGCGCACGCCTCGTGCTGCTTCGCGCCGTACATCGCCGTCAGCAGCGACTCCACCGCGCGGCCCCGGCGGGACCAGTCCGCGGGCGCCTCGGCCAGGGCCTCCGCCAGCGTCTCCGCGGCTTCGGCCGAGCGGCCCTCCGCATAGAGCGCGTCCCCGCGAGCCAGCAGGGCCTCCGCGCCGGTGACGCCGCCCTTGTACGCGCGCTCACCGTCCTCGAAGAGCTTCTCCAACTGCGCCACGGTGGCGCTGCCGGCGAAGCGCAGCAGGGCCTTCTCCTGGCGCGGGTCGATGACGTACAGCGTGGGCCAGAACTCCACCGGGTACTTCTCCTGGAACGCCGCGTTCGACGTCAGGTCGGTGTTCACCTCCAGCCACACGAAGCGGTCCGCGTGCCGGGCCAGCGCCGCGTCGGACAGGACGTAGGCCTTCATCGACCGGCACGTGTGACACCAGGGCGCCCAGACGTCGACGAAGAGGGGGAGCCCCTTCGCCTGGGCCTCGGCGAGCGCGCGGGCGTAGTCATCCTCGATGAAGGGCAACGGCCCCTTGGCGTGAGCCGCGTCGGACCCGGGGGCATTCGTGTTCGCGGCGGTGCAGGCGACGAGCCCCGACAGGAGCAGGCAGGCGGCGAGGAGGCGCATGGCGCCACCCTACCGCGCTCCTCCCGCTCTGTCCCCGGCCGACACCTGGGGGGACAAGTGCCTGGGCACGGGGCGCTCCGCGTGCTGTGGTGCGTGGACTTCTGGTGATGAGAGACCCGTACGCCCTGCGCACCTTCCTCGCGTCCGCCCTGGACGCCCTGCCCGCTCCCGAGCGCTTCCCGGACGCCTCGGACGCCGAGCTCGCGCGCCGTCTGGCCGAGCGCCTGCGCCGCGACCTGCTCCCCCGCCTGGGCTCCGCCGACGCGCCCCTGCTGCTGGTGGCCATCGCCGGCCCCAACAACGTGGGCAAGTCCACGCTCTTCAACTCGCTGGTGGGCGCGGCGCTGTCCCCCGCGAGGCCGGAGGGCGGACTCACCAAGCAGTGCCTGGCGGCGGCCCACCCGGAGACGTGGACCGGGCCGCTGAAGGACTTCCTGACGCGGCGCTATGACATCGTCCCCGTGGCCGTCGGCGACGCGGCGCCCGTGGACCAGGCGGGGCCTCCGGGCCGGCTGTACCTGACGCTGTCGGACGCGGTGCCGCGCGGGCTGCTCGTCATGGACACGCCGGACTTCGACAGCGTGTACCGCGACAACCGCGAGCGCGCGGAGGCGCTGCTCGTCACCGTGGACGTGCTGGCCTTCGTCGTGAGCCGGCAGACGTACCAGAACGCCGCGCTGGTGGACTTCCTGCGCGCGGCCGTGGGGCACGGGCGGCCGTACCTGCTCGTCTACAACGAGGCCACGCGCGAGGAGGTGGCCCGCGGGCACCTGGACAAGCTCGCCGAGGACGTGGGCCACCCGGCGCTGGCGCGCTACCTGGCGCCGCACCAGCCCGACGTGGAGGCGGGACTGAAGCCCCTGGCCACGGAGCCGCTGGACGGGAAGCCCGCGCTGGGCGCGCTGCTGGGACAGGCCGAGCACGCGCGCGAGCTGAAGGCCCGGGCGCTGGAGGCCTCGCTCGCGGATGCGCGCGCGGAGCTGGAGGCGGTGTCGCGCGCGGCCTCGGAGGCGGCGCGAGAGCCCGACCGGCTCCGCAAGCGGCTGCGCCACGAGCTGGACGTGGTGGGGGCGCACGCGGCGCTGAAGGCCGTGCCCGCGGACGTGCTCATCGACGCCTTTCGCGACGAGCTGGATGCGCGCAGCCAGTTCCACAAGTGGGTGCGCCTGCCCTTCCGGGGGCTGGCCACGGCGCTCACCTTCGTCACGCGCAAGGTGCGCGAGTCCTTCACCGCGCCCGAGGCCCCGGGCGCGGACACGCCGACCCACGCGGTGGACGAGACGCTGAAGGACGGCGTGCGGCGGCTGGTGGATGCCTTCGCGCCGGAGGTGGCCGCGTGGCGCGCGGACGCTCAGACGCGAGCGAAGCTGGAGGAAGCCTTCGGTCCGGTGACGCTGACGAAGCTGGAGGAGCCGCTGGGCTTCGAGCCCCTGCACGCGCACGCGGCGGACCGGGCCACGCTGTATGCGTACTGCCGGGAGCTGGTCTCCGCGGAGCTTCAGGGCGGCATGCGGGAGGAGCTTCTCCAGACACTGACGACGCTGGTGTACTCCGTGCCGTCAGGCGCGGCGGCGGCGGTGACGGTGGCCACGGGCGGCATGGGCCATGACGCGGTGGTGTGGGCGGGCACGCTGCTGTCCACGCCGCTGATGGAGCGCTTCGTGGACCTCTTGGGCGCCCAGGTGCGGGCCCGGGTCACGAAGAAGTGGGCGGAGGCCCACGGCGCCACCCTGTCGAAGGCCCTGGAGGCGCGGTACTTCTCCGACATCCTGAAGCAGCTCGACGGGCTGGCCAGCGACTGGGACCAGACGGCGGCCCGGCTGGACGAGGCCCGAGCGGGCTTGTCCTGAGGGGCCGTGCGCCCTGAGTGGACTCGGCGACGGTGACACCTTGCATCAGTCCGGGCGGACGCACGGTGACACCTCGGTGAGGAAACGAGCATCCAGGCCCGCTGTCACTCCGTCGGTGCGTGCCCGGCGGCAATGCGCCATGCTGCGCGCCTCATGAACGGCTCGGACCCAGCCGGACTGGGCTCGCCCCCTCTCGTCCTCTCCTTCCGCCACCTGCTGACGGACGCCGTCAGCACGTTCCTGGACGAAGCACGCATGCCTTGCGAGCTGACGGCGGACGCCATTGGCGAGCTCATCGTCACCTTGTCGCGCTATCGCGAGGAGGGCGCCCCGCTGTTTCCCATGGCCTTCGTGGGAGACGATTTGGGACAGATGCTCGAACACCTGGGCGGGCATGACCCGATTGCCATCGGCATCGGGCCGCGTTCGCGCGCCACCATCCAGCGCGCGCTCAAGCAGTGCGCGCCGCTGGGCCAGGGGCGGTGGTGGGCGCTGTACCTGCTGCGCGTCCCGGAGGGCTTCGCCTACGGCGTCTTCCGGACGGACCCCTTTCCCCTCGCGGAGACGCCGCTGGAGCGGCTGCGCCGTGTCGAGGACAGGGGCGCGGGCGTGGTGGGGGTGCTTCAGCTCGCCGACAACATCCTGGAGCTGCGCTCGGGCGGTGGGCTGTGCCGGCATGTGTACCTGTCCGGCGCGAGGGTGGAGTCGGCCTCACCGCCGGAGGTGATGGATGAGCTGGCGGACGTCGTCACGGCTGGCGTCACCACGCACAGTCGCGAGCGTGCGCGAGGGTTCTTCCGCCGGGTGCTCTTCGAGGTGATGCAGGGCTCCCACGGCGCGCTCGTGGCGGTGCTGCCCCGGGAGCGCGCGGGCTCCACGCTGTTCGTGGACGGCATCATCCTGCCCCGACCGCTGGACATGGTGGCGTTGCTGGAGCGCTACCACGTGGACCCCACCGACAGCGCGGGCACCGCCGTGCGCGCCGCCGCGCAACTGCTGCGGGGGATGATGGCCACCGATGGCATCACCGTGCTCCGCGCGGATGGCTGCATCGTGGGCTACAACATCTTCGTGCGACATCCGGAGACGCTGGCCAGCCAGCCGTCCGTGGTGGGCGGCGCCCGGCGGCGGACCTTCGAGGTGCTGTGCGCGGCGCTGGGCACGGAGCTCACCGCCGCGTTCATCCGCTCCCAGGATGGGGACGTGAGCTGCAAGCGGGTTTGAGCGCCCAAATCTTCGCCAGCGGCAAATGTCAGAGCAGCCGTCTATGTTCGTCAGACCTGCTGCTTCACCGAACTCATGAGAGCAGGGCGCTCAGGAAAAACATTGACAGCCTCTCATCCAAACAATCCTCCCACGCCGCCACAACTCTATTCCAAACCCCTCGTAACAATCGCCATTACATTAATGGCACTTACAGCTCCCAATGCCATCGCGGCATGTCCCGAAGACGCATCAATAGCATGCACGAACGAGCATGGCTGCCCCGGCATCAAAACCTGTCAAAACAGAGCCTGGGGCGACTGCATAGGCTCAAGCACCTGCAATGACCCGCCCGCCATTGCGCTTCACTACACGACCACAGGCATCGGAGCGGGGCAGGAGCAACATGTAGAGGGTGTGCCGTGGGCCGGGACGACCGACAACAGGCCTACCTATCTTTTCACACAAGCCCAGAAGTATCTTACGTTCAACGCGGTCGCGTCAGACCCGATCCGGGGCGTCAAGTCCACCAAGCTTTACGGAACGCTCAACGTTCTCTGCATGAAGCGGCGAACCGACATGCAAGTCCGTGAGAGCATTACGACCACGAGCATCCCCGTTCTGAGCGAAAATAGCGCAGCAACGACCTCTCCATCTCGGAGCGTTGCGCTCACCGTCTCATTCAAGTCGTATCTTGAAGAGGATCGATGCCCTGCGGACCATCTCCCGTACAGGCTGGACCTGTCGCTGACGGCCGAGACGACCGACGGAGCCAACAACACCTTGAGGACTCCGCTGCGTCGCTATGTCTTTGTTCAGTCCTTCAAGGTTGCGACCTTCAACATCCTCAATGGAAAAGACACGTCGGGGCAGAACAGCATCGACCGGCTTGGGGTCTTCATGCACGACACCAACGACATTGACGTCGCGTTCCTCCAGGAGGCGCATCAAGACACCGTCAACCAACTCGTGTCGCGTGGATTCATCAAGGAGCTGTCGAGGAACATCCGGCTTTCTGGAAACAACGATCTTGCCGTCCTCAGCAGGTTCCCCATCATCCAGAATGTCCCCGTCCAGTTCTCAGAACCGCTTGAGGGCTACAATCACAGATGGCATTACGTCATCTTGGGACTGGGTGGGTTTTCCGTCAAAGTGGCCAATCTTCATCTTATCGCGACCAGCGTCGCAGTGAGTCGCGGAATTCCCGAGGTGCCCTTTCGGAGGCAGGAGGTCGATGAAGTCATGGCGCACATGCGGTACCCCGGTATGCCAGCCATCATCCTGGGTGACTTGAATGCCATGGTCTTTCAGGACACCCCCCCGTTCACGAACATCCGCTTCGAATTCGAGCCCCTCTACTACACCCAGCCCGGAGCTGCGCCCTACGTGCACTCCTGTCTCGGCATCAGCTGTGACATGACCCCTGACATGCACCTGCGCTTCTATCTGGATCAAATCTGGGTCCAGGACTCGCTCCCAGGGCTCGGGTTCGTCGACGCGTACACAGCATACGACCAGCCACTGGGACTGCCGGGGCAGCTCTCGGACCACTGGATGCAAGTGACTCGCCTCCATCTCAAGGAGTGAGGTCGCAGAGGCGACTCTCCCTGGGCTGCGCATGAACATCGCGGGTTCCCCTCGCAGGCCAGGGGAACCCGTGATGTTCTAGCGACCATGAACTTCGTTTTTGTCGGCACCAGCGCGGGCGCACGGGGCACGGAAACCCATCTGGTTTCCATGGTCCGTGCGCTGGCTCAGGCAGGCCATCAGGTCGCCACGGTTGCCCGACCGAACAGCTTCATCAGCCGGGAGCTGCTGGCGAGCGGACTCCTCGTAGAGCCTGGACTTTTCCGTAACGCGGCGGACGTCCGCGGCGTAGGAGGCGTGTTGCGTGCAGCCCGGCGCGTCCGGCCCGATTGGCTGGTGGGCAGCTTCGGGCACGAGTACTGGCCGTTACTCGCGCTTGGCCGGTTGACTGGGACTCGCGTCGCGCTGTTCCGCCACCTCAACAGCCGCCTCAAACCCGCCTCTCGAGTGCTGCTCCCTCGCTGGGCCGACCGCTTCATCGCGGTCTCCGAATCCATGCGGTCGGATCTTGTACGGCAGGGCGTGGCTCCGGAGAGGATTCAGCTGCTCTACAACCCTCTGGACGTGGAGCATTTCCGTCCGGATGCCGAACTACGGGCGACGACACGCCAGGCGCTGGGCATCGGAGCGACGGAAGTGCTTGTTGGCTTCGCAGGCGCCCTTAAAAAGGAAAAAGGTGCCTTCAGTTTGGCGAAGGCCTTCAACGAGGCGATGGCTCAACGACCGGCGCTCCGAGCCCTATGGGTCGGCGAGGAAACGGCACATGCACGGTTGAGGGAAGCCATCTCCCCGGAGTTCCAAGCACGGCACATCCTCCAAGGATGGACGCGCGACATGAGGCCGCTCTACGCAGCGATGGATGCCTTCGCGGTCCCTTCGGAGTGGCTGGAGCCGTTCGGGCGGGTCTCCAGCGAAGCCCAGGCCTGTGGCGTCCCGGTCCTGGCGAGCCGCATTGGAGGCCTTCCAGAGACATTGAGTGAAGATGAGAGCGGGTGGCTGCTGGCCCCCGGCAACGTGGCGGCTTGGCGTGACGCCATCACTGCCGTTTGCGACCTTCTTCCAGCGCGCCGAGAGGAGATGGGCGCCGCGGGAACTCGGTTCGTCCGTGAGCGATTCTCCCTGGAGCGCATCGCAGCGGAGTTCATCACGATACTGGAGGGCTCCGCGCTCACGCTCCTTCCCAGGTGACGAGATAGAGCGCCTCGCCAGACTGGTTTTTCTAGTTATCCAAAGTACCAGAGTGATCGCTGAATCTCCCCCGTTGAGCGACACCTGGAAGACCTGGGACGTCGTAGCGGGAAGCCGCACGTTGCGGGAATTGCGGTTGTGGTCGATATCCCGCATTCTTACGGGGCTTTGAAATCGCCCGTGTCCCGCATCGCGCGTACCGCGCTCACTGTCCTGGCGGTGTGCCTCGCGGCCTCGACCGCCTGGGGCCAGAAGCTGCCCGATGTCGTCATCCAAGGTCCCCCCATCGCCTCCCCCCTCACCGGCGATGGGCAGGGCCTGTGCGTGGCGTCCAATGTGTGGACGCGAAACAGGAACGAGTTCCCACAGACGAGAGGTACCTATCTTGATGGCATCAATGGGTACCTCGAAGAACCAACGAGCAGGCAGAGCCGCGTCACCACCGTGATGCGGACGTTGTTCGACCTGTCGAACAACCTCAACGACGGTCGCACACTGAGCTACGGCGATTTCACCGTTCAGGCGGCTGGCACGAACTGCTCGGCAGGTGGTTGTAGCTTCAGCGTCATCTCCGACAATGACGCATCCACTCCCTTCGTCGCTCGATTCAGAGGATACCTGAACGTTCCGACCGAGTTGACGAACCAGCCCGTTCACTTTGGCTACTACACGGACGACGCCATCAGCCTCGTCGTATATGACCGGAACCAATCGTACACGGTCATCAATCGCCCCCCTGAGCTGGGAGCAGCCACTTGGCGAACGAGCAACAGTGTTACCTTCACTGAGCCCGGGCTCTATGCGGTAGAGATGCTCTACTCGCAAATCAACGAGCATGCAGCGCTGGAAATGTCCATGCGCACCGGCTCATTCACAGGGTTCGAGCGCCCTGCGAACCAGCCGCCCGTCGTCAACCTCTTCACCTCCGGCTTCGAGCTCCTCCGCCCCGCGCAGTTCTTCCAGACGGAGAACGGCCTCCTCTCCGTCCCTGACCAGCCCGACCGCTGCGAGCAGTGCAACCGCGGCAACGCGAACGCCCCTGGCAACGGCGGCTGCGGCCCCTCCTTCCGTTGCAACGCGGCGGCACTCTGCGCGCCCTGCAACTCCTCGTTCTTCTGCGGCGAGTCCTGCTCCCCTTGCGGCGAGTCCACGCCCCACTGCGCCAACATCAACGGGAGCACCCAGTGCGTCCAGTGCACCGAGGACGGACAGTGCCCCAACGGCCGCTGCGACCTCGAAACGAACCAGTGCACCGGCTGCAACGAAGACAGCGACTGCGCCACCGGCGCCTGTGACGCCGAGACGTTCACCTGCGTCGAGTGCAACGACGACAGCCAGTGCCCGAGCGGCGAGTTCTGCGCCACCGACCTCCACGAGTGCCGTGAGTGCACGCAAGACGCCCACTGCCCTCAAGGCGAGTCCTGCACCAACAACGTGTGCTCGCCCTGCGCTACCGATGATTCATGCGCCGGCAACTCCTGCAACTGCTGCCCCAACGGCACCCAGTGCACGGCGCTGACGCCCGGCGCCACGCCGACCTGCGTGGAGTGCACCACCAGCAGCCAGTGCGCCAACGGCCAGCAGTGCGACACCGCCAACGGCCGCTGCGTGGACAGCGTGCCTTCCTGCAACACCGCCGACAGTTGCGGCCCTGGCTGCGTGAAGTGCCCCGGCGAGCGCCCCCACTGCCTCGACGGCGAGGTCTGCGTCCAGTGCCGCAATGACCTGGAGTGCGGCGACGGCCAGTTCTGCCTCAGCGGCGAATGCGCCTCCTGCACCACGGACCGGCACTGCGGCCCCCGCTGCGGCGCCTGCGGCGACGACACCCCCTTCTGCCTCTCCAATGGCACCGCGCAGGGCAGCACCTGCGTGGGCTGCACGGATGACGGGGACTGCGGCAGCGGCGTGTGCAACCCCACCACGCGCACGTGTGAGAACTCGGGCGCGTGCGCGGTGACGTGCGAGCCGGGAACGGTCTGCGACGGCACCGCCTGCGTGGAGTGCTTCGCGGATGCCCACTGCCCCTGCGGCGGCACCTGCGACGTCGCGACGAACACCTGCTCCACCGCCTGCTCCGACAGCGGAGACTGCCTGGGCGTGGAGCACTGCTCCGCGAAGACGATGGAGTGCGAGCGTGGCCGCCGCAAGCCGGGCACCGAGCCTCAAGGCGGCGCCTTCTGCTGCGGCACCACCGCCGACGCCACACCCGCCGGCAGCACCACCTTCCTGCTGCTGCTCGCCGCGGGCCTCATGTTCCTCCGCCCCCGGCGCACCGCGCGATGAAGCCTTCCCACCTGTTCCTCCTCGTGGCGCTGGGGTTGTCCACCGCCGCCACCGCTCAGCCGGACGCGCGCTTCAACGTGCAGCTCTTCCGTCCGTCCGGCGCGCCCCAGGACCTGGTGGTGGTGCAGCAGTCGCGTCCGCTGTCACACCTGTCCGTCTCCGCCGGGCCCTACCTCAGCTATTCGCTCAACCCCCTGTCGCTGATTCCCGAAGGCGGCGACCTGAGCAAAATCAACCTGGTCGGCAACCGCCTCCAGTTGGACGTCATGGCCACCGTCGGCCTCTTCGACTGGGCCGAAATCGGCGTGGACATGCCGCTCATCCTGGCCCAGGGCGGCGACAACCTGGAGGTCATCGGCACCGAGGGGAGCGTGGAGAGCTTCGTCTTCGGCGACCTCCGGCTTTCGGGCAAGGTGGCCATCCCCGGCCTGCGCCGGCCCGCCGAGGGCAAGGGCTGGGGCGGCGCGGTGACGCTCAACGTGAGCTTCCCCACCGGCGCCCAGGACGCCTTCGCCGGAGACGGCGAGCTGACGTGGGCCCCCGGGCTGGTGCTGGACTACCGCTTCGAGAACGGCATCCTCCTCGCGCTCAACGGCGGCTTCTGGCAGCGCCCCGACCGCGTCTTCAGCGGCGTCTCCGTGGGAGACATGATGCCCTTCGGCGTCGGCGCGGAGGTCCCCATCCTCCGAGGCAGCGGCGTCACCGCCGTGGGCATGGTGCACGGCGCGGTGGGTCTGCAGAAGCAGCCCGACGAGCCCCGCCAGGTCCCCGCGGAGGCGCTCTTCGGCCTGCGCTGGTACAGCTCCACCGGCCTCACCTTCACGTTCGGCGGCGGCATGGGCTGCGGCTGCTCCATCGCCTCGCCCTCGCTGAGCTTCTTCACGTCCATCCTGTGGATTCCGGCGAAGACGCGCGAGTGGGAGGCGCTGGAGCGCTTCAAGGAGCCGCCCGCGCCCCCCGAGCCGCCGCCGCCGCCCGTCGACCCGGATGGGGACGGCGTGATTGGCGAGTCGGATGGGTGCCCCGACGTGGCTGGCCCCGTGGCCAACATGGGCTGCCCGGACACGGACAAGGACGGGGACGGCGTGGTCGACCGGCTCGACCGGTGCCCGGACCAGCCCGCTGGCAGCCGCGGCAAGGACGGGTGCCCGCTGGCCCGCCGCGACGGCAACCGGATTGTCATCCTGGAGCAGCTCAACTTCGCCACCGACCAGGACATCATCCTCTCCGAGTCCTTCCCCATCCTGGAGGAGGTCGCGCGGGTGATGAACGAGAGCCCGGAGATTGACCGGATGCACGTCGAGGGGCACACCGACTCGCGCGCCAGCGATGCGTACAACCTGGACCTGTCGCGCCGCCGCGCCGCCAGCGTCATGCGCTTCCTGG
Organism: Myxococcus vastator; assembly: GCF_010894475.1. Classification (GTDB taxonomy): domain Bacteria; phylum Myxococcota; class Myxococcia; order Myxococcales; family Myxococcaceae; genus Myxococcus; species Myxococcus vastator. The sequence goes on from NZ_JAAIYB010000024.1 coordinate 13,220, forward strand.
TGGAGAGCGGCGTGGCGGCGGAGCGACTGTGCTCGCAGGGCTTCGGCCGCTCGCGGCCAGTCGCGGACAACGCGACGGACGAAGGCATGGCGCTCAACCGCCGCGTCGACTTCACCATCCAGCCGCCGAGCGACGGCCCGCGCCCCCCCTGCCCGGAGGACCCGGGAGCCAAGAAGCGCAAGCGCCCCACCCGGAAGGCCCCGGCCAAGGCCAAATCAAAGCCGAAGGCGCCCGCGGCGGCGCCGAAGCCGTAGCGCGCGGGGGCTACCGCGAAGCGACATGAGCGACTTCGCGGCCCGCCCCTCGGCGCCGCCTCCGCGGCCGCCCGAGAGCACCGCTACGGGACGACGAACTCCGCCGCCGACCGCCGCCGGCCGGCGACCACGGACACCACCGCGCGCCCGGTGCCCACCGCCGTCACGCGGCCTTCGGGTGACACCGACACCACGGAGGCGTCCGACGTGAAGAACTCCAGCGGCACCGTGTCCAGCACGACGCCGCTGCGATTGAAGGCCCGCGCCTGAAGCTGCACGGACTGCCCCCGGCGCTGGAAGGCGTGGTGCGTGAGGTTGAGGCCCAGCCGCGCGAAGTCCGCCGGCACCACCTGCACCGCGATGTGCCGGCTGAGGTGCCCCAAGGTCGCGCTCAACACCGTCTTGCCCGGGCGCACGGCCACCAACTGCCCGTCCTCCACTCGCGCCACCGTCTCATCCGAGACGCGGAAACTGGGCGTGGCGTCCTGCAACGAGGAGCCCAGCTCGTTCCTCGCCACCACGCGCAGCTTGATGACACGCCCCACCTCCAGGAAGTCCGAGCCCGGAGCCCGCACGTCCAGCGAGTTGAGGATGGTCAGCTCCAGCGGCAACGCCGCGCGGACCTTGCCTCCCGTCGCGCCGATGGTCGTCCGCCCGGACTTGCGCACCGTCAGCAAGCCCTCCTGGACTTGCGCCACGTCCGGCGCGGAGCTGGTCCACCGCAGCTTCGGGTTGGACATGGGCTGGCCTTCCGCGTCGAAGACCTCGTACGCCAGCTTCACGGTCTGCCCAGGCGTGCGGAGGTACTTCGTCTCCAGCGGCTCCAGCTTCATGGTGGTGGGCGTGGGCCCGCAGGCGCTCAGCAGCCCGATGACGGCGACAAGAGGGATGCAAAAAGGAATACGCGGCGTCTTCACGGCGTCACGACGGCGGAGATGGGTGGGAAGCCCCCATTGTAGCCCCACCCCGTCGTCGGCGTATGAAAAGGGGCCCTGGACCTTCAGGGCCGCACGCCTGCTCCCACCCGCCTCACGCCCCGGCCTGCCATTGCAGCGCGGGGAGGCGTCCACGCGGCCGAGGCCCTGGCGCCAGCGACAGGGGCGGCACGTAGAGGCCCAGCCGCTCGCGCCGCCACCAACGGCCCGTGCGCCGCTGCTCGGCCACGTCCGTCATCCGGTAGTCGTACAGCACCGCTCGCACCATCCGAGGCGGCCGGTCCGGGAAGGGGTTGCCCGCCAGCAGGCCCAGGACCTCCGGCGCGCCCTCCAGCAGCCGGGCCAGGAACGCGACGAACCAGCCAGGGGGCGAGCCGAGCGCGGCGAACCACATCTGCCAGTCCAACCGCGGCTGGTGGGGCGCCACCTGCCGGGGAGGCCGGGCCGGGTCCCCCGCCTTGTAGCGGAAGGAATATTCCTTCCACTGCTCGCCGTCGTCGGAGCCCTCCACGAGGATTTCCGGCCGCTGCACCGTCATCATGCTGAACAGGCCGTAGGGATTCACCGAGCGCAGAGGCCGCGCCTGGGACTCCAGCCACGTCATCACCGCGCCGACACGCTCGGGCCGGTGCCGCTGCCACCCCTCGAACCGGCGAAGCACCTCCGACGCGCCCAGGGCCAGCAGCGGCGACACCCCCAGCGCGGACACGCCGGTGCGCCACCAGGGCCGCGGCTGGGCGGGGGGCCCGTCCTTCAACGGCAGCACCCGTCGCAGCGCCGCGTCGTCCAGGAGCCACACACCCAGCACCCAGGCCTGGACGTTGAAGAAGCCGTAGTTCCCCGTGGCGGCGATGGCGGCCTGCAAGCCGCTCAGGCTCCAGAAGGCGAACTGCCGCAAGCGCCGGGGCCCGAAGGCCAGGAAGGGCACCACCGTCTCCAGCCAGAGCACCGCCCCGGTCGAGGCCCGCTGGAGCCGGCGAGGCAGATGATGCGCGTACCAACCACCCCGCGTGGGCAGCGGCGCCGTCTCGTAATAGTGCTCGCACGCCGTCAGCTCGCGCCAGGTCCGGTCTCCCGACTTGAGCTTGCTCAGCCCCGAGCCGAAGTAGAGCCGGAACACGAGCAGCCGGAAGAGGAACACCTCCAGCGCGGAGGGCTCGTCACGGCCCAGGCCCGGCCGCGAGCCCCCGGGCGCGGTGAGCGCCGCCAGCAGCCCCATCTCCAGCAGCAGCACGTCCCACTGGAAGGAGAGGAACTCACGCCCCACGGCCACGTAGGAGAGGTACAGCGCCCACAGCGACGACGCGCTGAGCCGGGGCGCCACGTTGAAGAGCAGCGCCAGGGACAGCACCTGCCCCGCCCAGCACCCACGCACCAGCGCGGCGTCCGACGCGTCCCACCAGAACAGCGACGGGATGCGCCGCCACCGCGCGAGCGCCGAGGGCTCTTCGCGGCGCTCCGCGGATAGACGCTCCGCCACGGGGCGGAGGCCTTGCGTCCCATACAGTCCCCGCACCTGCCGCCCCAGCGACGTGAAGGCGATGAGGAACGTTCCTCCCAGCAGCCGCAGGAAGACCCAGCGCACCCATCGGTATTCGTGCGGCACCACCGCGCGCCCGAAGAGCCAGCGGTCCACGCCCGCCGCCTGACGACGATGCCGGGCCACCACCGCGTAGACGCCCTGGGCCAACTGCAACACCCCCGGCATCAGGCCCAGCCTCGCGGCCACCCGAGTCCCCCGGCGAGGTGACGCGGCGAGCGCGCGGAAGAGGGCCTCCGCGCCCTGGGACACCCGGCCAGAGGGCTCCACCAGTTGCATGGCCCTGCGCATGTCCGCCTTCGGGATGCCCAGCAGCCAGCGGCGCCACCCGCTGCCCGGCCGGTAGCGGACGCGGTCCCCGGTGCGCCACCGCCAGCGCGCGGCCCAGCGCCGGCAGAACGCGCAGTCGCCGTCGAAGAGCACCAGGGGCCGGGCCAGCACACCGCGAGAGAGTCGCGCCATCATGCGGGAACGTTGTGCCGTCTCGCGGACGACGTCCCCGGGTCCTCGGGCGCCCGCCGTGGAAGCGGCGGAGCATCCAGGCCGTGGCCTCCCTCCCCGCCCCGGTGACACCGCCCGCGGGTGCCTAGCTTTGTCCGCATGAGCGAGCCCAAGGGGAAGGCGAAGCGGACAAGCGAGTTGGTGCCCGGCGTCCACCACTGGACCCTCTCCGATGACCGCATCGGCGGCGCGCGCAGTGACGCGTATGCCGTGGTGGACGTCGACGGGGCCGTCGTCCTCATCGACCCGCTGCCCATCGACGAGGCGGCGCTGCGCGAGCTGGGGAACATCTCCGCCATTGTCCTGACGGCGGGGAACCACCAGCGCTCCGCGTGGCGGCTGCGCAAGGCCTTCAAGGTGCCTGTCTGGGCGCCGGAGGGAGCCCAGACGCTGGAGGAGCAGCCCGACTTCTTCTATGTCGCGGGAGACACGCTGCCCGCGGGGCTCATCTCGTTCCACACGCCCGGGCCCACCGAGGCCATGTACACGCTGTGGATGCAGCAGCACCCGCGCGCCGTCGCGTTCCTCTCCGACCTGCTCACGCACGAGGAGGGGGAGACGCCGGAGTTCGTCCCCAGCGAGTATCAGGACGAACCGCTGCGCACCCGGCACAGCGTCCAGCGCATCCTGGACCACCTCCCCGTGGAGACGCTGTGCTTCTCCCACGGGGCGCCCATCCTCCGTGACGGCGCCCGCGCGTTGCGGCTCGCGCTGGAAGCGGACATGGAGTCGCCCGCCGCGCCAGCGCCCTGAGCGGGCACGCGCGCGCTTCAGCCAAGCGGGCCTTCGCGCACCAGCACCTGCCCCGCCTCCAGCCCCGGAGGCACCAGGTGCAACACCTCGCCCGCCTCCGCGCGGGTGAGCAGCGCGCCCAGCGCCGGGAGGTCGCTTGCGGGCACCCGCAGCGACGGCGTCAGCGAGAGGCGCCGCGCCATCGCATCGCCCAGCCGCGCCTGGTCCGTCAGCGCCGACTCGTAGACGAAGGAACGCTCTCCGTACTCATGCCCGCCGGGCACGCGCCCCACGAGGCGCAGCGGGCCCAGCCTGGAATGGACTCGGACGCTGGGGTTGTCCCACTGGGCCACGCCTCGCAGCCGCCGCGCGCGCAGCATCCGCAACGTGAGCAGCTTCACCCACGGCGACGCCCCCGTCCCCGGCAACATGCTCAGCAGCGACACGCCGATGAACAGCCCCGGCGTCACCGAAGGCGCCGCGTAGTAGGCCGCGCCAATGGCCGGGTCCTCGTCGGCCAGGCCCAGCCGCTCGCGCACGGGAGCCGCCAGCATCCGGGCCGGACAGCGCAGCAGCCCGATGGCGCCCGGTAGCAGATACAGGTCCGACAGCACCCAACGCGGCACGCCGATGCCATTGAAGGCGAGCTGGTTCAGCGTCAGGTACTGCCGCGCCAGGTCCGCGTTCCGCTCGGCGGGCAGGAACGTCACCGGCACGCCCAGCGGCGCCAGGTCCAACGCGCCCGCGTGCTCGCCCGAGCCCAGCGCCACCAGCGACGCTCCGGGATGCGCGGCGAGGAAGTCCTCCGCCTGCCGTGGCAGCGTGTCCGCGTCACCCATCGGCATCGATGTCGCTCGCGACGGCCGACAGCCGGAACGCGTCTGGGATGTGCAGCGTCGCCGCGTCCACCTCCGCGCGTGACACGAGGCAGCGCGACGAGCCACCGCCCTTCTCACACAGCTCGCGCATGGGGTGCGACACCACGCGCAGCCCCAGCGCCTCCAGCCGCTCCCTCACCGAGTCCGGCACCACGGAAGGCGCCAGCACGTCACGCCCCACCGGCAACCCGTTGGTCGCGTAGCGGCGAATCTCCGCCTCCGTCACGAGGAGCAGCCGGTGCTCGCCGAAGCGCTCGCGCAGCAGCGCATGGGCCTGGGGCGCCATGACCTCCGGGCACACCATCAGCCGGTCCACCGCGGGCAGCGGCAGCACCGCCATGTTGCCGTGGAAGGCGGGCTCGCGGACCTGGAGGCGCAGCACCTCTCCGGGGAAGTAGCGCGCCGCGGCCTCCAGGCCGTCCAGCGTCGTGCGGCCGCCCCAGAACAGCAGCGTGACCCCGTCGAAGGTGGCCACGTCGCCGTGGGCCTCCCAGATGCCCACGCCCGGGTCCACCACCTCCATGCCCAGCGCCCGGGCCAGGGGCGCCCAGTGCTCGCGCTCCGTCTGCCGGTGCGCGCTCATCATCCGCGGCAGCAAGAACAGCGGCGCGGCGCCCGGACGCGCCACCACCTGTCCACATTCGGCGGCGTACGGCATGCCCGTCAGGAGCTCGGAGGGAGACGGCAACGCGACCACCGTGCCGCCGCGCGCTTCGATGTCCCGGGCCAGCGCCAGCCACTCCCGCCGGGCCTGAAGCGCGTCCACGGGCGGCGCCTCGCGGCTGCGGAAGTTGCTCCGGCCGCGCAGGGCCCACGTGCGTCCCGGCGGCGACATGAGGAAGAGGTCCATGGTGGTACTGCTTCTACTCCTCCCGGCCTCCCCGCTGCCATCCGGTCCCCGTCCCACCCTGGCGCCCGACGCGCCCAGGAGGGCACCTCGCGAGGGGCCGCCGCCGGAAACTGCACGCTGGCGCACCCTCCGCGCATCTTCTTCGTAGTCACCCGGGCGAAGCCGGGACAGGCTCTCCCCACGTGGACGAGACGAGCCTGCCTGAACCCGATGCCCTGCGTTCCCTGCTGAAGACGGCCCTGGAGCTGCCCGCGCTCCGGCCGCATGCCGCGCGCCTGGAGCGGCTGGTGGACGACTATGCGCGCGGCGTGGCGCGCAAGGACGCCCCCCTGAGCGTGGCGCTGGTGGGGGCCACCGGCGCGGGCAAGTCCACGCTGCTCAACGCGCTGGCGGGGCAGGCCCTGTCGCGTGAAGGCGTCAACCGGCCCACCAGCACGGCCGCCACCGTGTTCGCGCCAGAAGGCACCCCCACGGACGCGCTGGCGGGCTCCGGCGCGCGCGTCATCACGTATGCCCCCGGCCCCCAGGGCCTGTGGGGCGGACAAATCTTCATCGACACGCCGGACCTCAACAGCGTGGCCACCACGCACCGCGAAGTGGCCCGCGCGGCGCTGGAGCGCGCGGATGTGGCGCTCGTCGTCATGCACCGCGGCAGCGTGGCGGAGGCCTCGCAGGTGGAGTTCCTCACGGAGTTCGCCCGCCGCCGCGCGCTCGTCTTCATCCTCAACTTCGCGGACGAGCTGTCCCCGGAGTCGCGCGACACGCTCAAGGCCCAGGTGCGCCGCGTGGCCTCCGAGCAGTACGGCCTGGCGCAGGAAGACGTGCCCGTCTTCGCCATCAGCGCCCTGTCGGCGAAGGACGGCCGGGACGTGTCCGGCGAGTTCGGCGCCCTGCTCTTCCACCTGCGCGGCCTGGCCACGCAGGCGGTGGCCGCGCGCGTGCGCAAGACGAACGCGATGGGCGCGCTGGAAGAGGTGCACACCCGCGTGGAGGCCGCGCTGAAGGAGACGGACGCGACGCTGTCACGCACGCGCGCCGCGCTGGACTCGGGGCTGGAGAAGGCGGCGGAGGGCCTGCGCGCGGACTTCGACGCGCGGCTGCGGCTGGCGCACGGCCACCTGGCGGCGGAGGTGCGGCGTCAGGCGGGAGGCCGCTTCTGGGGGCCCGCGGCCTGGGGCCTGCGGCTGTCCCTCTGGGGCGCCAGCGGGCTGGGCGCCGCGGCGCTGGTGGGGCGCAGCAGCCTGCCCGCGGGGCTGGCGGTGGCGGCGGCCTCCACCGTGGTGGACGTGGTGCGCGGCCACACCCGCGCCCGGGCCGCGGAGTCCGCGGTGGTGGAGCCCTTCGAGGACGACTTCAGCGCCCAGGCCGCGGCGCGCACCGCGCTGGCGGAGGCGCGCAGCGTGGCGCGCGCGAGCGGACTGGAGCCCGCGCTGCTGGGCGTCCCCGACGTGGACACGCTGCTGGAAGAAGTGAGGGTGGCCCGGGCGGGCGCCTGGCGCTACACCGCCACCACCGGCGTGGCGGAGGCGGTGGCTGGCTGGTGGCGCACCGCGCGCTGGCTGGTGCTGCCGCTCATCAACCTGCCGCTGCTGGCCCTGCTGGGGCATGTGGGCTACCGCGTGGTGCGGGCCTACGTGGAAGGCCCCCTGCTGCCGTTGGACTACTTCGTCAACGCGGGGGCCCTCTTCATGCTGCTCGCCGGAGCGGGCGCGCTGCTGGCCTCAGCGAGTCTCGCTGGGGCCGCTCGCCGTGCGGGGACCACGGGCCGGGCGCGCTTCGTCGAGGCCCTGGCCGCCCTGGGCGGGAGGCTGGGAGAGGCCGTCGAGGATGCGCTGCGCCCCGGGCGGGAGGCCGCGAAGGGCCTGCTGGCGCTCCGGTGACATGGACACCACCGGCTGCCCCGGGGTGTGCGCGCCGCCGTTGCTGGCCATGAGCGACTGCGTGCCGTTGTCCTTGCAGATGGGCGCGGCCACGCGGGTGTCGCGCACCGGGTCCCCGTAGCCGGCGATGCGCGCCGGAACGGACGGGTTGTTCCAACCCTTGCCGCTCTCACGCGCCACCTTGAAGTGCAGGTGCGCGCCGCAGGCCCAGCCCGTGGAGCCGGAGAAGCCGATGAGCTGGCCTTCCTTCACCACGTCACCCGGCTTCACCACCACCGCGCTGAAGTGGAGGTACTGCGTCTCCAGTCCATCGCCGTGGGAGATGACGACGTAGTTGGCGTAGGGCGCGAACTTCTCGTCACAGCCACCCTTGGTGCTGTCACCGCGAGACAGACGCACCGTGCCGTCGCGCGCGGCGACGATGGGCGTGCCATCCGGCATGCGGAAATCCCATGCATGCGTGTCGTTGTGCTGGTGGCTTCCCGTGTCATGTCCCTGGCTCACCGTGTGGATACGACCACAGGCGAACGGAACGCCGACTTCAGGCACTTCACCCACATCCGTGGGGAGAGAGGAAGGAACCGCGGGGGCCGAAGCCAGGAGAGAACCAAGGAGGAGGGCTGAAAGGTTCATATCGGGGCGCGGCGGAAACGAGGGCAAGGGGCGCGGGTATTTCCCTGCGGATTTTTCACCGCGCCTGTCTGCTGGACGACGTGGAGGGCCTCGGCACGCCCACCCTCCTGAAGAGACTCATACCCGAGTCCCGAGCGAACGCCGCGCGCATGGCAGCCAGGCCCCTGCCCGCCCGGCCGCTGGGGAAGCGGGCCTGACGCGGCTCGCGAGCGACCCCTTCCCTTTCGACGTGCCCATGTACGGGGACAGGTGGCGGCGCACGCCACTGTGAGGAGCGCTCACCCTCAGCCACGGAAAGTGACTGGTCACTCACTAAGTTAAGCATTATCCTGCGGGGTGAATGGCCGCGAAGAAGCCTCCATCGGACGCGCCGGCTCGGCCTGTCCGCCGCACGCAGCAGGAGCGCCGTGAGACGACGCGGCGCAAGCTGCTGGACGCCACCATCGAGACGCTGGTGGAGCAGGGCTACGCCCGCCTGACGACGGTGGAGGTGTCCAAGCGGGCGGGCCTGTCACAGGGCGCGCTCTTCACCCACTTCGACACGAAGGAGGAGCTGCTCGCCGCGGCGGTGGAGCACCTCTTCCCGCGGCTCATCCAGGACTACCTGGCGGGGGTGGGTGCGCGGCCGTCAGGCAGGGACCGCATCGCGGCGGCGGTGGACATGTTGTGGGCCGCGTTCCAGCGCCCGGAGCTGCAGGCCGCCATCGAGCTGTACGTCGCGGCGCGCACGGACGCGGAGCTGCGCGTGGCGCTGGTGGCGGTGGACGGGCCGCACCGGGAGAACCTGCACCGCGTGGCGCGCGAGCTGTTCCCCGAGGCCTCCGCGCACCCGGACTTCGACTCCATCGTGGAGCTGGCGCTGGACGCGGTGCAGGGTGCCGCGGTGGGAGGCAGCGCCCGGCCGGACGACCCGGCGCACCGGCGCATGTTGGATGCGCTCACCCACTTCATGCGCAACGCCTTCCTCCCTTCACTGGCGCGGCCTCGCCGCCGCGCCCGCTCCTGAGCTTGTCGACACGGAGGGCCCCACCATGGACGCACCACACATCCCCGACCTCATCGCCCTGGCCATCCCGGTGTTCGCCCTCACGGTGATTGCCGAGGCCTTCTGGGTGAAGAAGCAGCGGGACGAAGGCCGTCCCATGGTGGGCCACACCTGGAAGGACACCGCCGCCAGCCTCTCCATGGGGCTGGGCAACGTGGCCATCAACGTCCTGTGGAAGGGCGTGGCCTTCGCCGGCTACCTGGCGCTCTACCACCTGACGCCGCTGCGCATGGGCTTCGGCGCGCTGGCGTGGGTGCTCCTCTTCTTCGCGGACGACCTCTGCTACTACGCCTTCCACCGCGTCCATCATGAGAGCCGCTTCTTCTGGGCCTCCCACGTGGTGCACCACTCCAGCCAGCACTACAACCTCTCCACGGCGCTGCGGCAGACGTGGACGCCGCCCACCAGCTTCGTCTTCTGGGCACCGCTGGCGCTGGCCGGGTTCCACCCGGTGATGATTGTCGCGCAGCAGTCCATCAGCCTGCTCTACCAGTACTGGATTCACACCGAGGCCATTGGCCGGCTGCCGCGCCCGCTGGAGTGGGTGCTCAACACGCCGTCGCACCACCGCGTGCACCATGCGTCCAACCCGCGCTACCTGGACAAGAACTACGCGGGCATCCTCATCATCTGGGACCGGCTCTTCGGCACGTTCGAGCCGGAGGGCGAGAAGCCCGTGTACGGCCTGACGAAGAACCTGGAGACGTTCAATCCCGTGCGCATCGCCTTCCACGAGTTCGCGGCGATGACTCGCGACGCGGCGAAGCCCGGCCCCCTGAAGCAGCGCCTGAGCTACGTCTTCCGCAACCCGGCCTGGAAGCCCGAGGGCCTAGAGGCGCCCCAGCCGTCCGGAGTCCAGCCGCCCGAAGCGGCCCGCCCCTCCGTGTGAGGTGTTGAGCACCCGGCCGTCCTTGGCCTCGTGGATGCGCGTCGACACCGCCGTCCGGCTTCCCACCCGCGCACGGAGGCGCTAAGCCACCGGGCACTTTTCGCGACGCGAGAACTGCCAGGAGGAGCCATGACCGAGCGAGAACTGTGGGAGCGGTACCAGCGTTATCTGTGCGTCGTCCCGGCCTTGGACTTCACGCTCGACGTCTCGCGGATGCGCTTCCCGGCGGACTACCTGGAGCGGATGCGCCCCCGCGTGGAGGAGGCCTTCGACGCGATGGAGGCCCTGGAGAAGGGCGCCGCCGCCAACCCGGACGAGCAGCGCAAGGTGGGCCACTACTGGCTGCGCGCGCCGGAGCTGGCGCCCGAGCCCGCGCTCCAGCAGGAAATCACCGACACGGTGGCCGCCATCCACGCCTTCGCGAAGGACGTGCATGAGGGCCGGGTGAAGCCGCAGAAGGCGCAGCGCTTCACGCAGGTGCTGATTGTCGGCATTGGCGGCTCGGCGCTGGGGCCGCAGTTGGTGGCGGACGCGCTGGGCTCGGCGAAGGACCCGATGCAGGTGTCCTTCTTCGACAACACGGACCCGGACGGCTTCGACCGCGTGCTGGCGCAGCTGGGCGAGCGGCTGGCGGAGACGCTCACCCTGGTCATCAGCAAGTCGGGCGGCACCAAGGAGACGCGCAACGGCATGCTGGAGGCCGAGCGCGGCTACGCGGCGCGGGGCCTGGACTTCAGCAAGCACGCCGTGGCCGTCACCGGCGCGGGCAGCGAGCTGGACACCCACGCGAAGAAGCAGGGCTGGCTGCGCACCTTTCCCATGTGGGACTGGGTTGGCGGGCGCACGTCGGTGACGTCCGCGGTGGGTCTGCTGCCCGCGCGGCTGCAGGGGCTGGACATCGACGCGCTGCTGAAGGGCGCGCGCGACATGGACGCGGCGACGCGGCAGCGGGACGCGCTGAAGAACCCGGCCGCGCTGCTGGCGCTCATGTGGCACTACGCCGGTGATGGCCGGGGCCAGAAGGACATGGTCATCCTGCCGTACAAGGACCGGCTGCTGCTGATGTCGCGCTACCTGCAGCAGCTCGTCATGGAGTCGCTGGGCAAGGAGACGGACCTGGATGGCCAGGTGGTGAACCAGGGCATCGCCGTCTACGGCAACAAGGGCTCCACGGACCAGCACGCCTATGTGCAGCAACTGCGTGAAGGCGTGCTCAACTTCTTCGCCACCTTCATCGAGGTGCTCAAGGACCGTGACGGCGGCTCGCAGGAAGTGGAGCCCGGCGTCACCAGCGGCGACTACCTGCTGGGCTTCCTGCTGGGCACGCGGCGCGCGCTCTACGAGAAGGACCGCGAGTCGCTCACCCTCACCGTGCCGGACGTGAGCGCGCGCACGCTGGGCGCGCTGATTGCGCTGTATGAGCGCGCCGTGGGCTTCTACGCCACGCTGGTGCACATCAACGCGTACCACCAGCCGGGCGTGGAGGCGGGCAAGAAGGCCGCGGGCGTGGTGCTAGAGCTCCAGCGCAAGCTGACGACGCGCCTGCGCGAGGCCCGCGCGGAGGCCCGCACCGCCGAGCAGCTCGCGGCGGACATCGGCATGCCGGACGAGGTGGAGACAGTGTTCAAGGTGCTCCAGCACCTGGCCGCCAACCCGGACCGCGGCGTCACCCGCACCCCCGGGGCCACGCCGGCACAGGCGCGCTTCCAGGCGAAGTAGGACGCGGCCACCGATGCCCGCGGCCGAAGCACCTGGCCGCGGCAACCGCGAGCACGCGCCCCAGTGCCGCACGGCCTCCCCGAGCAGCAGGACGGGAAGCCGTGCGGCGAAGCGGCACCGCGCCTCGGCGCCGTCAGGCCGTGCGCCCAGGACTCAACGCCCCGGCACCATGACGTCCCCATGAGCGGACGGGCGCAGTAGAACGCCCGCCCATGGATTTGGAGCTCAGAGGAAAGACGGCCCTCATCACCGGCAGCAGCCGAGGCATTGGCCGGGCCATCGCGTCGGCGCTGGCCCGCGAGGGCGTGCGGGTGTGCCTCAGCGCACGCGGCGCGGAGGCGCTGGAAGCCACGGCGGCGCAGCTTCGCGCCGAGGACGCTGACGTGGCCACGGTGGTGGCGGACGTGGCCACCCAGGCCGGCGCCGTGGAAGCGGTGGACGCGGCGGTGCGCGCCTTCGGCCGGTTGGACATCCTGGTCAACAACGTGGGCGGCAGCGGCGGCGCGGGCGCCTTCCATTCCGCCACCGCCGAGCAGTGGACGTCCGTCCTGGACCGGAACCTCCTGTCCGCCGTGTGGTGCAGCCAGCGCGCCGTGGAGGCCATGCGCCAGCAGGGCGGCGGCTGCATCGTCCACATCAACTCCATCTTCGGCCGCGAGTACGCCACCAGCGCGCCCTACACCACCGCCAAGGCCGGCATCACCGCGCTCACCAAGGAGATGGCGGTGGACCTGGCGCAGTACCGCATCCGCGTCAACGGCGTGGCCCCCGGTTCCATCCTCTTCCCCGGGGGAAGCTGGGACAAACGCCAGAAGGCGGACCCGGAGAAGGTGGCGAAGCTGGTGCGTGACGAGCTGCCCTGGGGCCGCTTCGGGGCCCCCGAGGAGGTGGCCGACGTGGTGGCCTTCCTCTGCTCGGAGCGCGCACGCTGGGTCACAGGCGCCACGCTGCCCGTGGATGGGGGCCAGGGCCGTGCCTTCTGAGCGAAAAGCCCCCCGTGCTCCGTGCTATGCAGGGCCCTCCGAATGAGACTCGAAGCGTGCTGAAGCTCTACAAGAAGGAAGGCAACCGGCTCCGCTACTGGGAGGCCTGGGTGCATGACGGCGCACTCACCGTGCACCAAGGCCTCGTGGGCGAGACGGGCGAGGACCACCAGCTCCCCCTCCCCCCGGATGACGACCCGGACCTGGTCATCGCCGAGGCCGCGGGGCCCCTGGTGGACCAGGGCTATGACGAGCCCGACGCCACGGCGATGATGACCCTCATCGTCCAGTACACCGTCGAGGGCAAGGGCACCGGCCACGATGTGGAGAAGCGCGTCGCCGTGGAGGAGCTGCTCACGGACGCGCTCGGCTGGACGGGCAATGGCGAGGTCGAAGGCGGCGAGCTCCAGGAGCAGCAGCTCCGCGTCTACTGCCGGGTGATGGACGCCGACGCGGGCGTGCGCACCGCCGTGGAGGCCCTGGACGCCGAGGACCTGCTCGAAGGCGCCACCCTGCTCATCGCCACGGACGACGAAGCGCCGCGGGCCGTCTGGCCCACGCAAGACTGACGCACACCTCGCGGGCACCTCCGCGACGAAGGCGGGCTTCTACGACGGGTGTAGAAGACTCCGCCTTCCGCGCGGGGGTGCGCCCGCGCAGCTCACGCCTCCGAGCCGGCGCGCCGCGTGGGCACGGGCCGGAAGACGCGGAACAGCAACACCAGCGAGGGCACCACCACGGCCGTGCCCACGCCCAGCGCCACCAACAACAAGCGCTGCGCGCCGGGGCTCGCCGCCGCGCCGTGCAACGTGACGTCCGGCACCACCAGGAACGGATGCTGCGAGGCGGCCCACCCCAGCACGATGAGCCCCGCCTGCACGGCCGCCGCGACGCGGGCCCACTGGAAGCGGCGCGTCCACAAGAGCGCGAAGGCCGCCACCGCCGCCACCGCCGTGCCCGCATGCAGCGCCAGGGCGAAGGGCGAGCGCAAGAGCCCCTCCCACACGCGCGGCGCACCGTCCCGGGCCAGCAGCAGCACCGCCAGCGCCGCGACGAAGACGGCCACGCCCGCGCCCATCGCCCGGCGGCGGAAGTCCTCGCGCAGCGCGGACCCGGGCGCCTCGTGCGTGAGGTACACCGCCGCCAGGAAGGCGAAGAGGCACAGCGCCAGCGCGCCCACCGCCCACGAGAAGGGCGTGAGCCACGACGCGAAGAAGCCGCTCACCACCACCCGCCCCTCCACGCGGATGGTGCCGCCCACCACGGCCCCCACACACAGGCCCAGCAGCACCGGCGCGATGACGCTGGCCCCACTGAAGACGAGCCCCCACTGCCGCTGCGCCGTGTCCCCGCGCGTGTCGTAGGTCCGGAAGGTGAAGGCCGCGCCCCGGAACACGATGCCCAGCAGCAGCAACGTCAGCGGCACGTGCAGCGCCACGCTCAGCACCGCGAAGGCGCGCGGGAAGCCGGCGAACAGCAGCACCATGCCCACGATGAGCCAGATGTGATTCACCTCCCACACCGGGCCAAGGGCGCGGGCGATGAGCGCGCGCTGCTCCGCCTTGCGCGGCCCCGAGGCCAACAGGTCCCACACCCCGCCGCCGAAGTCCGCCCCGCCGAAGAGCGCGTAGAGGACGAAGGTCCCCGCCACCGCGAAGCCCAGAATCGCGTCAGTGGGCATGGGCCTCACCTCCCGTCAGACGGCTGTCTCGCGAGGGCAGCGTGCCCGCCACCTGCCGCACCAGCAGGAACACCACCGTCACCCCCAGGAACAGGTACACGGCGGTGAAGGTCCAGAAGGGCGCGGCCAGGTGTGGCACCGGCGTCACCGCGTCCGCCGTGCGCATGACGCCGCGAAGAATCCACGGCTGCCGCCCCCACTCCGTGACGAGCCAGCCCGCCTCCATGGCCACCACGCCCAGCGGCCCCGACAACAGCCACGCCCACATCAGCTTCCGCCCGTGAGGCCACGCCTTCTTCCGCCACCGCCAGCCCAGCGTCACCAGCGCCAGCAGCGCCATGGCACTGCCGGTGCCCACCATGACCTGGAAGGCCACGTGGACCTTCGCCACCGGCGGCCACTCGTCGCGCGGGAAGGCGTTGAGGCCCTTCACCTCCGCGTCCGGGTCCGCGAAGGCGAGAATCGACAGCCCCTTGGGGATGTCCACCGCGTAGGGCACCTCGCCCGTCTCCACGTTGGGGAGTCCACCCAGCCGAAGCGGCGCGCCGCGCTCCGTTTCGAACTGCCCCTCCATGGCGGCCAGCTTCACCGGCTGCGCCTTCGCCACGTGCTTGGCGGACAAGTCCCCCACCACGGGCTGGAGCAGCGCGGTGACACACGCCAGCGGCAGCGCCACCGACAGGGCCTTGCGGTGGAAGGCCGCGCCCGGGTAGCGCAGCAGCACGAAGGCGTGGATGCCCGCCATGGCGAAGGCGCTCGCCTGGTAGCAGGAGAGCAGCACGTGCGCCGTCTGGTACTGCCAGCCAGGGCTGAACATGGCCACCAGCGGCTGCACGTCCATGGGCCCCGACGCCGACGGCGTGAAGCCCGACGGGTGGTTCATGAACGTATTGACCAGCGTGACGAAGAAGGCGCTGGCCGCGCCGCTCACCGCCACCATGACGCCGGAGAACAGGTGCAGCCCTGGCGACACCCGCTCCCGCCCGTACAGATAGATGCCCAGGAAGATGGCCTCGGTGAAGAAGGCGACGCCTTCCAGACTGAAGGGCAGCCCAATCACCTCGCCGTACTGCCCCATGAACTCCGGCCACAGCAGGCCCAGCTCGAAGGACAGCACCGTGCCACTCACCGCGCCCACCGCGAAGAGGATGGCCGTCCCCTTCGCCAGCTTCTGACTCAGCTTCGGGTAGTCCGCGTCCCCAGTGCGCCGGCCCTTCCAGTCACTGAGCACCATGAGGACGGGGAGCGCCACCCCCGCCGCGGCGAAGAGGATGTGGAACGCGAGCGACATGCCCATTTGAGCCCGCGCATAGAGCAGGTCCGTCATGGACATCAGAATGGTTTATGTCTGATTTTGTCGCAATTATGAGTTCTTATCAACCCCCTGAGCAGAAGCGGGGACGCGGCGCGCGGGAACCAACGTCACCACGGCGTTTCGTGCGACAGCGGTGGCGAGCGCACTGGCGAAGATGAGGACGAGCTTTCGCCCCAGCTCCGCGCCCAGCGGACGCTGCTCCGCGCTGGAGGCCACCCGGTCCGGATGCTCCCAGGCGCGCGACAGGGCCTTGCGGCGCTTGCGGCGCAGAATCTCGTCGCGGTGCCTCGCGCGGTAGATGGCGTACCCCACCCCCAGGCCCACCACCGTCAGCAGCGCGGCGCCCGCGGTCATCAACTCCGTGCGGTGTTGCCGCGCGTGGTAGCGCACGTCGAGCGCGCGCTCGCGCCGCCGGTCCAGCTCCGCCAGCGTGAGCATCAGCTCGTCGCGGATGCGGTCCGCGGTCTCCTCCACCTGCTTGCGGTCCCCCATGCCCCGGGTGATGTGGTGGTCCTCGTGCCGCTCGATTGCCGAGGGCCCGCCTGCGTCGCGGCCGTTGCCATTCATTGCAGCGTCTCCCGCGTGAGCTGGTAGTCCGTCTTCAAGCGCTCCTGGGTGTGCGGCAGCGGCTTCTTGGGCACGCGCTTGCGGCCCATGAAGAGCAGGCCGCCGGCAATCGCCAGCAGCACCACGCCCACCACCAGCACGCCCAGCGCCTGGGCCATGGGCAAGGCCAGCCCCAGCGCGACGAAGAGGACGGCCAGCGCGGTGAGCGCCAGCACCGCGCCCGCCCCCAGGAGGATGCCCGCGGTGCGCGCGGCCTTCAGCTCCTCACGCAGCTCCTTCTTGGCGTGCATCACCTCGGCGCGCACCAGCAGGCGCGTCTCCGCCAGGGCGTGCCGGATGAGCTCCGCCGTGGAGAGCGTCTCCAGTTGACTTCGCTCCAGGCGTTCCGATTCGAGATCCACGACGTTCGCCTCCCATGCCTGCCTGGCATCCTTGCGGCCCGCTCCTTCGCACAAGGTGGGCAGGACGCTCCCTCCAGTGAAGCCCCGGGGGAATGCACGGCGGAGGCTGCTCGCCTGCCCAGCCCTCGCGCTCAGCGGCGGCGGCGGTGCGACAGGGCGGTGGCCAGCGTCTCGCGGACCTGATGGGCGCGGAAGAGGCGGTCCGCCGTATCCACCAGGTTTTCGGAGTACAGCACCTGCTTGCGCAGCCGCGCGGGGATGGCGCGCGTCCCCAGGTGAGCGCCCAGCAGCGCGCCCGTCAGCGCGGCGGCCACGTCCGCCTCGCCGCCGCAGCGCAGCGTGAGGGCCACCGCCTCCCGGAAGTCGTGCGGCACCTTGAGGATGGCGTACAGCGACGTCAGCAGCACCGGCACCACGTGCGGCGGCAGCCCGTCCACGCCCTTCAGCTCGCTGGGGGGCACACCCACCTTGCGCAGCTGCGTCAGCGCGCGCGCGGTGTCCCAGGTGAGCAGGCGCGGCAGGTGGCGCACCTCCTCGGCCAGCCCCTTGTCGTGCACGGCCGCCGCCAGCGCCAGCTCCTCGCAGAAGGCCGCGGGCGTCAGCGGCTCCTCTTCCATGCCCAGCGCCGCGGCCTGCGCGAAGGCCGCCGCCGCCGCCGCGCACACCGGATCCTTGTGCGTGATGATGGTGAGCACCCCGGCGTCATGCGGCAGGCGCGCGCGGTGGCCACTCTCCAGCAGGCCCACCACCAGCGCGCGGCTGAGCACCGAATGGCAGCGCGTGCCCAACGACGCGCCCGCGCTCATCCACGGCACGCCGCTGGCCAGCCGCTGCAGCGCGTCCGACAGGCTCTTGGGCGGCTGGAGGATGATGCCCTCCTGCCACAGCCACGCCAGGTGCGCCGCCGCGCTGCGGCCTTCCACCTTGCCCTCGCGGATGACGCTCTCCGCCGCCGCGAGCAGCAGCTGCGTGTCGTCGCTGAACTGGCCCTTGGCGAACTTGCCACGCGGACGGGGCGCGAAGTCCTCGGCGAGGCCGGGGAGCCGCGCGAGGCTCGCCGGTGGGATGCCGCGCAGCGGAAAGCCGAGCGCATCACCGATGGCGAGCCCCACGAACGCCGCATGGAACCTGTCCTGGCGCTCGGCGGGAGTCAGCGGCATGGGGTCGTGGAGATTAACCGAGGCTCAGGCCAGAACGGCCAGCGAGAAAGGAGAGAAACCCGTGAAACATCCGCGAGCCGGAGCGGGAAGAATCATGCCGGGGCTTGACGAGCGCGCTACAGCCGTCCTCGAAACTCCGCCGCTCGGATTCTTCACCGTCCACGCTCCATCCCTGGCGCCTGGTGGATCGCAGCGCGGGGTGGGGTGACTACCGCAACCAACACACGCGCGGCAAGCCTCGGCGGGTGCGCGCATTCGCGCACCTGTACACGTGTCCAACTCTCGAAGCTTCGCGCACGGTGGGAATGGCGCACGAGGGACGCGCAAGTGGCACGAGCACGCGGGTGTCAGCACACGCGCGCCGTCACTTCACGCGTCGTCACGTCCCAGGTTGACGACGGCCTGCAAGCGCGCCATCACCGCCTGCGCGCCCTGATGCAGGTGCGTGCCGTCCCAGAGCGCGGGCGTGGTGTGTCCGCCATGCGTGCGCCAGTCCGCCTCCGCCTCGTCGAAGGCCACGTTGCGAAAGCGCACGCGGTCCTCCAGCGCGTAGTCCACGATGTAGCGCCGGGCCTGCGCGGAAGGTGCATCCGCGATGCGATGAAACAGCTCCAGCGTGCCGGACATCATGGCGCGGCGGCGGGGAGGAAGTAGTCCTGCAGGTTCGGGCGCGAGCGGCGGAGCAGGTCCGCCAGCGTGTACCGGTCCAGCACCGCGAGGAACGCCTCGCGCGCTTCGTCCAGCACCCCCTTGAGCCCACACGCGGGGGAGATGGGGCAGGCGTTGCGCTCCCGGTCGAAGCACTCCACCAGGTGGAAGTCGGGCTCCGCGGCGCGCAGCACGCTCCCCACCTGGATGTCCGCTGGCGCGCGCGCCAGCACCACGCCGCCGGAGCGGCCCGCTCGCGCGTCCACCACCCCCTGCCCCGCCAGCGTCTGCACCACGCGCACCAGGTGGTGCTTGGAGATGCCGTACGCATCCGCCATCTCCTGCGTGGAGACGGGCCGCCCGGTGCGCGTGGCCAGGTAGAGCAGCACCCGCAGCGAGTAGTCGGCATGGAGGGTGAGGTGCACGTCAGCGGGCTCCGGCGTCGGAAGTACGCTGGACCTGAGGGACGCTCGGCAGGAAGGCATCCGTGTGGAGGTCTTTCAGCGAGAGCCCGGCCAGGAACAGCTTCTTGCGAAGGGATAGCACCAATGGCCCGTCTCCGCAGAGCCATGCGCGCCAGCCCACGGGCTTGGGGCACTCGGCGCGGATGAGCGCATCGAGCGCACCCTCGGCGATGTCCCGGGTGCCGCCTTCCAGCACGCCCGGACGATAGTGGAACTGGGGATGCTGCTCGGCCAGCGCCCGCAGCTCGGCGGTGAGGTAGAGCCCCTCGGGCGTCCGAGCGCCATGGAAGAGCCAGATGGGCCCCGAATGGCCCGCCGCCAGCGCGTCGCGGACGATGCCGTACAGCGGCGCCAGCCCCGTGCCCGTGCCCGCCAGCAACAAGGGCTGCTCGGGCCGGCCGGGCACATAGAAGCAGCTCCCCGCCGGGCCCTGCACCTGCAGCCTGTCTCCCGGCCGTGCGTCACGCGCCAGCCAGCCGCTCATCGCCCCGCCCGGCAGCAGCCGCACATGCAGCTCCAGCGCATCCTCGTGGGGCAGGCTTGCCAGCGAATAGCTGCGTGTCAGCCCGTCCTCGCGCACCAGGGAGAGGTACTGCCCCGCGTGGTACGCCAGCGGGCTGTCCGTCACCAGCCGCACGCGAAGGACGCTGGTGGACAGCCATGACAGCGCCTGGATGCGCGCGGGGAGGCGCAGGGCCTCCGCGCCAGTGACTTCCAACAGCGTGCCCTCCGGAGGCCGGCAGGCACAGGCGAGGAAGTAGCCCTGTGCCCGGAGCGTGTCCTTCAGCCCCACCTGCGAGGCCTCCGGAACCGTCCCCGCCACGGCCCGCATCAGGCAGGACTGGCAGGCCCCCGCGCGACACGCATTCGGAATGGACACGCCCTGGCGCAGCAGCGCGTCCAGCACGCTCTCTCCGGACTCCAGCGGATACCAGTTGGACTCGTGCTTCACCTTGGCCATGGCGTGCTCCTCCGGTCAGCGGCCCAGGACGTCCACGCGGGCGCTCTCCGCGATGGCCAGCACCTTCGCCACCAGCGGCGCGGCCACGCCCAGCTCCTCCAGCGTCGCCTTCAGGTGGCCCGCCACCGCGTCGAAGTGCGAGTCGTTCAGCCCCCGCTTCACCAGGGGCGCGTGGCCCGCGCGCATGTCCCTGCCCGAGTATTGGACCGGCCCCCCCGTCACCATCGTCAGGAACGCCTTCTGCTTGGCGGCCTGGCGCTCCATGTCCACGTCCTCGAAGAAGTGGCTGATGTGCTCGTCCGCCAGCACCTTCCGGTAGAAGACCTCCACCGCCGCCGTCATCGCCGGCGCTCCCCCCAGCTGCTCGTAGACACTCTTCTCCGCCGCAACGCTCATGGTGCCGCTCCTCTCGCCCGGCATGGGCCTTAAGATGCATTCTAAATGCACTTTAAAACCCGCACCGTCAAATGGGAGCACCACTGTCAGTGGAGCTACTGCGACCAAGGACAGCCGCTGACGAAAGGCCTGCTCCGGAGGCGCCACCCCAGCGGGGCACCGTCACGGAAGACCGCAGCGGACACCGGCTCCGCGCGAGGGGAGCCCGGGTGTCACGCCAGGACCGCCAGGAGCGAGAGACGCCCCTGGGCGGTGAACCGCGGGAGAAGCCTACGCGCGCGCGGTGTTGGCGGCGCCGATACGGGCGGCCTCACGGCGCACCGTGGCCTGCTCCAGCTCGAAGCGCGCATCCTCGGAGGACATGCCCTTCATGCGCTCCTGCGCCTCGGCCATGCGGCGGCGGGCGCCGTCCACGTCGATGCCCGTGACGGGCTCGGCCGCGTCGGCGAGCACCAGCACCTTGTCGTTGCCCACTTCCACGAAGCCGCCCGCGACGAAGTAGGACTCGCGCCGGCCACCCTCAATCAGCGTCAGCGCGCCCGGCTCCATCAGCGACAGGAACGGGGTGTGCCCCGGCCGCACGCCGAACAGGCCCCGGCCGCCAGGAACAATCGCCTCGTCGGCCTGCACCGACAGGATGCGCTTCTCGGGGGTGACAATCTCCACAGTCAGCTTGGCCATGAGGCTCCTCGCACAACCGAATCAGAACGTGAGCTGACGGGTGGTTCCACCCACCGGCTCCAACTCCACCACCCCGGCGTCCGTCAGCCGGGGCCCCTTGCCGGGGATGCCGAGCGTGCCCTCCAGCCACTTGAAGTGGTGGGTGAGCTGGCGCACCTCGGAGAGCTGCCGCGTCGTGAGCCACTCGGTCAGCCGCTTCTCCTGAAGCCGCTGCCCATCCCGCCCGTACTGCGCCGCCACCACCACGCGCGCCCAGGCGGGAGGCCCCTTGGGCTTCTTCGCCTTCGACTTCTTCTTCGGCCGCGGCGCCGCCACGGCCTTGCCCTTCTCCACCAGCGGCCACACCACCCAGACGCGCTCGCCGTCGTTGGAGACGAAGTAGAAGTCGTCCACCGTGCCCAGACACGCATTCAGCGTCCAGACGGGGCCGCTCTCCTGCGTCACCTCCAACCGGCACTGGTCCTGCGCCGCTTCCACCATGCGGACGCTGTAGAGCCCGTTGGCGCTCACCCGGGCCCGTCCCCTGCGCTCCTCCGACAGGGCGGAGGAGGGAGCCAGGAACATCAGGACCAGGGCGAGTGCTGCACGGCGCATGGTGACTCCGCGGGAGGAAAAGCGCCCAGCTTAGCTCACACCGCCATCTTCCGGGCGTTCTCGACCACCTCGTCGATGCTGCCCGCCATGTAGAAGGCGCCCTCGGGGATGTCGTCGTGCTTGCCCTCGGCGATCTCCTTGAAGCCCTGGATGGTGTCCTGGAGCTTCACGTAGCGGCCGTCCTTGCCCGTGAAGACCTTGGCCACGAAGAAGGGCTGCGACAGGAACTTCTGGATCTTCCGAGCGCGGGCCACCACCTGCTTGTCGTCCTCGGAGAGCTCGTCCATGCCGAGGATGGCGATGATGTCCTGCAGCTCCTTGTACCGCTGGAGGATGCCCTGGACCTTCCGGGCCACGCCGTAGTGCTCCGCGCCGATGACGGCCGGGTCCAGGATGCGGCTGGTGGAGTCCAGCGGGTCCACGGCGGGGAAGATGGCCAGCTCGGCGATGGAGCGGTTGAGCACCGTGGTCGCGTCGAGGTGGGCGAAGGCCGTCGCGGGCGCCGGGTCCGTGAGGTCGTCGGCGGGGACGTAGATGGCCTGCACGGAGGTGATGGAGCCCTTCGTGGTGGAGGTGATGCGCTCCTGCAGGCTGCCCATCTCCGTGGCCAGCGTGGGCTGGTAACCCACGGCGCTGGGGATGCGGCCCAGGAGGGCGGACACTTCGGAGCCGGCCTGGGTGAAGCGGAAGATGTTGTCCACGAAGAGGAGCACGTCGCGGCCTTCCACGTCGCGGAAGTACTCGGCCATGGTCAGCGCGGACAGGGCCACGCGGGCGCGGGCGCCGGGCGGCTCGTTCATCTGGCCGTACACCAGCACGGCCTGGCTGGCCTCCAGGTTGTCCGTCTGGATGACCTTCGTGTCCTGCATCTCGTGGTAGAGGTCGTTGCCCTCGCGGGTGCGCTCACCGACGCCGGCGAACACGGAGAAGCCGCCGCGCTCCACGGCCACGTTGCGGATGAGCTCCTGCAGGAGCACCGTCTTGCCCACGCCGGCGCCGCCGAAGAGGCCAATCTTGCCGCCGCGGGTGTACGGGGCGAGCAGGTCGATGACCTTGATGCCCGTCTCGAACATCTGCACGCGCACGTCCTGCTCCGTGAAGGGCGGGGGCGCGCGGTGGATGGACCAGTACTCCTGCGCCTTCACGGGGCCCATCTCGTCCACCGGGTCGCCGGTGACGTTCAGGATGCGGCCCAGCGTGGCCTTGCCCACCGGCACCTGGATGGGGGCGCCCGTGTTCGTGACGGGCATGCCGCGAGCCAGGCCCTCCGTGGAGTCCATGGCGATGGTGCGGACGGTGTTCTCGCCCAGGTGCTGCGCGACCTCGAGGGTGAGGTTGTCCGCGTCGGCGCTCAGGTTCGCGTTGGTGACCTTGAGGGCCGTGTAGACCTCGGGGAGACCGCCGGGCGGGAACTCGACGTCGACCACGGGGCCGAGGACCTGGATGATTCTGCCTGCCGTCGGAACTTGAGCGCTCATGGAATCGTCTGCCTCGCACGGGGAGCGGACGGGCGCCGCCACCCTTGAAATTTCGGCCCGGCTGTGAGGGCGGGCCCCCTTTACCGGGGCCCCCCCCGGGGGTCAAGCCTCCCGGGCACCTGACTGGTAAGTCCCGCTTAGCGCATGCCACAGGCCGCGCGCCACCCCTTACCGCCCATCCGGCTGGTACACCAGGGGCAGCCCGCTGTTCGGGCTGCCGACCAGGACGACCTTGGCGTTCTGGCTCTGGGCAATCCGCTCCGTCGCCTCGATGCCCTTGAAGCGCAGGTACTCCTCGGTGAGCCCCTTGCGGACGATGTCCTGGTACCGGGCGATGCCCTCCGCTTCGATCTGCTTGCGCTCCGCCTCCTGGCGCTCCTTGTCCAGGGTGAAGCGCATCTTCTGGCTGCGCTGCTCCTCCGCCAGCTTGTCGGCGATGGCGTCGCGGATGGCCGAGGGCAGCGTCACGTCCCGCACCAGGATGGCCTCCACCACCACGTGCTTGCCTTCGAGCGAGCGCATCACCTCCTCGAAAATCTCCTGCTCAATCTGCTCGCGCTTCGAGGAGTAGATCTCCTCCGGCGCGTAGCGGCCGAACACCTTGCGCGCCTCCGAGCGGACCACCGGGGCGATCAGGATGTCGGCGTACTTGGGCCCCGTCTGGGTGTGCAGCTCGAAGAGCTTCGCGGGGTCCACCCGGTAGCGCACGCTGGCGTCCACCTTGAGGTCCAGGCCGTTGTTGGACAGGACGCTCAGCCCGTCCTTCATCTCCTGCACGCGCAAGTCGTAGACGATGAGCGACTTGCCCGGCCGCAGGAGGTGGAACCCTTCGCCATACGGCTCACGCTGCGTGCCGCTGCCGAACGAGTCGAAGCCGATGCCCCCATACCCGCTGGAGACGGTTTCAAAGCCACACCCCGTGACGCAGCACACCAGCCCCAGGAACAACCACAGCCGCTGACGCATGTACCCCCTCCTCGAGCGCGGACTCGCGCGCTCGGCCAGGGGCTTAAACGCGAAGGGCCCACCCCGATAGACGGGGCGGGCCCAGGAGACAGCGGCGCGGCGCGGCGAAGGCCCTACTTCAGGGCCTCGGCGCCGGAGACGATCTCCATCAGCTCCTTGGTGATGACCGCCTGACGCGTGCGGTTGTAGGTGAGCGTCAGGCTGCCAATCATGTCAGTCGCGTTGGAGGTGGCGTTCTCCATGGCGCTCATGCGGGCGCCGTGCTCACTGGCCACGCTCTCCAGCAGGGCGCGGTAGAGCTTGATGTTGACGGCCTGCGGCACCAGGCGGTCCAGCACGGCCTGACGGTCCGGCTCGTACTTGAAGTCCACCAGCGCGGTGGAGCCTTCCGTCGGGGTCTGGCCCGGCGTGCCCAGCGTCTGCAGCGGCAGCAGCTGAGCGACCTTCACCGTCTGGGCGATGGCGGAGACGAACTCGTTGTAGACGATGTGGACCGCGTCCACCTCGCCGTTGATGTAGCTGGCCACCAGCTCCTCGGCCACGTCCGCGGCGGCGCGGTAGTTCAGGCGCTGGTACAGGCCGCCGAAGTCCTTGCGGATGTTCTGGCCGCGGTTGCGGAAGAAGTCGTTGCCCTTCCGGCCCACGGTAGAGAGGCGGATGCTCTCCAGGTTCGTGTTCTCGTAGAGGAACCGGTTGGCGCGGCGGATGACGTTGGAGTTGAAGCCGCCGGCGAGGCCACGGTCCGACGTGAGGAGCACCAGCTCCACGCGCTTCACCGGACGGGCCGTGAGCAGCGGGTGGCTGAGGCTCTCGGCCCCGGCGCGGGCGGACAGGTCCGCGATGATCTGGTCCAGCATCGTCGCGTAGGGACGCGCCGCCAGGATGCCGTCCTGCGCCTTGCGGAGCTTCGCGGCGGAGACCATCTTCATCGCCTTGGTGATTTGACGCGTGTTCTTCACCGAGCGGATGCGCTTGCGAATGTCGCGAAGGGACGCCATGGACCGGGGAGCTCCTGTGGGGCGTTCGACCCGCTTTGTCCAGAAGGAAGGCGGGGCAGGGTAAGACGGGGCCCCCTATATAGGCGGGGCGGGAGCCGGTCAACGGATGCCTGCCGCCGCCGGGCAGACGATCGCCCGCCCCACCGGATACGGCAGGCGGCCGAGCCTCCCTGACAGCCCCTCCCCGCAGTCGTACACGGACTTACCTTGCGGGCATGGTGGCTCAAACGTCATCCGGTCCGCTGCTCATCGTCGAAGACGACGTCGACATCTGTGAGGCCCTCCAGGACTACCTGGAGATGCACGGCCACGCGGTGCGAGTGGCGCGCAACGGCCGGGAGGCCCTGGAGCAGCTGGCCCAGCCTCCCCGCCCCGCCCTCATGGTGCTGGACAT
>NZ_JAAIYB010000250.1 GCF_010894475.1 Myxococcus vastator
GGCCCACCACCAGCCCCTCCAGGGTGGGCAGCGTGGCGCCATGGCGCTCCAGCAGCTCCCCGACGATGCCGGGCAGCAGCTCGCTCTGCTTGCGCGGCGGCCCCACCACCACGTGCTCAAGCGTGCGCAGCGCGCCACCGGGCGCTCGCTCCACCAGGGCCAGCGACAACGTCAACGTCGAGGTGTCCAGCGAGAGAAACATGGGACGGCTCACTACACCGGCGCGGCCCACATTGCCTGCGGAATCTCCGACACCCGGTCCTCGCAGCGGTACAGCCGGACGCGCACCACGCCCTTGTCCAGCATGCCCAGCTTCCGGGCGGCGCCCTTGGACAGGTCCACGATGCGCCCGTCGATGAAGGGGCCCCGGTCATTCACCCGCACCTTCACCGCGCGCCCGTTCTCCATGTTCACCACGCGCAGGCACGAGCCGAAGCGCAGCTTGCGGTGCGCGGCCGTCATCGCCTCCTGGTCGAAGCGCTCCCCGCTCGCGGTGGGCCGCCCGTGCAGGCCGGGGCCGTAGAACGAGGCCAGCCCTTCGCCCAGGTACGAGCGCGGCATCTGCCCGCGCCGCGTCACCCCGGGCGAGCCACCACGGGACTTCGGCGACTTCGACGGGCGGGCGGCGTCCTCCGCCGGGTCGGGCCTGGCCGCGCGCGAGGCGCACGCGGAGGTGAAACCCAGGCAGAGCAGTCCGGCAACGGCGAGTCCTCGCATGCGTCCTCTAGCGGGTGATGTCGTTGGTCACGGCCAACAGCATCAGCAGGACGAGCAGCGCGAGCCCCACCATGTTGGCCACCTCGCGGACGCGAACAGGGATGGGGCGGCGGCGAATTCCCTCCCAGGCGGCGGAGAGCAGGTGGAAGCCGTCCAGCACGGGGATGGGCAGCAGGTTCATCACCCCCAGGTTGATGGAGATGAGCGCCATCAGGTGGAGGAAGCTGTCCAGGCCCTGCTCGGCGCTCTTGGACGCCAGCTGGTACATCATGATGGGGCCGCCCACGGTGTTCATCGGCACCGAGCCCACCAGCAGCCCGCCGAGGACCCGCACCATCTGCCCGACAATCTTCGGGACGATGAGGGCGGCCTGCTTCAGCGCGGCGCCCGGCCCCAGGTGCACCGTCACCTCGTCCAGCACCGGCATGTCCGCCGCGGAGAGCACCCAGTTGCGCACGCCCAGGACGATGGGCGCGCTCGCCGTGCCCAGCTCGTCCTCCGTCTTCAGCGGCGCCTGCGCCAGCGTCTCCGTGCGCTCGCCCTCCGCGCCCCGCCACGTCAGCTGGAAGGAGCGCTCCTTCAGGGCGTTCAGCTTCGAGGAGAACTTGACGAAGGACTCCGGCTTCTCGCCATCCAGGGCGATGATGCGGTCTCCGGGTCGCAGGCCGCCCTTCTCCGCCGCGCTCCCCGGCGCCACGGTGGCCAGGTACAGGTCGGACGTCTCCGCGCCCACCGTCGCCAGCCCCACGCCCGGCTGCTTCGGCACGGTGAGCTTCAGCACGGAAGCCGCCCGCCCCGTCACGGCGCCCGCGGCCACGGAGTCCATGCGCCGGAGGGTGAGCTCCAGGGGCGTGCCCTCCGCGTGCTTGTCCAGCTCTTGCTGGAAGCGCGCTTCCGTCTCCACGCTCACGCCGTTGACGGCCAGGATGCGGTCGAAGGTCCGCAGCCCGGCCTGCTCCGCCACCGAACCCGGCGGCACGCCGACGATGGGCGGCTTCGACACGGCCTCCACCCCAATGGAGCCGCGCTCCACCGTGTCGATGGGGGACGTCTCCACGTTCTTCGTGGGCGTCACGTCCAGCGTCAGCTTCTGGCCGTTGCGCTCCAGGACGATGGGGACGGGCCGCTCGAAGCGGCCGACGAACGCCTCCCGCATGTCATTGAACGTGCGCACCGGCTCGCCATCCACGGACAGGATGCGATCTCCGGGGCGGATGCCGGCGGCCACCGCGGGCATGCCCTCGCTCACCGTTCCCACGTAGGTGGAGGTGGCCTGGTGCGGGCCCAGGAAGACGAAGAAATAGACGAGGATGGGGAAGATGAGGTTGAAGGCCGGCCCCGCCAGGACGATGAGGCCGCGCTTCCACGGCGGCTGCGCCAGGAAGCCCCGGCTGGCCTCCTCCGGGCTGAGCTCCTCGTGGGGCATGTCCCCCGCCATCTTCACGTAGCCGCCCAGCGGCAGCAGGGCAATCTGGTACTCCGTCTCGCCCTTGGTGAAGCCGATCAGCTTGGGTCCGAAGCCAATGGAGAACTTCAGGACCTTCACACCACAGGCCTTCGCCACCAGGAAGTGGCCAAGCTCGTGCACCGTGACGAGCACGCCGAGCAGAATGACGAAGAACCCGATGTTTTGGAGCATGGGCGCAACAGTAATCGTGGGCGCCCAGGCGGACAACGCGCAACCGGGCCCTCCGAGCAGACGGGCAACCGGAAGGGGCGCTCCCTAGGGCAGCAGGCCCCGGATGAACTGCACGTAGACGAACACCAGGGGCGCGTTGAACAGAAGCGCGTCGATGCGATCCAACACGCCCCCGTGCCCGGGGATGAGGAAGCCCGAGTCCTTCACCCCGTAGGCCCGCTTGAGCATGGACTCACACAGGTCGCCCACCGGCCCCAGGATGCCACCCGCGATGCCCAGCAGCACGCAGTCCCACGCCGTGAACACGGGGAAGAAGAACTGCTGGGCAATGAACATCCCGCCCACCGAGCCCAGCATGCCCCCGAAGAAGCCCTCCCACGTCTTGTTGGGGCTCACCTCCGGGTAGAGCTTGTGCTTCCCCAGGAACCGCCCGAAGAAGTAGGCGGCGGTGTCATTGGCCCAGGTGATGACCAGCGCGCAGATGACCCAGGCCATGCCGTGGTCGGGCAACAGGCGCAGCGCGGACATGGCCGTGAGGCCCACCGCGCCGTACAGGAAGCCGTTGACCAGGTGCGCCGTGCGGGTGGGCGCCTCCGCCAGCGGGCCCTTGAAGAGGTGGTAGATCCACGCGAAGAACGCGAAGACGATGGTGAGCCAGAAGGCCGTCTCGCCCGTGCGCGCCGCGTCCCGCAGCGGCAGGAAGGGCAGCACCGCGGCGAAGGCCATTCCCACCCAGGAGGCCACCGTCAGGCGCTTCTGGACGATGAGGTAGTACTCACCCACGCACGCGGCGGCGGCGGCGCCCAGCAGGGCCGCGCTCCAGTAACCACCGAGGAACAGCAGCAGGAGGACCAGCGGCAGCAGTGTCACCGCGGAGACGACGCGGATGACGAGGTTTCGGTTCTTGTCGTTCACGCCTTGGCCTGCTGAGGAGCGTCCTCCCGCTGCACCTGAGCGGACGTGAGGCCGAAGCGGCGCTCACGCTGCTGGTACTGCGACACGCAGCGGAGGAACTCGTCAGTACGGAAGTCCGGCCACAAGGCGTCGGTGAAGCACATCTCCGCGTACGCCATCTGCCAGAGCAGGAAGTTGGACACGCGCAGCTCGCCGCTGGTCCTCACCATCAGGTCCAACGGGGGCAATCCCTGCGTCCAGAGGAACTGCTCGAAGTCGCTCTCCTCCACCCGTCCCGCCGCCAGCTCTCCACGCTCCACGGCCTCGGCCAGCCGCCGCGCGGCGTGGAGGATCTCCTCCCGCCCGCCGTAGGACAGCGCCAGCGACAGCACCATGCCGGTGTTGTGCGCGGAGTCGGCCCGGAGCCGATCCAACGGGTCGCGCACGTAGCGCGGCAGCCGGTCCACGTCTCCAATGGCGTTGAGGCGGATGCCGTTGTCCAGGATTTCGGGGCGCTCGCGCTCCAGGTACTCCCGCAGCAGGTCCATCAACCCGGCGACCTCTTCCGCCGGACGCGCCCAGTTCTGCGACGAGAACGCATAGAGCGTCAGCGCCTGGATGCCCAGCCGGCGCGCGGTGCGCGTCACTTCTCGCACGCTGGACGTCGCCTCCCGGTGCCCCTCCAGCCGGGGCAGACCTCGGGACTCCGCCCATCGCCCGTTGCCGTCCATGATGATGCCCACGTGGCGCGGCATCGGCCGGGCCTTGACGGCTTGTTCCAGGGTGGAAATCACTGAGGGGCGGTCCATGAAGCCGCGCACCCTAGCGATGCCGCCGCGCGCCGTCCACGGGCGCGTGCCCCAACCGTCACGGTCGGCCCCTGGCCGGTCGCCCGGTGGCGGTGGGTGGCCGCTCCCTGTCAGAGGGACCGCCCGGTGTAGGCCAAAGTGAGCAACCGTTCGCTGGAGGACCCTTCAGCCCAGCGGCCAATCCGGGCTCGCCAGCTCCATGGGGCCGTCGCGCCAGGACGTGTAGGCGTCCTCGTCCGCGACCCGGTACGGCGTGCCGAAGGCGCGCGCGAAATAGTCGCCCCAGTGCGGCTGGGAGCCGTCGGCGTCGGTGAAGCCGTATTCGCGGGCCAGGGCCCAGGAGCCGAAGACACGGCCGGCCTTGGCGCCCACGTTTGGATCCGCCGCGAGCGCCGCCACCGCCCGGCCCACGTAGGCAGGGCTCTCCGAGGCGATGAAGTGCGGATCCTTCGCCGCGCCGTCGCGCCAGTTCGCCTCCGTCACGCCGAAGTGCTCCAGCATCTCCTCGGAGCGGAGGAAGCCGGGCGTCAGCGCCAGCGCGGTGACGTTCGTGCGGCGCAGCTCCCGGGACATCCCGAAGGCGAGCCGGATGACGGACAGCTTCACCAGGTCGTACCAGAGGTTGCCGCGATAGCCGAACGAGTCCCCGTCCGTGATTTCGACGACGAGCCCCCGCTCGCCGCCCAGCATGAGCGGCACGGCGTGGCGGCTGGTGAGCAGGTGCGTGAAGACGGCGCGCTCGAACATCTGCTGCCCCTTCGCGGCGGACTGTTTCCAGAACGCCGGGCCGAACTCGGTGAGTCCGTCGCCGCCCCAGATGTCGTTCACCAGGATGTCGAGCCGCCCCTGCTCCCGCTGGATGCGCGCGCACAGCGCTTCGACCTCCGCTTCGACGGAGTGGTCCACACGGACGGCGATGCCCCGGCCGCCCTTGGCGTCGACGAGCTCGGCCGTCTCTTCGATGGTCTCCGGACGCGAGCCCGTCGCGGGCCGGCCGCGCACGCTGCGCCCGGTGCAGTACACGGTGGCGCCTGCCTCTCCCAGCATGGTGGCGATGCCGCGCCCCGCGCCTCGGGTGGCTCCAGCGACCAGGGCGATGCGTCCTTCGAGTGGCTTCATGGCGGGTACTCCTCCAGGCCCACGGGGACTGTGGACCGCTGTGGGTTCATGTTCGCAGCCTGGCGAGGGAATCCTGACATCTGGTGTCATGATTCCCCGCGTAGACTTCGCTTCGGAACCTGCCCATGCGCGCCGACCGACTCGTCAGCCTGACCCTGCTCCTCCAGACGCGCCCGAAGATGACGGCGGGCGAGCTGGCACGGGAGCTCCAGGTCTCCGAACGGACCATCCACCGGGACCTCGACGCGCTGTCCGGCGCGGGCGTGCCCGTGTATGCCACCCGAGGCGCCGCGGGAGGCGTGGCGTTGATGGAAGGCTGGCGCACTCAGCTCACGGGCTTCACGCGAACGGAGCTGCACGCCCTGGCGGCCGTGGCGGCACCGGGGGCCCTGGATGATCTGGGGCTGACATCGGCGCTGCGTTCGGGACTGGTGAAGCTGGCGGCGTCCCTGCCCGCGCTCCAGCAACCCGCGCTGGAGTACGCACGTCAGCGGCTTCACGTGGATGCGTCGTCGTGGTTTCCGGAGCGTGAGGCCGTGCCCCATCTGGCGACACTGCGTGACGCCGTCTGGCAGGACCGCCGCGTGTCCCTGACGTACCGGGACTTCGAGGGCAAGCCGAGCCGCAAGGTGGTGGACCCGTATGCGCTCGTCATCAAGGCGGACCGTTGGTACCTCGTCGCGCGCACGGGCGAGGAGGAACCGCGTGTGTATCGAGGCTCGCGCGTGGAGGGGGCACGGATGCGCCCGGAGACCTTCGTCCGGCCGGCGCGCTTCGACCTGCCGTCATTTTGGAAGGCGTGGTGCTCACGCTTCGCGGAGAAGCGCGCGACGTACGAAGTCACGCTGCGCTTGACGCCGGAGGCGCTGGAGGCGCTGCGGAGGATTCGGCCGGCAGCGGATGGAGCACGGCTGGACGCCGCGCCGCTCGCGGCGGATGGACGCAAGACGGTGGTCGTCGACTTCGAGCGCGAAGCGATTGCCTTGGGTCAGCTCTGCGACGTCGGCACGGGCTTCGAGGTGCTCGCTCCGGATGCACTTCGGAAGAGGCTCCTGACGCTGGCGACGGGCATCCTCGACGCGCATGGAGGTGCCACACCGCCGAGCGTGTCCGCGTGACACACCCGCGCACGCGAACAGCGCCCATCAAACTCCTGATTGCGCCGCCGAGAGCGAACGTTTTCCCGAACCTGTCAACGCAAGCAGGACAGTGAGCTTCCTACGAAGCCTCCGGCAATGGAATCGCGCCATTCCTCACACGACGCCATATTGACCTGAACTCCGCGCAGCCCCCAACTGCGTGTCCTTCGAATTCCGTATGGGATTGACTCCAAGCCTTCCCACCAAAGTTTCCGTCGGGAGCTGAATGTCTCACCAATCCCCTACTGCCGCCTTCGCAACGCGCTCAGCACCAAGGGGCGGCGAGAATTCGGGAAAGAGTGCCGGGGTACGGAGCGCGCAACCAGCGAGCGCGCGCGTGATGAGCGCCTTTGTGAATTGCTCCGGGACTCTTATCCCGACGACGAGGTCTTGTACGAAGTCAGCGAGTCCGACAGGCGGCTCTACGCCAGCAGGGGCGCGCGAATGTCCTTGAGCACAACCGTCTTCTCCAAAGCACTTAGCCCTCGACCTTCGTCAGCAGGAGCGTCCCCAGGCCACCGCCTGACGCAGGCTTTCGCGTCACTGGAACTTCCCGCCCCACCCCAAGTCGCGCTCTCCGTGTTTTAACCGTAAAGTCGACCTCTCTTGCCGCCGGTTCTGCCGGGCGCCGAGCAATCAGGCGCTGCCAACGTTGACCCTGACGTGACGTGGTCCGTAGGATTTCGGCACCCCATGCCCCCGAAGGACATTGGTCCCTACCGCGTTCTGGAGACGCTTGGCAGTGGCGGGGCAGGAACCGTTTATCGGGCCCTGGACCGCCGCACCACCGACGAGGTCGCGCTGAAGCTGCTCTCAGCCGGCCCCGCACGGGACGCGCGTGCCGCGCGCAGGCTCGCGCGCGAGTTCGACACACTCGTGGACCTGTCTCACCCCAACGTCGTGAAGGTGTTCGAGTCCGGCGTGCACCAGGGCGTGCCGTACCTGGCCATGGAGCTCATCGAAGGGCTCACCCTCCGCCACTACCTCGACCTGAGCAGCGGTGACCGGAATACCCCTCCGGGCAACCACACGCCGCGCAGCCCCTTGTCCGTCCTCCGGACCGCGGACGATGACTTCGGCCCCTTGAGCCGGAGCTTCTCCGATTCGATGGATGACTCGGACGACAGCCCGCATGACGGCACCTTCGGACTGGAGGCCTTCGCGGAGGAGCCGCCCAGCGAGGAGCTGGAGAGCTTCTCCTCCGAGGCCAGCCCGCACGCGGGCCTCGGCTCGGATGACTCGCTGGAGGGCTTCGACCTGCCGCCGCCCATGCCGCGCGGCCCGGAGCCCGAGGAGGAGCCGGCACGCGGGGTGCGCGAAGAGGACCTCAACCGGCCCGAGCGCATGGGACGTCTCAAGGACGCCATGCTCCAGATTTGCGAGGCCCTGGCCTACATCCACGGCCACGGCCTGGTCCACCGCGACCTCAAGCCGTCCAACATCATGGTGGACGACGACCGGCAGGTGCGGCTGATGGACTTCGGGCTCGCCAAGTTCCTGGCGGACGACGCGGCCATCACCGAGGCCGGCAAGCTGGTGGGCACCTACCGGTACATGGCGCCGGAGCAGATTCTGGGCGAGCCCCTGGATGGACGCTCCGACCTGTACAGCCTGGGGGTCATCCTCTATGAGCTGCTCAGCGGGCGGCCCCCCTTCGACGCGAAGACGCCGCACGAGCTCTGGCGCCAGGTGCTGGAGACGGAGCCGCCCCCCGTGCTGGCGCTGAACCTTCACGGGGATCCGCAGCTCGCGCGCGTCGCCCACCGCCTCATCCGCAAGGAGCCGGACGACCGGTTCCAGACGGCCGAGGAAGTCTACGAGGCCCTGTCCGAGTGAACCCCTCCAAGCTGCACACCCTCACCGTGGACGCCGACAAGGCGGGCCAGCGGGTGGACCTCTTCGTTGGTGAAGCGCTGGGCCTCTCCCGCGCGCGACTCAAGCGCCTCTTCGAGGCGGGCGCGGTGAAGGTGAACGGCCGCCCCGCGAAGAAGGGCCTCACGCTCACCGCCGGGCAGCACATCGCCGTCGAGGTGGAAGAAGAATCACGCGAGGCCGTGCCCGACGCGGACATCCCACTCATCGTGCTGCACGAGGACGACTCGCTCGTGTTCGTGGACAAGCCCGCGGGCCGGCCGTCCCACCCGCTGCAGTCCGGGGAGACGGGCACGGTGGCCAACGCGCTGGTGGCCCGCTACCCCGAATGCGCCCAGGCCTCCGTGGACGCGCGCGAGGGCGGCCTGTGCCACCGGCTGGACGTGGAGACCTCCGGCGTCGTCCTGGCCGCGCGGACGCGAGAGGCGTGGAGCGCCGTGCGCGAGGCCTTTGGCAGCCGCGCCGTGGACAAGCGCTACCTGGCGCTGGTGACGGGGCCGCTGACGGACGAGGGCGATATCGACATTCCCCTGCGTCATCATCCCCGGCACCCGGACCGCGTGGAGCCCGCGCCCCACGGGGCCGAGGACGCCCGGGAGGCGGTGTCGAAGTTCACCGTGCTGTCGCGCTCGGGTGAGTTCAGCGTGGTGGAGGTGAAGATTCTCACCGGCGTGCTGCACCAGGTGCGCGCGCACCTGGCGGGCATTGGCGCGCCCATCGTCGGGGACAGCCTCTACGGCGGACGCGAGGCCCCGGAGCTGGGCCGCTTCTTCCTCCACGCCCGCTCCCTGGGCCTGACGCACCCGCGGACGCTGCGGCCCCTGACGGTCCACAGTCCCCTGCCCCCGGAGCTCCGCGCCGAGCTGGAGCGGCATGGCCTGCCCCTGCCCCACGGCGAGCAGCCGGACTGAGGGCTTTCCACGATTCGCCCATCACCTGTTGCCAGGGCCCCAGGTCCAGCGTCCCGCCGCGGTGTCTCGAACCCCAGGTGCTCCGCAGGCGTCAGAGCGCCCCGCTAGAGTGACTCACACGATGCGAGCCATCATCCACGTGGACATGGATGCCTTCTATGCGTCCGTGGAGCAGCGGGACAACCCGGCCCTGCGGGGCAAGCCGCTCATCGTGGGCGGGCATGCGCAGCGCGGTGTCGTGGTCGCCGCCTCCTACGAGGTGCGCCCCTTCGGGGTGCGCAGCGCCATGCCCATGGCCCGTGCGACGAAGGCCGCGCCCCATGCGCTCGTCGTGAAGCCCCGCTTCGCCGCGTATGCGGAGGCCAGCGAGCAGGTATTCGCCATCTTCGAACGCTACACGCCGCTCATCGAGCCGCTGTCGCTGGACGAGGCCTTCCTGGACGTGACGGCGTCGGTGGGCCTCTTCGGCACGCCCGCGGACATCGCCCGGCGCATCCGCAAGGAGATTGCCGACGAGCTGGACCTCCCCGCCTCCGCGGGCGTGGCCACGGTGAAGTTCGTGGCGAAGATTGCCTCCGACCTCGCCAAGCCCAATGGCCAGCGGGAGGTGCGCGCCGAGGAGACGGTGGCCTTCCTCGCGGGCCTGCCGGTGTCGCGCCTGTGGGGCGTGGGGCCGAAGACGGAGGAGGCGCTCCGGCTCGCCGGGCTGAAGACGATTGGCGACGTGGCCCACCGGGAGTTGGACTGGCTGGAAGACAGGCTGGGCTCCAGCGGACGGCACCTCTGGGAGCTGTCCCAGGGCATCGACACGCGCGCGGTGGTGCCGGACCGGGCCGCCAAGAGCGTGGGCGCGGAGGACACCTTCGACGAAGACCTCGTGGGGGTGGACGCGCTCAAGCCACACATCCACGCCCAGGCCCTGCGCGTGGCGCGGCGGCTGCGGCGGGCGGCGCTGAAGGGCCGCGTGGTGCAACTCAAGCTGAAGTTCGCGGACTTCACGCTCATCACCCGGCGCACCACGCTGCGCGAGGCCACGGATGACGGGCAGACGCTCTACCGCGCGGCGCTGGAGCTGCTGGACAAGTCGCACCAGGGCAAGCCGCTGCGCCTCACCGGCGTCAGCGTGCAGTTGGATGAAGCGCCGCCCCAACTGGGCCTCTTCCCCGCCGCCGCGCCGCGCACCGCGAAGCTGAACGCGGCGCTGGACAGGATTGCCGAGCGGTTTGGCAGCAAGGCCATCACCACCGCGGACATCGCCGGCAGCGAGGCCACCGACAGCGCCGAACACCGCTCCGAGCGCCCGGTGGAAAAGGGCGGGCCCAAGGACTGAGGGCCCGGCGTTGGTGAGCCCTCACGCCTGCTGACGGTGCGGTCCCAGGCCTGACGGACGCGACTTCGACGCAGGCATCGCCCGGCTCGGAGGACGAGCCGGCGCCCTCACACCCCGGACGCGACTTCGACTCAGGCGTCGCTCGGCTCGGAGCTCTCACCGGACGCGCCGCTCGCCGAGGGACGACGGCGGCGGCGACGGCGGCGGCGCTTGCGCTGGCCTCCCGCGTCGGACTCCTCGCCGTCCGCGGCGGCGGCGCGCGGCTGCGGCACCTCACCGGCCTTCCACGCCTCCAACTGCTCGCGGTTCTCTCCCGTGGCCTCCACCGTCATCTCGAACACGGTGAGGGCCTCGCTGAAGAGCGGGTGCCGCTTGAAGGCGGCGCTGCGGCGGCGGCGCTCACCGGACAGCGTGCGCTGGGCCAGCAGCAACATGCGGCAGCGCTCGGCGATGCGGCGCGGCAGCCGCGCGGACTGCACGAAGCCCGCGAGCAAATCCTCCACCACCTGAGACACGGACGGGCGGCCCTCCTGCGACTCCTCGGGCCCCGTCGAGCGGCTGATGGGAATCAGCAACATCGCCAGGAGGATGGCGTCATCCAGCGCCTCGCCCGCGGCCACGCGCCGGTCCAGCGACTCCGCGAAGGCGTAGAACGTCTTCTCCCCCTCCTTGCCGTGCAGCTTGAGGTACGCGTTGACGGGCGGCAGCAGGATTTTGAGCGCGTCCAGCGCGTCCAGCAGCTTCAGCGCGGGCGCGGACACGCCGCCGCGGATGAGGCGGAACGTCTCCTCCAGCAGGCGCGCGGGGGCGCAGCGGGGCAAGTCCTCCACCGCGCCTTCCATGGCCGCGTACGTCCGCGACTCGATGTCCAGGTCCAGCTTCGCCGCGAAGCGCACGGCGCGCAGGATGCGCACCGGGTCCTCGCGCATGCGCACTTCCGGGTCGCCAATGGTGCGGATGAAGCGCTCATCCAAATCACGGCGGCCACGGACGTAGTCAATGACCCGCCCTTCGGCCACGTCGTAGAACAAGCCGTTGATGGTGAAGTCACGCCGGCGCGCGTCCTGCTGCGCGGTGCCGAAGACGTTGTCATGGGTGATGAGCAGGTCCTCACCGTCCCCGTCCTCCTCCCCCCCGGTGGCCGCGGGCTCCAGCTCCGTCGGGTTCGCGCGGAAGGTGGAGACCTCGATGATTTTGCCGCCCTTGAAGTAGACGTGCGCCAGCCGGAAGCGCCGGCCAATGAGGCGGCAGTTGCGGAAGATGCCGCGCACCTCGTTCGGCGTCGCGCTGGTGGCGATGTCGAAGTCCTTCGGCTTGCGCCCCAGCAGCAAGTCGCGCACGCAGCCGCCCACCATGTACGCCTGATGGCCGTGCTGGTGCAGGCGGAGCACCACCTTGAGCGCGTCCGGGTCCAGCTCGTCGGGGTCGATTTCCGCCGGCTCACCGGTGGGCCGGACGTGGGGCGCTCGCAGCGCGCGCTCATCGGGCGTCGGCTCCGGCTCGGGCTCCAGGACGATGGGGACTTCCTCGACGTCCTCGCCCCGGGACTCGGCGGCGTCCTCGGCCTCGGCGGCGGCCAGCGCGGCCTCGGCGCCCAGGACGACGTCGTCCAGGCCCGCCTCGGCCAGGTCCACCTCGTCGTCGTCCTCCTCGTCGTCGTCCTCCTCGTCCTCGGCATCCGCGTCAGCGGGGGCCGGAGGCGGCTCGGCGGAAGGGGCGGCTTGAAG
>NZ_JAAIYB010000251.1 GCF_010894475.1 Myxococcus vastator
GGCGCGGGGGCCGCGGGACGAGGAGGCGGGCTGAGCACGTCGTTGACCGACGGCATCTTCCGGATGTCCCCGCGTGCCACCTTCCACGCCTGCTGGACAATCCAGGACAGCGAGCGGTCCTGCCGCGTCGCCTCACGCTGGATCTCCTCCAGCATGTCCTCGGGGAAATAGAGACTCTGTTTACGATGGTCCGTCGTAGCCATCCGTCGTTACTCCTCCCGAGGGTCCTGGCGCTCGTCGCCAGTCACGTCATTCACGGCGGGGAACGACTTGATGCGTTCGCGGGCGATCTTCCACGCCTGCTGCACGACCCAGGACAGGGAGCGGTCCTGGCGGGTCGCCTCTTCCTGGATCTCCTTCAGCATCTCCTCGGGGAAGTACAGCGACTGCTTGCGCTTGTCGGTGCCTGCCATACTTGGGTCTCCGGGGCGGATTCGGGGTGACGACCTGAACACACCTGGGCCGTTATCCGACAGACTCCCAAGAGGGTCAACGGTTTCCAAGGACTCATTCCGAGGTCGCACGCTCCGCCCCCTTGCTCGTCCAGTCGCACGTAAGCTGTGCAACCGTGCGCGAAAAAGGAAACGCCCCGGACTCCACGAGGAAGTCCGGGGCGCTTCGGAAAGAGGGACCGCCTGGAGAAAATCTCCGGGCGGTCCCGTGGACCCAGAGGGGGAGGGGGGGGACCCCTAGGTCCAACAGCTCAAAATTCGACCGTTCCCAGAACAGCGCGCGCGGCCGCGTGTATTTCCGCTACCGCCGCTCCGCTGATTCGATGTTGTGACGATCATAAGAATCTGCCCCCCTGCCTTCAACCGCACGTGTTCCTGTAACCCGCGCACCCGACACTCCATTCCACCGCGGTCCGATGCCCCGTCACGATTCCGCCACACCGCTGCTGACGACGACACTTCGAGCGGCGTACACCCGGCTGGGACTGGAGGGAGGTTCGGTGCTGCTCGCTGTGTCCGGCGGCGCGGACTCCACGGCGCTGCTGGTGGGCACCGCGCTCGTCGCAGGGCCGCTCCGGCTGCGCGTGGAGGTGGCCTCGCTGGACCATGGCCTGCGTCCCGAAGCGGCGGAGGAGGCCCGCCAGGTGTCCGTCCTGGCGGCCGTGCGGGGGCTGCCCTGCCATGTCCGGGCGCTGCGGCTGCGTCCGGGGGCTGGCGTCGAGGCGCGCGCGAGGGAGGCCCGCTACGCGGCGCTGGAGGCGCTCCGCCGTGAGCGGGGCCTGGGCGTCGTGGCCACGGCGCATACCGCCTCGGACCAGGCGGAGACGCTGCTCATGCGCCTGGCGCGCGGCACCGCGCTTCGCGGCGCGGTGGGCATCCATGAAGCGCGCCCCGGGCTGGTGCGGCCCCTGCTGTCGTGCACGCGCGAAGACGTGGTGGCCTTCCTGGTGGAGCAGGGTGTCTCCTATACGACAGACCCGATGAACGCCGACCCTGTCCACTTCCGGACGCGCGTGCGCCTGGGCGTGCTCCCCGCCCTGTCGCGCGCCGCCGGCTTCGCGGTGGAGGGGCACCTGGCCGCCTTCGCGCGGGTGGCCGCGGAGGACGAGTCGCTGCTGGCGTCCATGGCGGACGCGGCCTTCGCGCGGCTGCGCCTGGAGGATGGCGCCCTGGATGCGGCGGGCGTGCGGGCGCTGGAGCCCGCGCTGCGCCGGCGGGTGCTCGCCCGGCTGGTGGCCAGCGCGGAGGCCGCGGTGGATGAGGCCACGCTGGCCCGCGTGCAGCGCGCGGTGGACCAGGGCGGCTCGGCCACGGTGGGGCGGGGCTACGTGCTGCGTGCCACCAGCGGCCGGGTGCGCTGCGTGCGGCAAGCGCAGTCCCCTCCACCCGCCGAGCTGCGGCTGGCGCACGCGGGCGCGCGGGGCGCGCTCGTGGGGACGGGCTGGAATTTTTCCGTCGAGTCCGCACCTCCACCCACGGGGGTGCTCGGGCTGGCGCTCGGGGACGGGACGCGCTGGCCGCTGACCGTGCGGACACGCCGCCCCGGGGACCGGGTGCGCACGGTCGCGGGACAACGAAAGCTTCAGGATGTGTTGGTGGATCTTCGAGTGCCCGCGGAGGCGCGGGACACGCGGCCCGTGGTGGCGGACGCCGAGGGGCAGGTGTTGTGGCTCCCCGGCCTCTGGCCACCGGTGGTTCCGCGTGCGGCCGCCAGGGAGTACCTCTGGGCGGTTCCCCCCGGTTCGAGCATTCAGCGGACCGCGGCGTTATAGAGTGGCAGAGTCGCAGTTCGGGGGATGGTCGCGGCCCCCTAAATAGTTGAGGGCTTTTTGCTGTTGCTGAT
This sequence comes from Myxococcus vastator, assembly GCF_010894475.1. Classification (GTDB taxonomy): domain Bacteria; phylum Myxococcota; class Myxococcia; order Myxococcales; family Myxococcaceae; genus Myxococcus; species Myxococcus vastator. The sequence continues at coordinate 2,296 of NZ_JAAIYB010000251.1, forward strand.
ACGGTCCGCCGCTGGGTAGCTCGCCTGGTGTCGGCCAAGTGATGGATAAAGCTGGGGTTCTTCCCAGCGCGGCCCTCATCCCGCCGAGTTCCGAAAGGGCAGCTGACACGTGCGTTCGACTTACAAGACCATCGGGCTCTGGGTCATCCTGATCGTCCTCTTCGTCGCCTTCTACAATTTCTTCTCCCAGGGCAACGACCAGGTCCAGGAACCGTCCTTCACCCAGTTGCTGACGAAGGTGGAGGAGAAGAAGGTCAAGGAGGTTGCCGTCAAGGGCAACACCTATTCCGGCAAGTTCACCGACACGTCGGAGAAGTTCCGTACGACGGGGCCGGCGCCGGATGCGGCCATGCTGAACCAGCTCCGTAGCAATGGCGTGGATGTGAAGTACGAGCGGGAGGAGCAGAACAGCCTCTGGCTGACCATCCTCGGTCAGTGGATGCCGGTCGTCTTCCTGTTCCTGTTCTTCATCTTCTTCATGCGCCAGCTGCAGGGTGGCAGCGGCAAGGCCATGACCTTCGGCAAGTCGAAGGCCAAGCTCCTCAACGAGAGCCACAACAAGGTCACCTTCGCGGACGTGGCTGGCGCGGACGAGTGCAAGGAAGAGCTCGAGGAGATTGTCGCCTTCCTCAAGGACCCGAAGAAGTTCACCAAGCTGGGCGGCCGCATTCCCAAGGGCGTGCTGATGATGGGCTCGCCGGGAACGGGCAAGACGTTGCTCGCCCGCGCGGTGGCCGGCGAGGCCGGCGTGCCGTTCTTCTCCATCTCCGGCTCGGACTTCGTGGAGATGTTCGTGGGCGTCGGCGCCAGCCGCGTCCGTGACCTCTTCGAGCAGGGCAAGAAGAACGCCCCCTGCATCATCTTCATCGACGAAATCGACGCCGTGGGCCGTCACCGTGGCGCGGGCCTGGGCGGTGGACACGACGAGCGCGAGCAGACGCTCAACCAGCTCCTCGTGGAGATGGACGGCTTCGAGTCCAACGACGGCGTCATCCTGATTGCCGCCACCAACCGTCCGGACGTGCTGGACCCGGCGCTCCAGCGTCCCGGCCGCTTCGACCGGCGCATCGTGGTGCCGCGCCCCGACGTGAAGGGCCGCCTGGGCGTGCTGAAGGTGCACACCCGCCGCGTGCCGCTGGCGCCGGAAGTGGACCTGGAGGTCATCGCCCGCGGGACGCCGGGCATGACGGGCGCGGACCTGGAGAACCTCGTCAACGAGTCGGCGCTGATGGCCGCGCGGCAGAACAAGGAGCGCGTGGACCTGAGCGACTTCGAGGCCGCCAAGGACAAGGTCTTCATGGGCCCCGAGCGGCGCTCCATGATCATGACCGAGAAGGAGACGCGGAACACCGCGACCCACGAGGCGGGCCACGCGCTGCTGGCCAAGCTCCTCCCGGGCTGCGACCCGCTCCACAAGGTCACCATCATCCCGCGCGGCCAGGCCCTGGGCGTCACCTGGAGCCTGCCCACCGAGGACAAGGTCAACGGCTACAAGAAGCAGATGCTGGACCAGATCTCCATGGCCATGGGCGGCCGCATCGCCGAAGAGCTCATGTTCAACGAGATGAGCAGCGGCGCCGCCAACGACATCGAGCGTGCCACCGAGACGGCCCGCGCCATGGTGTGCCGCTGGGGCATGAGCGAGAAGCTGGGGCCCCTGGCGTTCGGCAAGAGCGACGGTGAGGTGTTCCTGGGCCGCGACTTCAACTCGTCCAAGGACTACTCCGAGGACACCGCCCGGCAGATTGACTCCGAGGTCCGCAGCATCGTCGTGGGCTGCTACGAGCGCGGCAAGCAGCTGCTGACGGAGAACATCGACGCCCTGCGCCGCGTGACGGACGCGCTGGTGGAGTACGAGACGCTGGACGCCGAGGACGTCAACATCCTCCTCCAGGGTGGGCAGCTGACCCGTGAGCGTCCGCCCCCGCGGGTGAATGCGCCCCCGAAGGCGACGGAGAAGAAGGACAAGCGGAAGATCCTCGACGCGCTCGAGGGCCTGCCGGCGATGGAGCCGAAGAAGGCCTGAGCCTCACGCGCTTTCAGCGGTTGAGCTGAAATGAAGAAGGCCCTTCCCACGCTGCTGGGAAGGGCCTTCTACTTTGCGGGCTCCCTGCTGTCACGCGCCTACGGGTAGCGCACGGGCAGGGGGATGAACTCCGTCTCGTCCGGGACGGCGGCGAAGCGGCCGGCCTTCCAGTCCTCCTTCGCCTGCTCCAGCCGCTCCTTCGAACTGGAGACGAAGTTCCAGAACAGGTAGCGCGGCCCGTCCATGGGCTCCCCACCGAGCACCAGCAGCCGCGCCGCCGCGGTGGCGCGGAGGGTGATGGCGCCGCCGGGCCGGAAGACGAGCAGCTCTCCTGGCTCGAAGGCCATGCCGTCCACCTCCACGGTGCCCTGGACGAGGTACATCGCCCGCTCCTCGTGCTCGGCCGGAACCACGAAGCGCGCGCCGGCCTCCAGCGCCACGTCCGCGTAGAACATGTCCGACAGCGTCTGCACCGGCGAGCGCTGACCGTGCACGGTGCCGGTGATGACGCGCATCCGCGCGCCCTCACCCTCGTGGCAGGGCATCTGCTCCTCGGGGTGGTGGACGAAGGCCGGGGCCGTCTCCTCGTGGCGCTTGGGCAGCGCCACCCACGCCTGCATGCCAAAGAGCTTGCTGCCCGCGGCGCGTGGGCCGGGGCCGGTGCGCTCCGAGTGGACGATGCCGTTGCCCGCCGTCATCCAGTTCACCGCGCCAGGGCGGATGGGCTGCGCCGTGCCCAGGCTGTCCCGGTGCATGACCTCGCCGTCGAAGAGGTAGGTGACGGTGGCCAGCCCGATGTGCGGATGGGGCCGCACATCCAGGCCGTGGCCGGGTTGGAAGCCGGCGGGGCCCATCTGGTCCAGAAAGACGAAGGGCCCCACCATCCGGCGGCGGGCCGAGGGCAGCGCGCGCCGCACCTCGAACCCGTCGCCCAGGTCGCGTGAGGGCGCGACGATGAGTGTCTCCATCGAAGGGGGGAGCTGCTCCGCGTTCAAGTCGTCCCGACTCATGTCGTGCTCTCTTTCGTTTCCACGAGGTGGCCTCAGGCCAGGTCGAACAGCAGCGCTTCCACCGGCTCCGTGGCGGAGAGGACGAGCTGCGACTCGTCCGCCACCGCGACGCCGTCACCGGCCTTCAGCTCCACGCCGTTGAGCGTGGCCTTGCCCCGCGCCAGCTGCAGCCAGGCGTGGCGGCCCGGAGCGAGCGTGTACGTCGCCTGCTCGCCCGTGCCCAGCAGCGTCGCGTGAAGCACCACGTCCTGGTGCACCGTGAGGCTGCCGTCCCGGGCGTCCGGGCTGGCCACCACCCGCCAGCGCCCCTGGCGCTCGGACTCCGGGAAGGCCTTCTGCTCGTAGCCAGGCGTCAGGCCCTTGCGGTCCGGGATGATCCAGATCTGCAGGAAGTGGAGGTGCTCATCCGCGCCGTTCATCTCGCTGTGCAACACCCCCGTGCCGGCCGTCATCCGCTGGACTTCACCGGCGCGCAGCAGGCCCTCGCCGCCTGTGCTGTCGCGGTGGGCAATGGCGCCGCTGAGCGGGTAGGTGATGATTTCCATGTCCCGGTGAGGGTGCGTGCCGAAGCCCTCGTGGGGCGCGACGCGGTCCTCGTTGATGACGCGCAGGGCACGGAAGCCCATGAAGTCCGCGTCGTAGTAACCGGCGAAGGAGAAGGTGTGGTGGGAGTCCAGCCAGCCGTGGTTGGCGTGACCGCGGGCTTCCGAGGGGCGAATGGCAATCATGACGTTCCTTTCCGCGGTGGCGCCTGGATGGCGGCCGCTGTTTCGAGAGACATGATGTGCGTGAGGGCCTGCCGGGACTAGGCATGGACAATGGGATGCATCGTTCCACCCATGGAACAAAGCCCCGTTCAGCCTGGGATGGGCCAGTGCTCGCGCAGGCACTCCACGAAGGCCACCACCTTGGGCGCGTGGTGCCGGGTGCTCGGGTAGACGGCGTGGACAGGCGTGCCCGTGGAGCTCCAGTCCGGCAGGATGCGCTGCAGGCGCCCGGCGGCCAGCTCCGAAGTGAAGTGGAGGTTGGGGAGCAGGGCGATGCCGGAGCCCGCCCGCGCCACCGCGTAGAGCATGTCCGGCTCATTCACGACGACTCGGGCGGGCACCTTGATGTCCACCGAGCGGTTGCCGGAGTGGAGCGTCCAGACGTTGTTCTCCAGGCCCGCGCCGAAGAGGAGGCAGTCATGCTTCTCCAAGTCCTTCGGAGTCTTGGGCGCCCCGCGCGCCTTGAGGTAGCTGGGCGCCGCGACGACGACGCGCTCCACGCTGCCCAGGCGCCGCGCCATGAGTGACGAGTCCGCCAGCCGTCCGGCGCGAATCGCCACGTCGAAGCCCTCCGCCATCAGGTCCACGTTGCGGTCGGTGCACACCAGCTCGAGTTGGACCTCCGGGTACTGCTTGATGAACGTGGACACCAGCGGCCCGATGAAGCTGAACGTCAGCGGCGTCGTCACGCGCAGCAGGCCATGGGGAGCGGCCTGCATCCGCGTCACGGCCAGCTCGGCCTGCTCCGCCTCCGCGACGATGCGCGCGCAGTGCTCGTAGTACGTCCGGCCCACGTCGGTGAGGCGCAGCTTGCGCGTGGTGCGCTGGAGCAGCTGCGCGCCGACCCGCGTCTCCAGCTCCGACACCTTCCGGCTCACCGTGGACTTGGGCATCCGCAGCCCACGCGCCGCGGCGGTGAAGCTGCCTGCCTGGACCACGCGTGCGAAGACGAGCAGCTCGTTGAGGTCCATCTCCCGTCCTTCCAGGGGCGTTGTTCCATGGGTGGAACAGTTCTTCCAGTCTGGCCCATCTAATCAAGCCCGGGGCTCGCCGCTACCTTCCTCCTCGTCGAACACACCGCTTCACGCGAAAAGGAAGGCACCTCATGGCCACCACGACCTGGAACATCGACACCACCCACTCCGGCATCCACTTCTCCGTCCGCCACATGGTCATCGCCAAGGTTCGCGGCAGCTTCCGCAAGTACAGCGGCGCCGTCTCCCTGGACGAGCAGGACGTCACGAAGTCCTCCGTCGCCGTCACCATCGAGACGGCCAGCATCGACTCCGGCGTCGAGCAGCGTGACAACCACCTGCGCTCGCCGGACTTCTTCGACGTGGAGAAGTTCCCCACCATCACGTTCAAGAGCACGAAGGTGGAGAAGGCGTCCGGCGACGGGCTGAAGGTGACGGGCAACCTGACCCTCCGCGACATCACCCGCGAGGTGGTGCTGGAGGCCGAGCAGCTCGGCGTGGGCAAGGACCCGTGGGGCAACGTGAAGGCCGCGTTCGAGGCGAAGACGTCGGTGGACCGCCGCGACTTCGGCCTGACGTGGAACCAGGCGCTGGAGACGGGCGGCGTGCTCGTCGGCGAGAAGATTGAAATCACCATCGAGGTCCAGGCCGTGAAGGAGCAGGCCGAGCAGGCCGCCTGAGCCACCCACGCGCGCTCCGGAGCGGTAGGGTAGGCAGGCGCGTCCCGTCCTGGCGGCGGTGCGCGGCCCCCTCCCTGGAGTTCCCGATGATTCGCGCCCGCCTCGTCACCGCCGAGCACCCCGAAGACCTGGTCCTCGCCTTCCGGCGGATGGGGCTGGCCTCCACCTCGCAGGCGGCGCTCCGGGAGTCGCTCCCCCACACGCGGCTGCTCCTCACGGGGCTGGGGACGCAGGCGCTGCACTTCCTCCAGAGGTTGCAGACTCTTTCTGACGCTCCGGCGGAGTTGCCCACCTGGCTCGAGGGGGAGGCCGGGGTACGGCCTGGAACGGGCATGCTGTCGGGGCACGCCGAACAGTTCCGGCTGTTGGTGGCCCTGGCTCGCGGAGGCCGCGACGAGCTGCCGGCGTTGTCCAAGGCCGTGGCTGCCGCGCTGGCCTCGGGCACCGTGCCACCGGCGCTGGTACTGGGGGACACGCGCTTCGAGTGGGGCGCGCGCGCCTACGTCATGGGCGTGGTGAACGTGACGCCGGACAGCTTCTCGGACGGTGGGCGCTTCCTCGACCCGGAGGCCGCCATCGCCCGTGGGCTCGCCCTGGCGGAAGCGGGGGCCGACCTGCTCGACGTGGGCGGTGAGTCCACCCGGCCAGGCTCGTTGCCCGTCAGCGCCGAGGACGAGGTGGCCCGCGTCGTTCCCGTCATCGAGGGCCTGCGCGCGCGGACGTCCGTGCCGCTCTCGGTGGACACCACCAAGGCCGCGGTGGTGCGCGAGGCGCTGAAGGCCGGCGCGCACCTCATCAACGACATCACCGGCTTCAGCGCCGATGCCGACCTGCCCCGCGTGGTGGCCGAGGCCGGCGCCGCGTGCTGCCTGATGCACATCCAGGGCACCCCGGCCACGATGCAGCAGGCGCCGCGCTACGACGACGTCGTCGAGGACGTGCTGGGCTTCCTGGAGGCCGCCGTCGCCCGGGCTGGCGCGGCGGGCATCCCCCGCGAGCGCATCCTGGTGGACCCGGGCATCGGCTTCGGCAAGACGTTCGAGCACAACCTCTTCCTGTTGCGCCGGCTCCAGGAGCTGCGCGTCCTGGGGCTGCCGCTGCTGGTGGGCACCAGTCGCAAGGGCTTCCTCGGCCGGCTGGCGGGCGGCAAGCCGGCCTCCGAACGGCTGGCGGCGACGCTGGGCTCGGTGGCCTCCATGGCCGCGCTGGGTGGGGCCGACGTGGTCCGCGTCCATGACGTGGTGGAGGCCCGGGACGCGCTGGCCGTCGCGGACGCCATCCGGAGGGCCGAGGACGGAGGGACGCTCTACACCCGGTAACAAGGTGTGGCTTACAGCCCTCAGCCCGTGGCCGGAACCTTCACCTTCCGCTGGCCGCTCCCCGAGCCGCCGTGTATGGACGGCGGCGGTTCGGTTGGTACTGATTTCGCAACCTCTTTTAGTCTGCGTCGGCCTGCACGCCTGGGAGGTTGCCCAGGGAGCAGTGGGTTCCTAACTTCGAGCCCGCGTGGTGGGCGGGGTATAAGCCCCGACGTCGAGAGGCCGGCGCAGGCCCGGCGTGGGAAAGGCGGAGCGGCACACATGGCGTACAGGATGAACATGCCTCCGAAGGAGGCGCGGGCTTCCCAGAAGCTGTTCGGCACGGATGGTGTTCGTGGGAAGGCGAACGTCTATCCCATGACCGCCGAGGTCGCGATGCAGCTCGGGCGGGCGCTCGCGTTCCTCATCCGCAATGGCCCGCACCGTCACCGCGTCATCGTCGGGAAGGACACGCGGCTGTCGGGCTACATGCTGGAGCAGGCGCTGGCCGCGGGCCTCACCTCCATGGGCGTGGACGTGGAGCTCGTCGGGCCGCTGCCGACCCCGGGCATCTCCAACATCACCACCTCCATGCGGGCGGACGCCGGCGCTGTCATCTCCGCGTCCCACAACCCCTACGAGGACAACGGCATCAAGTTCTTCTGGCGCGACGGCTTCAAGCTGCCGGACGAGACGGAAGGCAAGATCGAGGAGCTGGTGTCCAGCGGCTCCATCGACTCCATCCGCCCCACGGCCACGAAGATTGGCCGGGCCTTCCGCATGGAGGACGCGCGGGGCCGCTACATCGTCTTCCTGAAGGCCACCTTCCCGCGCGAGCTGACGCTGGAGGGGATGACCATCGTCGTCGACTGCGCCAACGGCGCGGCCTACAAGACGGCGCCCGCCGTGCTGGAGGAGCTGGGCGCCAAGGTGATTGCGCTCGGCGTTTCGCCGGACGGCAAGAACATCAACCACAAGTGCGGCGCGCTCTTCCCGGAGAACCTGGCCAAGGCGGTGGTGAAGCACGGCGCGCACCTGGGCATCGCCCTGGACGGTGACGCCGACCGCCTCATCGTCGTGGACGAGAAGGGCAAGGTCGTCGACGGCGACGCCATCATGGCCATCTGCACGGGTGAGCTGGTGGCCCGCAAGCAGCTGAAGAAGAAGATGCTGGTCTCCACGGTGATGAGCAACATCGGCCTGGAGCGCGCGGTGGCGCGCTGGGGCGTGAAGGTGGCGCGCACGCGCGTGGGGGACCGCTACGTCGTCGATGAGATGCGCCGCAACGGCTACAACCTGGGCGGCGAGCAGAGCGGCCACCTCATCTTCCTGGACCACACCACCACGGGTGACGGCACCCTGGCGGCGCTCCAGCTGCTGGCGGTGATGTGCCGGGCGGGCAAGCCCCTGAGCGAGCTGGCCTCCATCTTCGAGCCCGTGCCCCAGACGCTCATCAACGTCGTCGTGAAGCAGAAGAAGGAGCTGGGCGAGCTCCCCACGGTGATGAAGGTCATCAAGAGCGTGGAGCAGCGGCTGGGCAACTCCGGCCGCGTGCTGGTGCGCTTCTCCGGCACCGAGCCCAAGGCCCGCGTCCTCATCGAGGGCGAGGACGCCGCCAAGAACCAGGCCTACGCGAAGGAAATCGCGGACGCGCTGTCCAAGGCCCTCAGCGTCTGAGGGCCGCCGCGCTCAGCGGTTGACTTCCGGACGCTGGCGGCGTGATGAAGGGCCAGCGCGCACCGGGGCCCCTCGACAATCCCACGGCCGCGCACGAGCGAGGTGCGGTCGATGGGACAGCGACTGGGTGTCAACGTGGACCATGTGGCGACGCTGCGTCAGGCGCGGCGCACCGCGTATCCGGATCCGGTGACGGCCGCGGCGCTGGCGGAGCTCGCCGGCGCGCAGCAAATCACCATCCACCTGCGCGAGGACCGGCGTCACATCCAGGACCGGGACTTGCGCATCCTCCGTGAGACGGTGCAGACGCTCCTGAACCTGGAGATGGCCGCCACCGCGGAGATGGTGAAGATCGCCTACGAGCACAAGCCGGACGTGGTGACGCTGGTGCCCGAGCGCCGCGAGGAGCTCACCACGGAGGGCGGCCTGGAGGTCGCCAACCAGCGCGAGCACATCGCGAAGATCATCAAGAACCTCAAGGACGGTGAGATCGCCGTCTCGCTCTTTATCGACCCGGACCTGGACCAGGTGCGGGCGGCGCACAAGGTGAACGCGGACCGCATCGAGCTGCACACCGGCCGCTACTGTGAGGCGCGCAACGAGAAGGAGCGGGCCCGGGAGCTGGCGCGCATCGTCGACGCGGCCAAGGCGGGCACCAAGCTGGGCATGGGCGTGGCCGCGGGCCACGGGCTCAACTACGACAACGTGCAGCCGATTGCCCGCATCGCTGAAATCGACGAGCTGAACATCGGGCACGCCATTGTCGGGCGCGCGGTGCTGGTGGGCTTCGAGCGCGCGGTGCGCGAGATGCTCGAGCTCATGCGCAACCCGGGGTAGGGCGCCATGGGAATCCGCGGCCTGGGCCTGGACATCTGCTCCATCTCCCGCATCCAGCGCATCCTGGACGGGCCTCGCGCGGAGCCCTTCCTGAACCGCGTCTACACCGAGGCGGAGCGGGCCCTGTGCGGCCGGCGCAGTGACGCCGCCAGTGCCTACGCCGCGCGCTTCGCCGCCAAGGAGGCCCTGGTGAAGGCGCTGGGCGCGCCGCCGGGCATCCGCTGGAAGGACATGGAGGTCCGGCGGCAGGGCGGAGCGCCTTATTTCGCACTGTCCGGCGTGGCCTTGGAGGTCATGGAGGCGCGAGGGCTGGAGGCCTTCCTCGCGCTGACCCACGATGCGGACGTCGCCGCCGCCACGGTGGTGCTCCAGTCGAAAGGGGAGTGAAGCCATGTTGCGCGTCCTCACCGCCGCCCAGATGCGTCAGGCCGAGCAGGCCGCCGAAGCCCGCCACGGCATGCCCTCCGCGTTGCTGATGGAGAACGCCGGGCGGGGGCTCGCGGAGGTGGCGCGGGGGCTCATCGGCTCGGGTG
>NZ_JAAIYB010000252.1 GCF_010894475.1 Myxococcus vastator
CTCCGACCTGCTGGCGCTGAACGCGGCGCTGGAGGGCACCAAGGCGGGCGAGGTGGGGCGGGGCTTCTCGTTGGTGGCCGCGGAGATGCGCAAGCTGGCGGAGAACGTGTCCGCCTCCGCGCGCGACATCGCCCGCATCGTGGAGAAGGTGCAGGACTCCGGCGAGGAGGCGGCGGCCAAGGCCCGCGTGGGCATGGCCACCAGCGACCGGGGCGTGGAGGTGGCCGAGCAGGCCTCCTCCGTGTTCCAGCGCATCGTCGAGCTGGCGCGCGGCACCAGCGAGGCGGCGCGGCAAATCACCATCGCCACCCGGCAGCAGCGCCAGTCCAGCGAGCAGGCCGTGCAGGGCGCCCGCAACGTCGCGGAGCTGGTGAAGCAGGGCGTGGACGCGACGGGCCGCACCACGCGCATCGCCCAGGACCTGCAGGCGGTGGCCGAGGGGCTCACCGCCGTCACCAGCCGCTTCAAGACGACGCGGAGCTGAGGCTCACTCCCGCTGCCAGCGCAGCTGGAACTCCACCTCGTCCACGCCGTCCTCGCGCTCGTGCTCGATGTTGAAGAGCGCGTCGGCGGGGATGCGCAGGCGCTCGCCGGCGACCTGGATGCTGAAGGCCTTGCCCGCCTCGATGGCGTCCGCCAGCCGCCGCAGCTTCGCGACGAAGTCCTTGCGCGGGTACGTCTTCTCCAGGTCTCGGTCCGCTCGCTTCGCCTTCGCCTTCTTCTGCGCCATCGTGAGGGCTCTTTCGTCCAGGGTTTCCCTGGATGATGGCATCGCCCGCGTTGAGCGCGCAGCCCGAATCGGCGCCGAGGTCGAGCCGCGCATCAGCCCATCAGCCGGTGGAGGCTGAGGTCCAGGCGGCTCTGGACCAGCCCCAGGAGGCTCTCCACCTCGCGCCCGTCCAGCTTCAGCCGGGTGGCCAGCTCGCGGTGAGTCCCCTTCAGGAGCCGCTCACGGGCCTGGGCCACGTGACGCGCCACGCTGGAGCGGGGCTCCGCGTACAGCGTGGCGATGCGGTCCATGGTGAGGCCGTGGAGATGGTGCAGGCGCAAGAGCGCGCGCTCCCGTTCGGACAGCGTCGCCAGCGCGGCCTGGAGGGATTCGGACAGGGCCTGCCGGGAGTGGGCCTGGAGCACGTCGCGCTCGGGGTCGTCCCGGGACAACAGCTGCTCCAGGGCCTCCGGGGGCGTGGAGGTCTGCTCGTGGCGGCCGGCCTGCTCCAGCAGCTCGCCGCCGACGCGCGAGGCGACGATTCGCACCCAGCCGCCCAGCGAGCCACGTCCCGAGTACTCCGCGATTTTCGGCGCGCCGCCGTGGACGCCCAGCAGGAGCCGCTGGCGCGTCACCTGGAGCACCTCGTCCACCATCGCCGTGAGGTGCCGTGACAGCCGCGCGGCGACCTTCTGGAGGACGTGCTTCTCGAAGAGCTGCAACGCCTGGGGCTCTCCCTGGGCGCAGGCACACGCCAGGTAGACGTCCGCGGCGTGGAGCTGCTCGAGCGCCTGCAGGGGCGTGCCCTCCGTGCGCAGGTGCCGGCCCACGTGGCGCAACAGGGCCGCGGGCGCCAGCGTCACGGTGGGCCACGCCGCACGGCCTGTATCGAGCAGCTCCGTGAGCAGGGCCTCCAGCGCGGGCGCGGAGCGCAGCGTGTCGTGCAGTGACTCGGGAGCCCCCGCGAGCAGCAGCGGCGTCAGCGTTTCCGGCGCCTGGCTCATCGGGTGACCTTGCTCACGCGGGGCAGGTGGCGCGCCTGCCAGGCCACGAGCTCATCGTGCTCGCGCCGCGCGCGCAGCCCCTGGGCTTCCAGCCACGCTTTGGCCTCGTGGATGAGGGCCGTGACCTGCTCGCGCCCCTCCGGATCGGGCCGCTCCCACAGGGCCCGCGCGAGGAGGAAGGACACTCGCGCGGCCTCCTTCCGGTCCAGCCACACGCGCGCATGGATGCGGCGTGCGCGCTCGAGCAGCGGGACGGCCCGCTCCGGCGCGCGCAGGCCCAGGTGCGCCTCGCCGAGGCAGGCGAGGTCGAGCGCGGCGTCCGGGCTGTCGTCACCCTGCGCGGCTTCGTCCAGGGCCAGGGCGCGCTGGCAGCGGGTGAGCGCCGCTTTGAACGCGCCCGTCTCCAGGTCCACCCGGGCCAGGTCCCGCTCCACGCCGCACGCCACCACGCTGTCGGTGCCGTTCTCCTTCTGCAGGAGGCTCAACGCCTGCGTCAGGTTGCGCCGCGCCACCGCCGGCCGGCCCGCGCGCAGGTGGATGAGGCCCAGGTTGCGCAGCGACATCTCCAGGCGCGGCGAGCCCTGTCCCACGCTGCGCTGGATGCGCTCCAGCGCCTGCTGATTGTGCGTGAGCGCCTCGTCGAGCCGGTCGGAGTCATAGGCCACCATGCCGAGTCCGCCGAGCGCGGTGACGGTGCTGGGATGGTCCGGCCCCTTGCTGCGCTCGAAGATGGCCAGGGCCCGCGCGTAGTGGCTCCGGGCTTCCTCCAGGCGTCCCTCGCGGCGCAGCAGGCCCGCCAGGTTGTTGAGGGGCGCGGCCAGGCTCGCGTGCTCCTTGGAGCGCGCCGCCTCCAGCAGCCTCAGCGAGCGCTGGAACGTCTCGAGCGCTTCCTGCGTGCGGCCCAGGGAGAGCAGCTCGGTGGCGATGTTGTTGAGGTTGAGCGCGAGCACCGGGTGCTCGGGGCTCCACTGGCGCTCCTGGAACGCGTAGGCCTGCGCCTCCCGGTAGAGCGCCAGGGCCTCCTCCGCGCGGAGCTGCCGGGAGCGGACGCGTCCCAGGCCGGTGAGGAAGTACGTCACGCGAGGCCGCGAGGGGCCCGCGGTCCGCCGCGCCAGCTCCAGGCCCTGGGTGAACTCCGCGTCCGCTTCGTCCAGCTTGCCCTGCACCAGGAGCAGGCCGCCCATGCGCAGGTGCAGGTCGGTGGCGATGTGCGGGAAGCGCTCGCGGCCCAGGCGCTCCACCGCGGCGCGGGCGTGGTGCACCAGCCGGTTCGCCTCGTCCATGCGCGCCATCTGGTCGCCCACCACCCACAGGAGGAGGTTCCAGACGCGGGCCACCGTCTCATCGTCGCGGCCCGCCTCGGCGGCCCAGAGCGCCTTGTAGAGGTGCTCCTCGGCCTCCTTGGGCTTGCCCGCGAGCCCATGGGCATAGCCGTGCAGCGTGAGGACCTCCGCCTCCAGCGGGCGGTAGTCCAGCCCCTGGATGGCCTGGAGCAAGGCCGTCGTCTCCTTCAACGCGCCAGGGTGGTTGCCCGCGTCCATGTAGGCCCGCGCCTCCGCCAGCTTGCGTCGCGCCGCGTCCACGCGAGGCCGCAGGGCATCCGGAGGCTGCGGCCGGTTCGCCAGCTCCGGAGCGTCCCGGCAGCCGGAGATACCCTCCAGTGACGCCACCAGCTGCGGCGCGTTCTGCACCGTTCGCGCGTCCGCCTTCTCCAGCACGTCGACGACGGCGGCCAGGTGCCACAGCCGCGTGTCCAGACACGCGGCCGTCTGCCATGAGGCGTTGGCGTCATCGCGCGAGGCCGTGCACGCGTCGGTGCGCAGCGCGCGCCACGTGTCCGCGTGTCCGTCCAGCGTGCTGGCGACGGCTTCCCACGCGGCGGCGGCGAAGGGCTTTCCCGTGGCCAGGAAGGCCGCGTGGATTCGCTCGCGGCGCTCCGGTCCCCAGATGGTGGTGAGCCGCTCCGCCTCCCGCTCGCAGCCGGCCTGCCTCCGGTGCGCCGCCACGTAGCCCACGGTGAGCCCCAGCGCACAGGCCACTGCGGCGGCGCCCACCCAGGCCAGACGCCTTCCGGTGCGGGGGGCCAGTTCGGCCAGCAGCGCCTCCATCGTCGGGAATCGCGCCTCCGGCCGGGCGCTCAGGCCTCGCAGCACCGCGCGCCGCACACGGGCCGGGATTTTCGCTTCGCGCTCCGGCGCGCGGAGGCGTCCTTCCCGCGCGGCCTGACCCAGTGCTTCCAGCGTCCGGCCCTCGAAGGGGCGCACGCCGTGGAGCGCCTCGTACAGCGCCACGCAGAAGCTGAACTGGTCCGAGCGTGCGTCCACGCCGTGGCCTTGAAGCTGCTCGGGCGCCATGTACGCGGGCGTGCCCAGCAGCGCGCCCGAATGCGTCAGCGGCGAGTCCACCCACGAGGCCGGCGCCGCCGCCGCGTCCAGGCTCGTCGGCGCGACGTGGCCGAGGACTCGCTGGTGGGAGGGGCGGGCCAGCCCGAAGTCCGTCACCCGCACGCGCCCCTCCTTACCGACCAGCACATTGCCCGGCTTGAAGTCGCGGTGGACCAGCCCGGCGGCGTGGGCGGCCGCCAGCCCCCGGCCCGCGTCCACGAACACGCGCACCACGTCCTGCCAGGGGCGCGGCGACTCCAGCCACTCCGCCAGCGACGCGCCCTCCACCAGCTCCAGCGCCAGGAAGACGCAGTCGCCGCAGACGCCCACGTCATGGACGGTGACGACGTGCGGATGCGCCAGCCGGGCCAGGGCCTGGGCCTCGCGCAGCAGCCGCAGCCGCAGCTCCTCCAGGTGCCGGCCCTCGGGGCGCAGCAGCTTCAGCGCGACCCTTCGGTCCAGCTCCGGGTCATGGGCCGCGTACACCTCGCCCATGGCGCCCCGGCCAATGCGCTCCTGCACCACGTAGCGTGAGAGCTGGGTGCCCGTGGTCACCAGGGGCCCAGCGCCGGGCGGGGGCACGGCCTCCGACGCGCTCGCTCCCAGGGCCAGGTGCTCCTGGCAGCGCTCACATCCCTCCACGTGGGCCAGGACGCGCGTGCGGTGCGCGTCCGGGAGCGCACCTTCGAGGAAGTCGCTCAGTGTCGTCTCGCTCGGGCACCCCATGGCGCCCTGGAGACTATCAAATTCCGGGAATTTTCACTTTTGCCCGCTTGTGACGGCTCAGGCCTGGGCGCGGGATTTGAGCCGGGCGAAGAGCTCGGGAGGCATGGAGGCGGTGCCCAGCCGGTGGTCGGCGGAGATGGCCTCGCCGTGGAAGTCGCTGCCCGCGGTGGGGACCAGGTCCAGCTCCCGGGCCAGGCCGAGGTACTTCTGGCGCACGCTGGGGTTGTGGTCCTCGTGGAGGACCTCGAGGCCGGCCAGTCCCAGTTGGGCGAGCGCGCGGATTTCGAGCCGCTCCATGCGCGATGAACCCGGGTGGGCGAGGGTGGCCGTGCCGCCCGCGTTGCGGATGAGGCGGATGGCGTCCTCGCCGGCCAGCTTGAAGCGCTCCACCCAGGCGGCGCCGCGCGTCCCCAGGAAGCGGTCGAAGGCCTCCTTCACGTCCACCACCCAGCCTCGGTCCACCAGCACGCGGGCCAGGTGGGGGCGGCCCAACTGCGCGTCGCCGGCCACCGCCCGGACGTGCTCCATGCGCACCGGGTAGCCCAATTGCCGCATGCGCTCCAGCAGGGCCTCCATGCGCTGCTCGCGCTCCAGGCGGAGCCGGTCGGCGAAGCGGGCGATGTCCTCGTCGTCCGGCCGCAGGAAGTGCCCCAGGATGTGGCACTCGCGTCCATGGATGAACGCGGAGATTTCGATGCCCGGCACCAGCTCCACGCCGTGGGCGCGCGCCGCCCCCTCGGCCTCGGCCAGGCCCGCGACGGTGTCGTGGTCCGTCACCGCCAACACCGTCACCCCGGCGGCGGCGGCTCGCGCCAGCAGCTCCGTGGGCGCATATTGACCGTCGCTGGCGGTGGTGTGCGAGTGCAGGTCAATCACGGCGGGCTCCGGGGTGTGGAGTGAATGTCTCCCATACGCGACCTCTGCCGGGTTTCACACCAACTTGCGGCATGGGGGGTGCCGCCGCCACCCGGGGTGTGGCTACTGTCCGAGCCCTATGGGCAAGAAGTCCGATGCGACCATCGAGAACCGGGTCTACCTCTTCGAATCACTGGCGAGCAGCTACGTGGCGTCCGCCACCGAGGTCTTGTCCTCGGAGGACCCCGCGGTGCGGCAACGCGCGCGCCGGGCCCTGGCGGAGCTGGCCTTCGTGTCCTGTGTAGTGGCGGACACTTCGCATCTGCCGGCCGAGCAGGTGCGGGCCCAGGTGCTCGGCGCGCCCGAGCGTGTGCCGGAGGCGCCTTCGAAGGTGTCCGGCGGCGCGGCCCGGAAGCGCAACAAGTAGCGGCCCCGCGGGCTGTTCGGGTGGTATGCCGGCGGCGCCCTTTTGCTTCGAGGAGCGCCGACATGAGCCTGCCGCAGCCGCCCGCCACGGGCGTGGTGATGACGCTGGTCAGCCAGCCCCAGTTCAAGACGCAGCTCACCCATGGCCCGTCAGGCATGGTGAACCAGACGGAGGCGCCGCGCGACAACGGCGGCACCGGTGGCAGCTTCTCGCCCACGGACCTGGTGGGCGCGGCGCTGATGTCCTGCGCGGTGACGACGATGCACCTGTTCGCCTCGCGCGAGGGCATTGCCCTGGGCGAGGTGAGCGCCCGCGTGGAGAAGCGGATGACGCCGCCGCCGCGCCGCATCGCCGAGCTGGTGCTGGACATCCAGATGCCGGCCGGCCTGTCCGCCGAGCACCGGGCTACGCTGGAGCAGGTGGGCCGCGAGTGCCCGGTGGCCCGCAGCCTCCACCCGGACGTGAAGCTGCCGCTGACGTTCAGCTACCCGGACTGAAGGACGCCGGGCCGCCTGCCCTCCAGAGGGGCCTGCTCGCGCGTGCTGCGGGTGGGCCCCTTCGTGTTCATCCTCCCCGGCTGCGGGGCTCGTCCTGGAGGACACGGCATGCATGCGAAGCGGCTGGGCATCTACCTCAATGACCACCTGGCGGGCTCGGTGGGCGGGCTGGAGCTGGCGATCCGCACGGAGGCGGAGAACCACGGCAACCTGCTGGGCCGCTACCTGGCGGCGTTCATCCCCGAGCTGAAGGAGGACCAGGCCACGCTGCTGTCGGTGATGGACGCACTGGAGCTGAAGCGGGACGGGCTGAAGCTGCGCGCCGCGTGGGCGGTGGAGAAGGTGGGCCGGCTGAAGCTGAACGGCACGCTGGTGCGCTACTCGCCCTTGAGCCGGCTGCTGGAGCTGGAAGGGCTGTGCGCGGCCACCGAGGCCCGCCTGTCCCTCTGGCGCACGCTGGCGCGCGTGTCGGTGAAGGACACGCGGCTGGCGGCGTTTGCCTTCGAGTCGCTCGTGCAGCGCGGCGAGGCGCAGCGCTCCGTGCTCCAGCGCCTGCGGGCCCAGGCGGCTGACGTGGCCTTCGCGGAGGAGCCGCAGCCCTTCGGCTCCGGAGAGCCGCTCGTCGCGGGCCCCTGACGGACGCCCGGAAATGAAGAAGCCCCCTGCCGCGGTGAGCGACAGGGGGCTGGGACTTCATCCGGGCGCGGGGCTCAGGTGCCCGACGTCCCCGACGCGCCGGGAGCCGGCGGCGTGGGCCGGGCGTCCGGCGTGGGCACCAGGCGCAGCTGGCTGGCGCTGCTGCCGAAGCTCGCGTCCACCTCGCGCTCCAGGTACGTGTAGCCGGACAGGCCATCCTCGTACATGCGCAGCAGGTTGCGCGACTCGTCCAGGGTGATGCGGCCCTGGCGCAGCGCGGCCTCGGTGAACTTGCGCAGCCGCGCCACCAGGTCGTCCTTGGTGTAGCTGACGTAGTTGAGCACCTCCGTCACCGTGTCGCCGGCCACCACGTTGTCGATGAGGTAGCCCCCGTTGGGCCCCAGCGACACCTGCACGGCGTGGGTGTCGCCGAACAGGTTGTGGAGGTCGCCCAGAATCTCCTGGTAGGCGCCCACCATGAAGATGCCCAGGTAGTAGTCGTCATCGTTGAGCGCGTGCAGCTCGAGGGCGTCCTTCACCTCGCGCTTGTCGATGAAGTGCTCAATCTTCCCGTCCGAGTCGCAGGTGATGTCCGCCAGCGTCGCGCGGCGCGTCGGCTTCTCCGACAGGCGGTGGATGGGCATCATCGGGAAGAGCTGGTCGATGGCCCACGAGTCCGGCAGCGACTGGAACACGGAGAAGTTGCAGAAGTACGTGTCGTTGAGCGCCTTCTCCAGGGAGTCCAGCTCCTCGGGAATCTCTCCCTGCTCCCGCGCGATGCGCATGATCTTGTGGCAGGTGGCCCAGTAGATGTTCTCCGCCGCCACGCGCTGCTCCAGCGACAGGTGGCCCAGCGAGAAGAGGGTGAGGCTCTCCTCCTTGGCGTCCTGCGCGTCGTGCCACGCCTCCAGCAGGTTCTTGTTGGTGACCTCGCGGTAGGTGGACCAGAGGTTACGCACCACGGAGGGCGCCTTGTCGTCCACCTTCTCCGGGACTGGCGCCGGGTTGAACTCGCTGGTGCCCAGCACGTCCACCACCAGCACCGCGTGGTGCGCCACCACGGCGCGGCCGGACTCCGACACCAGCGTGGGGTGCGGCACGCCGGCCCTGTCACAGGCCTCCATGACGCCGAACACCACGTCGTTGGCGTACTCCTCCGTGGTGTAGTTCATGGAGGAGGCAAAGTTCGTCTGGGAGCCGTCGTAGTCCACGCCCAGGCCGCCGCCCACGTCCAGGTACTTCAGCGGCGCGCCCTGACGGGCCACCTCCACGTAGAAGCAGCCCACCTCGCGCAGCGCGTTCTTCACGTTGCGGATGTTGGAGATCTGGCTGCCCAGGTGGAAGTGCAGCAGCTCGAAGGCGTTGAGCAGGCCGGCGTCCTTCATGAAGCTGATGCAGTTCATCAGCTCTGAGGAGGTCAGCCCGAACTTGGAGCGGTCGCCGCCGCTGGCCTCCCACTTGCCGGCGCCGCGCGTGGACAGCTTCACGCGGATGCCCAGCCGAGGCGCGATGCCCGTGCGCCGGGCGACCTCCGCGATGAGCGGCAGCTCGCTGGGCTTCTCGACCACCAGGATGACGTTGCGGCCCAGGCGCGAGTAGAAGAGCGCCGTCTCGATGTACTCCTCGTCCTTGTAGCCGTTGCAGATGACGAGCGCGTTCTCGTTCTCCAAGAGCGCCATCACCGCGAGCAGCTCCGGCTTGCTGCCGGCCTCCAGGCCGTAGTTGTAGCCCTTGCCCGCCTCGATGAGGGTCTCCACCACGTAGCGGTGCTGGTTCACCTTGATGGGGTACACGCCGCGGTAGCCGCCCTTGAACCCGTGCTCGGTCATGGCCTTGCGGAAGGCCTCGTTCAGGTGGACCACGCGGTGGCGCAGCACGTCCGTGAAGCGGATGAGCAGCGGCAGGCCAATGCCCCGGCGGCGCACTTCGTCGACCAGCTCCTTCAGGTCCATGTTCGGGGCCTGGGGACCGTCCGGGTGGACGATGACATGGCCCTTCTCGTTGATCCCGAAGTAGGGGTTGCCCCAGTTCCGGATTCCGTACAGCTCGTGCGCGTCGGCGAGGGTCCAGCGGTGGGGAGGGGCGTTTACGGGCATCGGCGTCTCAAGGCTCCCTGGGTAGGACGGGGTGGACTCCCATGAACAACGGATACGGCCACGGGAATCGCGCGGGAACTATCGGAAAGCCCCTCGGTATACAACAGCCGCCTGTGCGGAGGGCAGGCGGGCAGGCGGGACGGCCGCCCGGTGTGTCTCCTCCCACGGGCCGACCCTCCATTCAATTCCTACCCTTTTCCCGTGAGTCCTGAGGGACGCGTGGAAACAAGGGGAGGGTACATGGAGTCGTCCGCACGCAGGGAAGAAGCGGTGCTGACCCCGCGGGAAATCTACGAGCGGCTGGATCGCTTCGTCATCGGCCAGGCTGGCGCCAAGCGCGCCGTGGCCATTGCGGCCCACAATCACCTCAAGCGGCTGCTGGCGCGAAGGCTGCGCCGGACGTCGCTCATCAAGAAATCCAACATCTTGCTGATTGGCCCCACCGGGAGTGGCAAGACGCACATCGCCCGCAACCTGGCGGACATCCTCCACGTGCCGTTCACCACCGTGGACGCCACCGAGTACACGGAGGCCGGCTACTACGGGAAGGACGTGGAGGTGATGATCTCCGACCTCCTCTTCAAGGCGAACCACTCCGTGGAGGACACCCAGCGGGGCATCATCTTCATCGACGAAGTGGACAAGATTGCCCGCCGCTCCCAGGGGGCCCGCAACGGCGCGGGCAGCCGCGACATCGGCGGCGAGGGTGTCCAGCAGTCCCTGCTGAAGCTGCTGGAGGGGCGCGAGGTGTACGTGCCCCTCAACGTCACCCAGGCCTGGAACAAGAGCGACTTCGTGCAGGTGGACACGCGCGACATCCTCTTCATCTGCGCGGGGACGTTCAGCGACTTGCACGATGAGGGGGATGAAGGGAGCCGCGCCCTGGGCTTTGGCGCGGCGGACGCGGCGAAGCGCAGCCAGAAGCGCATCAGCACCCGTCAGTTGACGGACTTCGGCATGCTGGCGGAATTCCTTGGACGCCTGCCGGTGGTGGTGCAGCTGGAACGGCTGGGCGAGGAGGACCTGATTCGCGTGCTCACCGAGCCGCCGGACTCCATCGTGCGCGAGTTCCGCGAGCTGCTCTCCATGGATGACCTGGAGGTGGACTTCGCTGGCCCGGGCCTGCGCGAGGTGGTGCGCTATTCCGTGGAGCGTGGGCTGGGGGCTCGAGGCCTGCGGTCCATCCTGGAGCACGTCATGGCGGACGTCATGTTCGAGGCGCCCGAGCGGCGGCGGCGCCAGGTGACGGTGGACGCGGGCTTCGTGCGGGAGCGGCTGCGCGGGCTGGATTCGACGCAGCTGAACGTGTGAGTCAGGGCTCGCGCTCGGACGCGCGGGCCGCGGCGCCCAGCCGGGCCGCCACGTCCGGGTCCTGGATGAGCTGGAGCACACCGTCGTGGCGCAGCAGCGCGGCGGTGTCTCCACGCGCCAGGGCCTGCTTCAGCTTCGGATCTTTCAGCAGGCGCTGGAAGCGGGCGTCCTTGCGCAGGGCCTTGTAGGCCGGGTCGTCCTGGAGCTGGCCCGCGCGCTTTGGATCGCTGGCGGCCTTGGCGACCTCCACCAGGTTCTTCACCGGGGCGAACTGCGTCATCTCGAAGAGGTTGTAGCGGCGGGCGACCTCGATGGAGAGCGACTCCTTCGGGGACAGGCCCACGCGGCGGCCCGCGATGACGACGTGCTGTTCGAAGAAGGCGATGGCGCTGAGCACCACCCAGGCGATGATGCCCATCTTCGCGCCGCCCAGCGCGAAGCCGAGGAAGCGGTCCAGGCCCCGATTTTCATTGTGCTGGCCGGTGGAGAGGATGCGCAGCAGCAGCGCGCCCAGGGCGTAGCGCACCGCGAGCCACGTGCAGATGAACACGAGCACCGTGCCCACGATGGCGCCCAGGAAGAGCGGGCTGCCCAGGGCCTCCGCCAGGTGTGGGGCCGTCAGGGGGCCCAGGCGGCGCGAGGCGAAGTAGCCCACCGCCAGCCCCACCACGTTGGCGACCTGGCGCGACGCCCCGGTGATGGCGCCAATCATGGCGAAGAACAGCACCAGTCCGAGGATGATGAGGTCGATGACCATGGGCGCCGCCGCCGTCAGCGAATCTTGAACGAGCCGCCCTTGTCGCGGGACTCGTCCTGGGACTGCTTCTGGACCTCTGCCAGCCGCTCCTTGTAGCGGGCGTTGGCGGGCTCATAGGTGAGCGCCATCTTCAAGTTTCGCTCGGCGGCGGACCAGTTGCCGGCGTCCGCGTCCTTCTGCGCCTGCTGGAAGAACTGGCGTCCCTTGGGGTGGGTGCCGATCTGCTCTTCCTGCTCCTTCTTGGCGGCGGCCTTGGTCTCCGCTTCGGAGGCCTCGGTGAAGCGCAGCTTCTGGGCGCGCTCGGGGCCCGCCACGTCGACGACGTACTTCTTGCGCTTCGTGTCGTCGCGCAGGACGTAGTAGGCCTCGGTGACGCGCTTGTAGAGCTCGTTGATGCGCTCCTTCAGCTCCTTGGAGTCCACCTGGAAGAAGCGGTCCGGATGGTAGGTGCGGCTCTCCCGGTAGAAGGCGCGCTTGATGTCCGCGGGCGTGGCGGTCCGCTCCAGCATGAGCACTTCGAAGTAGTCGAGCTGGTCCAGCTTCGCGCAGCGCGACTCCAGGTCCGCGAGCTGCTGGATGTCCAGGCCCGGGCCCGTTGACGCAGCGGGCGCTGGCGGTGGCGTGACCGCCGCTGCAGGGGCGACGGGCGGGACGATGG
>NZ_JAAIYB010000253.1 GCF_010894475.1 Myxococcus vastator
GCCGTCAACTGACCCTTGCCCACCCCGCCGCACATCTTCCCAGCCCTCGTCGATATGTCCGCGCCGGACACACGTTCTGGGGGCACTGGGGAGCAGGCGTGCTCCCCGGACGCCTCTGAGCGACGGGAAGACGGCATGAGTGCAGCCGTGCAGGGCCTGCGGATGACGACGCTGCGATTGTCACAGGAAGCCGACGAGCCGGCCGAGGCGACGGCGCCCAGGGGGGACGAAGCCCTCCTCGCGCGGCGCGCCCTGGCGGGGGATCGGGCGGCCTGGGACGCGCTGGTTGCACGCCATCACCGGCGGGTCGTGGTATCGCTGCTCGCACGTGGCGTCCGGGTGGACCGGGCGCAAGAGCTGGCCCAGGAGACCTGGGCACGGCTCATCCAGCAACAGCAGCGCGGGCTGCTGACGGAGCTGCGCCTGCCCAACCTCGCCCTCACCCAGGCGGCCTTCCTGGCCGCGGACGACGCACGACGGACCCGTCGCGAGTCCATTGCCGGGGCGGTGGATGAGCTGCCGGAGCGTCACCACCCGGTGGACCCTTCGGTGTCCGCGGAGCGGCGCCTGCTGTCCGAGGAGCAGCTCTCCCGCGCCCATGCCGCGCTGGCGCAGGTGTCCCCCAGCGCACGAAACGTCTTCCTCCTGGCCTGTGACGGCCAGGAACTCCCCCATGCTGAAGTCGCCTCGCGCGTTGGCCTGTCGGTCCAGCGCGTGCGGCAAATCCTGTGCGAGGTCCGCAAGAAGCTGCGCACCGCGCTCGAGGAGGAAACCCATGCTTAAGCCCCACCTCACCCGCGACTCCGCGGAGCAATACATCCTGGGGGCGCTGGCACCGGAGAAGGCCGCGAGCCTCGAGGCGCACACGCTGGAATGTGCGCCGTGCGCTCGCCTGCTCCAGGAAGAAGCCCTGCTGTCGGAGCAGCTCCACGAAGTCGCCAGCACCCATGCGCCCGCCGTCCACGTCATCCGCCCGGCCCGCTGGGACACTCGACGTCTCACGACGGGCCTGGCCGGTGCCGCACTGGCCGCGGCGGCGGCATGGGCCTTCGTCGTGCTGCCCGGCGGACGGCAACCGCCCGCACCTCCCAGCACATTGGCCCTTCACGTCGAGCCGCCCTCGGTGGGCTTGGAGACGGAGGTCGCCGAGCCGCAGGCCATCGTCGTGGCGTGCCCGGACCTGGCCACGCAGGCGTCGTGCACCCAGGCGGCCGAGGAGCGTGGGCTGCTCGTCCAATATCCCTGGGGCACGGGTGAAGTCCCGCGCTACGAGGCCCGCACCGGCCTCCCCGAGGGTGCGCTGAGCGCGCGCCGCCCCGTATCGCTGTGAGGATTCCCGTCATGGACTTCCGGAAGAAACTCGCCGCCCTGCTGCTCGCGCTGGCCTCCACCGAGGCGGGTGCGCAGCCGTCGGAAGGCGCCCAGAAGCTGCCAGTCGGCTGGTATGTGACGGAGAGCGCCCCCAAGCGCTACGAGGCCGGCGTGGACAGCCGCGCCACGTGCGAAGGCAACCGCAGCGCCTCCCTCCGCTCGCTGTCCCCGGACGAGAATGGCTACGGCACCTTCATGCAGGCCTTCGGCGCGCACGACTTCCGGGGCAAGCGGCTGCGCTTCTCCGGCGCGCTGCGCATCAAGGACGTGGAGGGCTGGGCGGGCCTGTGGATGCGCGTGGAAGGGCCTGACCCGAAGCAGCCCCTGGCCTTCGACAACATGCAGTCGCGCGCGCTGGTGGGCACCGCGGGCTGCAAGCGCTACGACGTGGTGCTGGACGTCCCGAAGGAAGCCACCACCATCATGGCCGGCCTCATCATCAGCGGCACGGGCCAGGCCTGGCTGGACGGCGTTCGCTTCGAGGTCGTCGACGCGTCCGTGCCAGTGACGGACCTGCTGGGCTCGCGGCCGGTGGTGGCCGCGGCCAGTCCCTCGGGCCTGGAGGACGACACGCCCGCGCCGGTGGCGAAGAACGACCCACTGCCCCTGGGCCGCGTGGGCGACGTCTGGTTCAACCATGGCCGCGTCGCCGCGGACAAGCCGTACACCCGGCGCAAGGACGGCGTCTGGGTGAGCATCCTCGGCGAAGAGGTCTACGAGCACGGCATCGCGGTGACGGGCACCCTGGGGCAGCGCGCGCTCGACCTGAAGCTGAAGGCCGGTGGACGGCGCACCCTCGTCGAGGGGACGTGGGGTGAGGAGCCCGTCAACATCCAGCTCACGCCAGAGAGGCTCACCATGCGCTGGGGCCGCCACACGCGCGAGCTGGCGAGGCACCTGGACCCGCAGGTGGACACCACGTGCAACCGCTACCAGCGCACCGAAGGCCCCCGGGTAGTGGACCAACTGGACGTCTGCGGCGCGGCGCTGGGCACCCGTCCGCCCAGCGCGCAGCTCGTGATGGCCCTTCTGGCGAATGGCTTCAGCCCCACGTTGCCGGCGGGGAGCCTTCCCATTCCGCAGCCCCCCGTGCGCAGCCGTCAGGCGCTCGACACGGAGCGGACCGCGGTTCCCATGTCGCCCTGAGCGCGGAGGGCCCATGCGCATGGGCCCCGGCGTGGGACAAAGGACCTCCCGTCAGAAGGCGAAGTCGCGCTCCAGGGTTTCGCTCCCCGCATGCACGGACAGGTGAGCAGAGCGCGCGCCGGTGGATGACGCGGACGTCAAGTCAAAGGCAATGCCCTCCGGCCCATGGGCCGGCTTGAGCGAGGGACGGCCGGGACTCAGGAACACCGCCGCCGTCACCGTCCGTCCAGACAGGGGCTGCACCAGCAGGCGCACGCGCTGACGCTCACGCACCAGCACCACGCGAAAGTCGCGGCGCTCATCCAGCACCTCGCGCTGCTCCGGCAGGCGGGCGGCGTGAGCGCGGTGGGAGACAGGCGCGCGGGAGGTGCGCGCGGAGCGGGCCACCGTCCCGTCCTCGTCCAGGTCCAGCGCCTCCTCGATGGCCGCCTCGCCTTCGTCCAGCGCCAACACGGCCTGGGCACACTCACCACAGCGCGCCGTGTGCGCATCCAGCCGGGTCCGCTCGTCCTCGGACAGCAGCCCCATGTCGAGGCGCCAGAGGTCGTCCGCGGTGAGGTGCCGGCGGGGGGGCATGTCCACAGGGGCGGCATCCGCCATGTCCGCGCGGCACGCGTCGCATTCCTGAAGGTGGGCCGTCAGCGTCTGGGGATTGGCCGTCCAGGTGGCGACCAGGTCGTCGCAGCCGGCGCGCGCGGAGAACCACCACGCGGCGTCCTGCTCGGCGAGTTCGAGGAGGTCGCGCTCCTGCCGGCGCTGCGGATTGAGTGGGATGAACCAACGCGCTCGGGGACGGAGTGCTGAGTCCAGGCCCTGGAGCGCGGCGAGAAAGCGGTCTCGAAGCTGCGCGGACTCGCCGTCGAGAGCGCCGTGAAAGCCCTCCCAGACGGCCAGGGCATGTGCGGCGGAGGCGGCCCGGTCCCGGGCGGAAAGTCCCTCCAGCGCGGAGGTCCGCCACATGTCCGCCTCTTCACCGCCGTCGAGCGCCACCTCGACGGCTTCTTCCGCGGCCCTCAGCAGCACCGGCTGCAGCGACTGCGGTTTCTGCGACTTCAACCAGGCTTCCACCTGAGGTCGACCCAGGCCCCGCAGGGCGGCGTCCACACCTTCGGTCTCCAACCGGGAGCGCCGGCGCAGCAGGTCACCCGCCGCCTCGAGCACTTCACCGGGAGAAGCCGTGCCCGACAGGAGCTGCGCGCGGCGGGCGGAATAGCGGGACAGCGTATCTCCAACAATCATGGGTTCATTCCTCCTGGGTACCCCGGGTGTGGCGGGGAAGGAGGCGGCTCACGCTTCCTCCCCATGCGACTCGCGATGAAGGTCCAGCAGGTAGAGCTTGAGGTAGGCCTGGGCCCGGCTGACGCGCTTGTAGCTGTTCACCACGGTGATGTTCAGGCGCCGGGCACATTCTTCGTGATCCTCGACGTCTTCGTGGTGGTACAGGTCCCAAGCCGAGGCTTCCTTCGGGTGCTCCTGCTGGAGGCGGGCAAAGGCCGCCCAATACAGCTCCTGGGCTTCGGCGCGCTCTTCACGCCGCTTCCCGAGCTCGACGGCGCGAGCCACCTCGGAGGGTGGCTCTTCCATGGCGTCATCGGGGTCCGACGGAGGCGCCGCGAGCTCCTCGCGGTGCTTCCGGTAGAAGTCGATGGCCACGTGCTTGACGATGCGCAGGAAGAACGTCTTGGGAGACGCGCTCCGGCCGGGCATCTGCTCCGACACGCCGCGGAACTGGTCCAGACCCCGGTCGATGAACTTCCCGACCGCGTCCTGGAAGAGCTCGTCCGCGTCCGCTGGGGAACCACGGCCGTAGCTCGCCTGAATCTTGCTGATGACGTACCGCGAGGGCCGGGCCCACCGCTGCACCAACGCTCCGAGCGGGCCGCCAACGGGCTCGCCAGTCGCGCGGCGGCGGGCCACCTCCGCGAACAATTCATCATCCGTGAGCTGCTCGTACACCGGAAGGACCTGGGAGCTGCGCCGGGGAAGACGCCCCGGGATGTTGGGTTACGGGGATGTGGCGCGGCAAGGTACCACGTTGGCATCCGCAGGCAGCCTCCGAGACAAGCAGGGAGCGCCAACCCGGCGGAATCACCGGACAATTGGCACCCGCGAAGTCGGACGAAAGCCGCGGGGCGTTCCTGACGGAATTGATAGAGCGGCCGTTCGGAAATCGGCCCCGGAAAATCCCCCTGTCAGGAGCAGCGAGGGCCCGCGTCTTCGCCCCCATCGCTTTCGAGCGCCCAGCCGAAGCGGCCCTACAAGCCGTGGTTCGAATCCACACACATGCCCCACGGGCATGTGACGACGGATGGTCCGTCACTGATCTGGATAATCAGCCAACTGGCTTCTTCACTCGGGCGCTCAACCCTTCCCTTCTTGAGGATTCGCGTCATGTCCCGCCGCACCATCGTCATCGGAGACCTTCACGGCTGTTACGACGAAGCCGTGGAGCTGCTCGACAGGGTGGGCGCGACCTCCAGCGACCGCATCATCTTCGCGGGTGACCTGGTGGACCGCGGCCCCAAGCGCCGCGAGTGCGTGGAGCTGGCCATGCGGCACGAGGCCATCCTCGGCAACCACGAGG
Organism: Myxococcus vastator; assembly: GCF_010894475.1. GTDB lineage: Bacteria > Myxococcota > Myxococcia > Myxococcales > Myxococcaceae > Myxococcus > Myxococcus vastator. The sequence continues at coordinate 5,102 of NZ_JAAIYB010000253.1, forward strand.
AGAAGCACCTCCAGCAGCGCCACCGGGCGGACGAGCGGCTGCTCCCCGACCACCTCGAGACACGCCGGGTGCTCGAACCCGGGCACTACGACTGGATGGCCCGGCTGCCTCACTACCTGCGGCTGCCGGAGCACAACGCCATCGTGGTGCATGCCGGAATGCTGCCGGACCTGCCCGTCGAGAAACAGGACCCGTACCACCTGCTCCATGCCCAGTGCATCCGGCCTCCGGCGGCCAAGAGCTACTGGCCGTCCAAGGCGCCTGAAGGCTGGAGCTTCTGGACGCACCACTGGAAGGGCCCGGAGCGGGTCATCTTCGGCCACACCGTCTTCGACGCGCCGCTCGTCACCGAGCACGCGGTGGGTATCGACACCGGGTGCGTCTACGGACGCTCCCTGACGGCGGTGGTGCTCCCAACCTGGGAGCTCGTCTCGGTGCCGGCCCGGAGCACGTACCGGGGCGGCAAGGCCGTGGCCCGGATTGCGGTCCACGGCGACGTGTCCGTCTTCTCGTAATCGATTTCGCGCCCGGCCGACGGGGTCCAACACGCCATACAGCTACGCGGGTTCGAATCCCGCCGGAGCCCTTCGGGGCTCCGTGGCTCAGCGGTCGAGCACTGGGACCTTTAATCCAGAAACCGGCCTCGTCACTCGGGCGCACCCTCTCCTCCCCCCATCCTCACTTCGCACGGGCCGCCTTCGCTGAAGCGCAAGGCACCCGTGCGTCCACGCGCGGTGCACTCCGCTCGCCTCGTCGCGAGGGGGCCGCCCCGCGCCTGACCCGCGGCACGTCCCAAGGGGACACCATGACGACCCAGACGCAGAACCCGAACGCGCTGCTGCCCGAGTCGCAGCGCGGTCCCGCCGAGCGGCTCCTGGACCTGGTGCTCGGAGGCTCCGCCCACCTGTGGCACAACCGGCCTGGCCTGGATGTGAATGGCACCTGGTACGCGGCGGCGCACGCCACGCCGTTCCAGCGTGAGAAGGGACGTCCGGTGAAGCCGGGCCTCTTCGTCCCCGCCGCGGTGAAGCTCTACCGGCAGCTCCTGGACATCTACCGACTCAACGCGGAGCTGATGGCCCACTTCGCGTCGTACGCGCTGACCCAGACGGACTGGCGCGACCTCAAGGTCGCGACGTGCGCGCTCATGCTCGTGCAGGAGCACGCGGGTCAGCCCGTGCGCGACGAACAGGGCGGCGTGGCCTTCCACGACGACGACTGGCGAGCGATTGGCGAGGCGATGGTGCTCCACTACGAGCGCAAGTCGACGCGCATGCTCACGCCCAAGGCGGTGCTGCGCGTGGCGGAGCTGCTGGAGCAGCCGGAGATAGCCCGACTCAACCGCGAGGCGGGCTTTGGTGACCCGGCGTCCCGGAAGGCGCCGCTGGGCCGCTGGAAGCGCGTGGCGTCGAAGTGGCTGGCGGCGCGTGAGGCCAACATGCCCATGCTCCAGGGGCTGGTGAAGGCGGGCTACAAGGAGACGCTGAAGAAGCTGGCGCGCAAGGCGGGCTACAAGCCGCGCGCGCAGGGCTTCTTCGAAGTGCTCGGCTGGAAGCAGAAGCAGTCCGCGCAGGGCCACCGCGAAGTGGGCCTGAACGGGCTGACGCTGGTCAAGCGCGAGCGCTTCGACGGCCTGTCGGAGGCGGAAATCTGCGAGTGGATCGACCTGGAGCGCCTCTCCTACAAGGAGGTCGTGGGCCGGCTGCCGAAGGACGTGGGCCTCACGCCGGCCATCATGGCGGCGCTGCTGCCCTCGCTGTCGGACAGGGACTTGCGGCTGATGACGCCCACGCTCGAAGAGCTGGGCCTGCTGACGGACCCGGCCATCCGCGCGCATTGGGAGAAGGCGGTGCACACGGCCACCGACCAGCGGGCGCTGAACATCGCGAAGAACGTCCGCAGCGAGGTGCTGCGGCGCAAGCTGGAGGAGGCCAGCGACAACGCGGCACGACAGGCGGTGGCGGAGGCGACGGCGGAAACCGACGTGCGGGTGATGTTCCTCATCGACAAGTCGGGCTCCATGGAGGGAGCCATCGAGAGCTCGAAGGAGGCGCTGTCGCGCATCCTCGCGGGCTTCCCGATGGACAAGCTGCACATCGCCGCGTTCGACACCCTGGGCACGGTGCTGCGTCCGAAGGCCGCCAGTCGCATCGCCGTCCAACACATGCTGGCGGGGCTGCGGGCGTCGGGTGGAACGACGCACGCATCCGCGCTGTACGCGCTGCACCGTGACGGCGTTCGCGTGCCGGAAGACGCGAAGCTGGTGGTCATCGTGGTGGGAGACGAGGCCGGAGAGGCAGGCGACCAGTTCGCCCGGGCATTCCGTGACCTCCGCATCCCGGTGTCGGCGATGGCCCTGCTGGTGTCGGTGGAACATGCGCGGGGCTCGACGGTCCGAACCTGCGCCGCGCAGCTGCGAGTGCCCTTCAGCGAGGTGAACGTGGACCAGTTCGAGGACCCGTACCAGGTCACCCGGGTGCTCAAGGCGCTGCTGGATGCGCCCACAGTGCCTGGAACCGCCCAGTCCGGCTGGGTGGAACGGGTGATGCGCACGCCGCTGCTGAAGGTGGCGTAAGGCCAATGCATTGAGGAAGGAGGAGGCGTCGTGGACTACCGGAAGTTCCTCGGGAAGGTGGAGTCGGTGGTGCTGCCGTATCTGGGCGGCGGCACCGTGGACTCCGCCTCGCGACGCCTCCGTGTCACCACCCCGGTCACCCCAGGGTGGTGGCGCTTCGAGGTGAAGGGACGAGACGCCACGCCGCGTGAACCCTCCGAGCCCGAGTGCATGGAGGCGCTGCCGCGCGTGCGGGGCCATGCCTGGGGACGCCGGCTGGTGCGCGAGTACGCCGTGGCGGAGCCCCTTGAGTTGATGCCGGAGGAGGAGCCGCCGCGCCTGGCGCCCGTGAGCGCGCGCCGCTGGTTTGACGGCTCCCTGCTCTTCGAAGGCGTGGACTTTGAAAGCGAAGCCGAGGGCGCGGCACGCCTCGCCCTGGAGCAACACCAACCCCTCGCCCACATTCGGGGCGTGAGTGCCCCCCTGCGGGCCGCGTTTGGCTACACCCTGCTGGAGCGTGTCTCGCGCGACGTGGACATCCGCTTCGCACCCGCCGAGGTCCGGGGTCAAATCCTCGCGGTGGCGGAGGGCGGCCGCGCTCCGGCGGAAGCTTGCCTGCGCCGGCTGTACGACGAACGTGAGGCCCAGGCGGCACGGACACGGCAGGAGCGGGAAGACGCCGAGCGACGAGCCCGGTCCGCGGAGCTGCTCGCGGAAGCCCAGCGGCGCATCGCCCGTCTGGAGACGCGGGGCGTCCACGGGCACGCGCGGGAGGATGGCATGCAGCGCGCCCAGCAGGCGCTGTTGAACGCGGGCGCGCGTCCACTGGACCTGCGGCGGCTGGCGGGCCAGCGGCTGGAGGTGACGTATGCCTTCATGGGAGAGCGCTTCGTCTCCATCGTCGCGGCGGACTCGCTCCAGGTCCTGGACGCGGGCATCTGCCTGGACGGTGCGGACGGTGATGTCACGCTGGAGAGCCTGCCGTCCGTCATCCGCGAGGCCATTGACGCGGATGTCCTGGTGGTGACCCGGCATGCCTGAGGAGACGGCCATGTCCACCCGAGAGGTCTGCCTGCTCATCGGCCACGGCGGCGAAGTGCTGTGGTGCGACGCGTCCGACAGCCCGAATCAACTGCCCGACTCACGCGCCCGCTGGGAGGCCATCTGGCGGCTGCGTGACGTCCTCGAAGAGGTGGCGCACAGCCACCCCGACGGTCCGCTCGGCTTCTCCGCCGAGGATGAGAGCACCATGGCCGCGCTCACCTCCGCGCTCGGCAAGCCCCTGCGCTTCTCCGTCGTGGCGCCCGAGGGCATGGTGGCGCGGCTGCGAGACAGGGACGTCCTGGTCGCGTCCGAGCCCTGGTGGGCGGAGGCGCTGCGCAGCGCCTCCGGCATCCGCCATACCCCCAGCGGCCTCGCTTGAGGCTTCAGACGGTGCGCGTCCAGAGGTCGCGGATGTCCGGCGGGAGCTGGCCCATGACGTCCTCGGACTCCCCTTCGGTTATCTGGTGGCGGACGGCATCCATCACCGCGCGCACCACCGGCTCCACCGCGGCGGGTTGAAGGCTCAGGTCCTCTCCGACCCGGCGCAGGAGGTGCTCGCGGTGGAACTTGGGAGGCAGCTCTTCCTCGTGCTTCTCACAGCGGTGCAGCAGCAGGGTCAGCTTGCGAGGAAGCTGGTCCTCCAGGTCGCTTGCCTCCTCACTGAGGATTCGTTGCTCCAGGGCGCAGAGGACGGACACCGCGGCCTTTTCGGCCACGGCGGGCGACATGCCGCCTCGCTCGCACAGGTGCTTGATGAAGGCCGCGTACGTCTGGCTCGTGCGTGACTCGTGCCGCAACCTCCTGCGGACCTCGATGGGCGTATCCCGGCGGCTGGTCTGACGCTCGCTGCCCTGCGGAGCGCCCTTTCCCTGCTCACGGTCATCGGGCATGGGCTGTCCTTCCTTCATGAAATGGCGTGTGCGCCTCACGGTGCCCACGCCATCCAGCAGGAGCACGACCCAGCGGCACGAAGGCCGTGCCTCCGCCTCCCCGCTCGCTACGCGGCCTTGCTGCGCACGTACGTCTCGAAGAGCTCCCCGAAGAAGAACCGTCCGAAGCGGGCGAGCGCGGCCAGCCGCTGCACCGTGCCCTGGGCATGGAGCACCCGCAGGGTGGAGAGCTGCACGGCGAAGTCCTTGGCGTTGAGCCGCAGGTAGCCCCGGGCGATGCAGGGCCCCGAGGCGTCCTCGCCACGGTAGATGGACACCAGGAGCCGCGTGGTGTCCACCCACAGGTCCGGACCCTCGTCGTCGTGGACGTCCTTGTAGCCGTCAACGAAGAAGCGCTCGCCGGACTCGGAGACCAGCGGGAGCTGATAGCGCATCCGCCGTCCGCCAGGACGAGCGCCCTCGTGGGTCATCAGGTGCAGCACGCCCTGCTCCACCGTCATCGGACGGGAGGACAGCACGGGCGCCACCACGCAGCCAGACAACTGCATGGGATGCAGCGGATGCGCGAGCGTCTCCTCCAGGTCCCGTGAGTCCACCGTGACGATGAAGCGGAAGGGTGACGTCTCCCTGCGCGCGGGGTCCCCGGCTCGCAGGAAGTCCTCGTCGGCGCCCGCGGAGATGTAGCCGTACATCGTCTCGGTGAACTGCACGGCCAGGGGCTGCGCGGGCCCAGGCCCCGGGGCCTCCGGCACCGGCGCGTAGTCCACGCTCCAGCCGTGCCGCCGGGCCATCAGCGCCACGGTGCGCTCGGCCACGGCGGAGATGGTGAGCAGCGGGTTGATGCCCAGCGGCCTCGGAATCACGGAGCCGTCGCTGACGTAGAGGCCCTCGTGGACCTCCGTGCCCTCGGCTCCCGCGAAGACGCGGCCCTCGTGGTCCACCACGCCTTCTTCCGCGCGCTCGCCCATGGCGCACCCACCCAGCGGATGGGTGCACAGCAGCTCGTGGCCGGTGAGCTTGTTCCAGAGCGGGTTGCGCACGAAGGTTCCGCCCAGCGCCTCCGTGGCGCGGCGCAGGCGTTCATCCACCCGCGTGAAGACAGCCTGCCGCCCTGCCTCCGGCCAGTGGACGCGGACCCGGTCGCCCGACAGGCGCAGCTCGCCCGCGCCGTCATCATGGGACATCACGAGGAACGTCTGCGTGTTGCGCATGGCCCCGTGGTACGGCCCGCGCACGGCACTGTCCGCGATGCGCGCCAGTTCCCCGACGCGGTCGATGACGCCCCGGTCCGTGTCCTGCCCGGCGATGGCTGACGCCGCGGCGAGCAGCGCCGTCACGGGACGCGCGAGCGCGGCGGGAATCGCGCCGTTCTCGATGATCATCCCGTCTTCCTGCCGCAGCGTGGCCCGGTCGTCGATGATGCCACTGATGGTGGGGCCCACGGGCTCGCGCCCCGCGGAGGGCGCCTCGCCCAGGCCCACGCCGTGGACAGGGATGTCCGTGTTGTAGCCAAAGGCCATCACGTCCCCGTTGTTGCTGAAACGCTGGCCCAGACGTCCAGAGAGGGGCAGCCCCAGCGCCTTCGAGCGAAGCAGGAGCTCCGCGGTGCCCATGGTCCCCGCCGCGAGGATGACGCGGTCAGCGGTCAACCACAGGTCTGGCGCATCGAAGCGCTCGCGGCCAGCGTTCATCGGCCGGTAGTACACGCGCCACCTGGCACCCTCGCGCGCCAGGTAGCGCACACCCACCTCGGTGAAGAGCTTCGCCCCGTGGCGGTGCGCGTCCGGCAGGTAGTTCATCAGCACGGAGTTCTTCGCGCCGAAGTTGCAGCCCGTCATGCAGTCACCGCACAACGTGCAAGCGCCCTGGCGCACCCCCGCGGCGTTGACGCCCTCCTCGAAGGTGACGGCCAGGGGCGGCCGGCGAAAGGTGCCGCCCAGCTTCTCCGCCGATTTCGCCAGCGCCGACAGCGTGGCCAGCGGCGGCGCGGACTCCGGATAGGGCAACGGCCGCAGCATGTGCTCGGCCCAGGCGAAGCCGTCCTCCAGCAAGCCGTCCACGTCGGCGCGGAACGCGTCCGGCCAACGCGCGTCCAGGAACACCCGAGGGTCCGGCCGCATGGCCACGTTGGCATTGATGAGCGACGTCCCACCCAGGCCGCAGCCCGTGACGACGGAGACGTCCCCGCCCCGGTGGAGCTCGAACAGGGCCGTCGGACTGCCCACGTCGGCGGCGGCCTCGGGGTCGAAGTGAACCTGGAACTCGGACATGAACTCGGCGTCCGTGCGCGGGTAGTCACCGGGCAGGAGCTCCCGGCCTCGCTCCAGGACACAGACCTGCTGGCCCGCGCGCGCCAACCGGCTCGCGGTGATGGCCCCGCCGTATCCCGAGCCCACCACCACCACGGCGTAATGCGACGCCAGCTCACTCCAAGGTGACGACAACCTCCGCATTGGCGCTCCCGATGAC
>NZ_JAAIYB010000254.1 GCF_010894475.1 Myxococcus vastator
CCTCCAGCAGCCGCACCAGGGCCCGTCCCCGCGCCAGCCGCGCGTCCAGGGTCAGCGCGTCGTCGGGGAGCGCATCCAGCCACGCCAGCAGCTCCCCCGCCGCCCCATGGCGCACCAGCAGCTCCGCGCTGGCCACGATGAAGGCCACGCGCTCAACGTGCCGCCCCAGGGCCTGAAGGTGGCGGCTCATCGCGCGGACCCGGACCACCACGGGCACTTCCTCGCGCGGCAGCAGCTCCAGGAGAGCCACGTGCGCCGCGCGCACCTCCTCCGTGTCGAGCAACGACACCAGGGCGTCTCGCACCAGGTCGTGCATGCCGTGGCGTCCGCGGGCGTCCCCCTCCACCAGCAGCCGGGCCCCCAGCCGCCGCAGCAGCTCGCCGTGGTGCCCTTCCGGGAAGAGGCCCGACAGAACCTCCGAGGACAGGGGCGCCTCGCTCAGCGCCAGCACGGAGGCGAGCCGCCGCTCATCCGCGCTCAACTGAAGCAGCGCCTTGAGCACCGGCTCCTCTCCCTCCACGTCGCCCGCGTGGGCCCGCCGCAGGTGGAACGGCAGCCCCCGGGAGCGGCGCCAGGCGTACTCGAACCCCTCATGCGCGCCATACAGCGCGTCGAGCTGACGCCAGAGCGTGCGCGCCGCCGCCTCTGTCAGGCCATCCAGCCGCAGCTCGAAGCGGTCCGGGCTGGTGGCGCGCCGGGGAACGGCTTCGCGCGACGTGGCCAGCAACGCCCCCCGCGCCAGCCGTCCGCCGAGCTCCTCCAGCAGCGCGGCGCGCTCCTCGGGCCGCAGCACCTGGAGGTCATCGACGACGCACAGCGCCTCGCTCGCGTCGGCCTGCCGTGCCAGGTCATCGAGGCGGGCTTCATCCGACAGCGCCTGCTGCACGGGGGCATCCCGCAGCAGCCGCCGCAGGTCGTCCACCACCGTGCCCAGCGAGTCACCTGGACGCAGGCGCCGGTGGACCACCGTCCCCGGGTGCCGCGCCGCCACCGCGGCGGCCAGCGCGGACTTCCCTGCCCCCGGCAGGCCATAGACGACACACGTCCGCACCCGCCGCAGCATCTCCCCCAGACGCCGGAGCTCGTGCGCACGCCCCACGAAGAGAGGAGGAGACACAGTCCCTTGGCGCAATGACGTGTGCATGTCGCTCGCATTCTATGTTTGCCCGTACTCCGCGCATGCCACGCGAAACCGTGTCACCCACCAGGTCCCCCGCCGGAGACCTGACGTGACGCCCCTCCTCAAGGCGGCTCTTGACGTCAAGTGGACATGCTCCCGGAGATTCTTGATTCCAGAATCAACGCACGTTATGTCCGAAATCTCCGAAAGAGTCGCACCTGGGGGAGGGGCGCTGCCTCGTGACAGTCATGCCACCTGATTCCACTTCAGACACAACGTCCGTCTCCGCCAGCCAGGACTGGCGGCCCAGCCCCTGGCGGAGCGGGGTCCAGCTCGTGGGATGCGTGGGCGCCTATGTCCTGCTCGCGGGGGCCAGCTATGTCGTCCTCGCCCAATCCCTGGCGGGCGGCGTGGCGCTGGCGGTGCTCGCGGGCGTCGTGCTGGTCCGGGTCTTCATCCTCCAGCACGACTGCGCCCACCGCTCGCTGTTCCAGCGTCCGGTGACGAATGACCGGGTGGGCGTGGTGCTGGGCATGCTGACGCTGGCGCCGCACGCGTACTGGCGGGCCATGCACCTGGTCCACCATGGCACCAGCGGCGACCTGGACCGGCGCGGCGTGGGCGACATCGTGACGATGACGACCCAGGAGTACCTGGCGCTCAAGCCCGCCCAGCGCCTGCGCTACCGGCTGTACCGGCACCCCGCCATCCTCCTGGGCGTGGGGCCCATCTTCCAGTTCCTGCTGCGCTTCCGCATGCCGGGCATCGTCCCCAAGGAGCGCGGGCCCGAGCGCCGCTCCATCCTGGTGACGAACCTGGCGCTGGTGGCCGTCCACCTCGCGTTCCTCGCGCTGGGGGACTGGCCCCGGTGGCTGGGGGTGCACCTCATCATCACCCAGGTGGCCGCGGGCCTGGGCATCTGGCTCTTCTTCGTGCAGCACCAGGTGGAGCGGCCCTACTGGGTTCCCCGCGCGAGGTGGTCGCTGAAGGGCTCGGCGCTCCAGGGCAGCAGTCACCTGAAGCTGCCGCGCGCCTTCGAGTGGCTCGTCGGCGCCATCAACCTGCACCACGTCCATCACCTGAAGCCCCAGCTCCCCAACTACCTGCTGCGCGGCTACATGGAGCAGCACGGCCTGGCCGACGAGGGCGTGAAGCTGGGCCTGCGCGACTCGGTGCGTGCCTTCCGCCTCAAGGTGTACGACGAGGCCACCGGCAGGATGACGGGCTTCCCCTCTGTCCACGCGGGCCACGCCAGGACACCCCTGGCTTCCCCGCCCTCCATCGAGCCGCCAGGTCAGCTGGGCCGACTGCTGACCTTCTCCGGCGAGGAACGCTGAACATGCCTGATTACGTCCATGTCCTCCTCGGACTCGCGCTGGGGTACGTCATCTCCTCATACGTCGAGTCCTTCATGCACGAGTACGTGTCCGACGCGCGCCCGAAGGCGGTGCGCTTCTGGAACCGCGCGCCGCGGCTGTTCCGGCCGATGATCAACACGCACTTCTCCCACCACACCATCCACCACGTGAGGACCTTCCGGAGCAGCCACGTGACGCAGTTCCGGAGCGCCGAGGAGAAGCAGAAGCTCACCGAGGAGCTGCTCCAGCGGGGCAAGCACGGCCGGACCATCATCAACGGCGCCTTCGCCACCCGGCTGCACGGCGAGGGCGTCTTCGTCTTCGTGGCCCCGCTGGTCATCTTCTTCCCGGTGTTCTACTTCACGCTCAAGCCCATCGCCTTCCTGGCCGGCTGCGTGACGCTGCTGCTGCCGCCGTTCATGAGCCACTTCGTCCACCCGTACCTGCACCTGCCCTTCGAGGAAGGACAGCGCACCGCGCCCCGGTGGCTGGCGTGGCTGCTGCGGACCCGCTACATGCGCGCCGTCTACCGCAACCACTTCCTGCACCACCGCTATGGCGGCGTGTCCAACTTCAACCTGGTGCTGGGGGCGGACATCGTGCGGCGGCGCACCCGCGCGCTGACGGAGAAGGACCTGTCCGTCATGGTCGAGGTGGGCATGCCGCTGCCCGAAGAGGCCCCCGCGCGGACCGTCCATGGCTGAGCCCGCGAACGCCTTCCACGTCCCCTGGTGGCTGCGCTTCTCCCACGTGCAGACCGTCGTCCCGCACCTGGACCGGCGCCGTCACGACGTGCTCACCGAGCACCTCCGCCACGAGCTGGCGGACGGTGACTTCGTGGACGTGTACTGGCTGAACCGGACGCGGCCAGGGCCCTTGTTCATCCTGCTGCCCGGCATGCAGGGCACGCAGGACGCCACCTACGTCCGCAGCCTGCTGTCGGAGCTGTCCCTGCGCGGCCTGCGCGCGGCGGTGTTGTGCCACCGGGGCGGCGCCGTGCCCAACCGGCGGGCCCCCTTCTATCACGCGGGCTTCACCGACCACCTGGCCTGGCTGGTGGGCTTCATCCGTGAGCAGGAGCCCCACACGCCGCTCCATGGCGTGGGCTTCTCCCTGGGCGGCAGCATGTTGATTCGCTACCTGGCGGAGACGGGCCACGCCAGCCACCTGTCCGCCGCGGCGGCCGTGTCCCTGACGTTCTCCCTGGCCAGCACGGCCCGGCGGGCCTGCGAGGGCATCAACCAGCTCTACCAGCTCCGCGTGTTGAACTCGTACAAGCGCGTCGCGCGGCTCAAGGCCCACCTACCGGAGTTCGCCTCACGCGTCGGGACGCTGAACGGGATGCGCAGCATCCAGGCCTTCGACGAGGTCTTCACCGCGCCCCTCCACGGCTTCAAGGACGCGCCAGACTACTACGCGCGGTGCAGCAGCCAGCAGTTCCTGTCGGGCATCGAGGTGCCCTTCCTCATCCTCAACGCCGAGGACGACCCGCTCGTCGCCCGGGACACGCTCCCCGACGCGCGCGCGCTGCGGGAGCACGTGCGGCTGGAGCTGACGCCGCATGGCGGGCACCTGGGTTTCATGTATCAGCGTCCCTCCGGGCTGGGGTACTACCCGCCGGCCCGGCTCATCTCGTTCTTCCTGCAGGAGCCGTCCGAAGCACATGAATCTCTATCTCAGGATGTTGTGGGTCATGCTCTCCTCGCTCTGGAAGCCGGAGATGCGCGTGGACGCGCTGACGAGCACGCTGGAGCAGCGCGTCCTGCCCAATGACCTGGACCTGAACCTGCACATGAACAACGGACGGTTCCTCACCGTCTGTGACTTGAGCCGGGTCGACCTGTTCATCCGCACGGGCCTGCTGGCGCTCATGCTCAAGCAGAAGTGGGCGCCCATCATCGTGCGCCACACCATGGACTATAAAAAGCCGCTTCGTCCGTTCCAGAAGTACACGGTGTCCATGTCGATTACCCGCTGGGACGAGAAGTACTTCTACGCCACCCACCAGTTCCTCTCGCGCGGGAAGGTGGTGGCGGAGGGCGAGTCCACCGCGGTGCTGCTCGGGCGCGAGGGCGTCGTCCCTCCGGCGACGGTGCTCGAGGCCGTGACGGCCCGGCAGAACCGGGCGGTGGCGGAGAGCCGCTGAGCGCCCCGGGCCTGGGCCCGCCTCACGCCCAGGCCTTGCGGACCTCCGCGTAGTAGTTGCGGAAGAAGGGCACCATGGCCGCGCGGTTGCTGTCGACGATGGCCAGGAGCTCCGGCGGCATGACGAACTCCTCCTCCCCCAGCGCGTCGTAGAGCGAGTCCAGCATCTGCTGGTAGAAGCGCGGGAAGGCGCGGTGCCAGCCCACCTTGGGCAGCCGGATGCCATGCTCCCACCCCATGGCCAGGTAGTGCTTGAGCGCCTCCGCGCGCGCCTCCTTCAGCGTGTAGAGGGAGATGGGCTTGCGCTCCGGCGGGAAGTCCTCGGCCACCAGGCCGCTCTGTCCGCACATCCGCCGCGCCATGTGCTGCCCCAGCAGCGGGGAGAGGAACAGCCCGTCGCGGTACGTGCCCGTGAGCAGCCACAGTCCCTCCACGGACGTCGGTCCGATGAGCGGACACGTGTCCACGGTGACGGGCCGGTTCCCCGCCTGCCAGGCGACGAGCTGCGCGCCGCAGAGGTCCTGGTCAATCTGCTCCAGGACGCACTCCAGCAGGAAGTACATGTCGGCCGGCGTGGTGCGCAGCATCGGCCGCGCCATCAGGATGTTCGTCGCGCCGAAGTAGAGCTGGCCCTCCCCGCGGGGCATGCCATGAAGGCCACAGGCGAAGGCCCGGTTCGGCGTGCGCACCACGTGCTGGAGCGACGTCCGGGGCACCTGGAGCAGCAGTGACGTCCCGCCGCCGCTGAAGATGCGGGGGATGCGCCGCGCCAACTCCGGCAGCTCGTCGAGCACCGCCTGCGTCCCCACGCCCATGGCGAGCACCACCTGCGCGGCGCTCAGCGCGCGGCCATCCTCCAGCCGCACGCCCGTCACGCGGCCCCCCTGGATGTCCAGCGCCTTGACGGCGCCATCCACGACGGACACCCGCGGCGACTGCTCCAGGGACAGGGTGAGCGCCCGCAGCAGGCGGCTCGCGTCCACCGAGCCCTCGCGGGGCAGGAACAGCGCCTGCTTGGGCCGGCAGTCCTCCGCGGGGTTCAGGCCCGGCACCTGGTTGGGGTCCAGCAGCTCGTGGGGCGCGTCCTCGTCCTTCACCGCCTGCTGGATGGCGATGAAGTTCTCGTCCTCAATCGTCCCGGACTTGGCGTTGCTGAAGACGATGGTGCCAGGGCGGACGTGGACGTGCGCGTCCTCGGGCAGCTCGCCATTGAGCTGCTCCAGCCACGAAGGCCAGAGGCGCGCGGCGAGCACGCCCTTGGCATGCTTCGCGCGGCCCGGCGCGGTGCGCAGCAAGGGCGCCGTCACCTCGCCGTAGCAACCCAGCATCGCCCCAGCGGCGGGAGAGGCGCCCGCGGGACGGCTGACAGGACCGACCACGGCGATGCGCAGCCGGGGGTCCACCTGCGTCAAGGCGCGCGCGGTCGCCAGGCCCAGCGCGCCGTTGCCCGCCACCACGATGTCATAGGTGTCCATTCGCTCGCTGTCCTTGGCGGCATGGGGATACGGCACAGCGCCCGCCGCATCCGGCTCGATGGGAGCGCGGACACGGCGGGCAGACCCTCAGGACTTCAGACTGACCCTACGGAAGGTCAGTCCTCCTTCTTGGACGTGTCGTTGACGATGTAGGGCGGCCACCACTGGCGCTCCGCGCTGGACCCACACGTCACGCTCGGCTCCTGGAGCAGGTCCTTCTCGGCCACCAGGTTCTTCACGGTCTCCAGCCACTGCGATCCGTTGTTCATGCCACGTCTCCTTGCTGCCGTGTTGGCTCTATGAGGGTACTGCGTACTAGTGATTCGAGCCCCGAACGCAACTGCCGGCGCGCTTCGTCCGGGGCCACTCTCGCGCCGACAACCTCGAGGTAGGCCCGCTCCATGTCGGAGTACGTCCTGCCGTCACTGAGCTCGAAAATCAGCCACGCATTCAGGTCGAGCCAGTGAATGCGCGGCGCGGCCGGTGAGAACACCATCAAGCACTCGCCCTGCTTCGACGGGCGGACCCGCAGCCCGTCCACCTTGCGGTACGCGGCCCGCGCCAGCTCAGGGGCTTGGGGTCTGGCGTCCTGGAGGAAGAGCGCGCGGTCCACGGGCGCCAGGGACTCGCGCTGCCACCGGACGAAGTCGCGTCCTTGTGGCGTGAGCAGATGCGCCCACTCCGTCAGCAACATCTCTCCCAGGAAGCGGGCCCGGTCCACCGAGCGGCCGTAGGGTGAAGCGCCGTCGTTGTTCACCACCGACGTCGCGTGCGGACGCGAGACGTACGACGACGGGTCTCCGAAGCGCTCCGTCAGGGCGCGGTCCGCCGTGAGCGCGGCCGCCTTGAAGAGCGCCAGGTGGACGTACACGTGATAGGAGAACACCGCGCGCACGCTCGTCCACCGGATGTCACGCCAGGGGACCTGGACCGTCTCCTCCGGCTTCGCGATGAGCGCCACCGAGCGGGTCGCGTCGAAGAGCTTCATGTGAAGCCCCTCGTGCAGCAGACACCCGGCGATGTCCCAGGGGTTCCCGAGCTCCTCCAACGCCAGGAAGATGGTGGAAGGCGTCAGGTCGCCGCCCGCGGCGGACAGGACGGTGCCGCCTTCGAGCTTCGCGCTGAGCAGCGCGATGGCCTCGACGTGCGTCAGGGCGCTCGCGCCCGAGTGCGGCAGCAGCAGGGAGAGCAGCTCGATGGAGTCATTGAGCGTCCGCTGCGCCTTGGCCTGCGGACTCAGGAGCGTCCCGCCGCTCTTGGACTTCGCGCCGAAGACACCGTCGAACGCCGCATGCAGCGCCCGCGAGTACGCATCCGTGGGCTGGGCCACATCCCACAGCCACTTGGGAACCGCCGAGCCCACCTGCCAGCGCGACGGCATGCGCGACTCGCACAGGCCCAGCGGCAGCGCCTCCAGCGCCCCCGGCAGCATCTCCTCCACCGGGTGGGGCGACGTCAGCCGCCCTGCCTCCAGGTCGGAGAAGGCCTGCTCCAGCGTCAGGCGCACGAGCGGGTCGAAGAAGACGCGGCGCGCCTCGGCGTCACTGAGCGCCTCCACCGCGGCCACCGCGCGCGACAGGGAGGGCAGCCGCTCCGCGAAGAGCTCCACACCGAAGCGATAGCGGGTCAGCACCTTCGCCAGGATTCGCGGCGAGTCCCCGAACGCGGGGTGGCTCGACAACGCCCGGTCCGCCGCCTGGACGACGCTCAGGACGTTCGTCACGGCGCACCTCCCTCGGCGACCTGCTCAATCATCCCGCTCGACTCCAGGCCCCTGAGCGTGGGCGCCAGTAGCGCCCAGGCGCGCTCGGCCCCCAGCCCCAGCGACGAGGTGTACGAGGAGAGCACCTCCTCCTCCGTCTTGCCGTCGCACAGCTCGAAGGCGAGCCAGGCCGACAGGTTCAGGGTGAGAATCTTCCGCGACGCCGGGTCCAGCGCGAACAGGACCTCCGAGGCCGGGGAGCGGCGCAGCGAGAGGTTCCGCCCCTGCCGGTAGCGCACCGACGACGGCGCCCGGCTGGAGCGGGGCGGCGCTGGCGTGGCGGCCGCGGCGCGCGGAGCGACGTCGTCACCAGTGACGCCGTCCACCAGGGGGCGAACCGTGTCCCAGAGCCACGCGACGAGCTCGCGCCCGTAGGGCGTCACCCGGGGCGACAGCGGGCCGGAGAGCTGCGAGTGCAGGTACGCCAGCCGCTCCTCGGCCCGGGAGTAGGGCTTGTCGTCGTTCTTCACCACCGACATCGCGTGGGCCGGAGCGTCGTAGTCACGGGGCGCGCCGAACTCCGCGTAGCAGTCTGGCCCCAGGTGCTTCACCGCCTCGCGGAACACCTGCATGTGCGCGTACGCGTGGTAGGCGAAGACGCTGTTGGACAGGGCCGTCCGCCGTCCCCAGGGCAGCTCCACCGGGTCGTCATCCGTCACGATGGCGCCCGTGCGAATCAGGTCGGAGAGCTTGAGGTGAATGGCCTCATGCAGGATGTGGCCCGCCGTGTCCCACGGGTTCTCCAGCTCGTCCGGGTCGATGAAAATCATGCACGGCGTGCCGTCACCCCCGGAGCCGGTGAGCATCCGGCCGCGTGGGCCCCGGATGTTCGCCACGGCGATGCAGTGCAGGTGCAGGAAGACGCTCTGCGCCATCTCCGGCACCAGCCGCCGTAGCAGCTCACAGGCCCGCTCCAGGCCTTCCACCATGCGCGGCGTCGGGCGGATGATTTCGACGCTGCTCCGGGCCCCGGGCATGAACCCGGTGCGGATGCTGTCGCGCAGCAGGTCCCCGACCCGCGACGGTGTCTCCGGGAGGTCCCAGACCCACGTGCGGCCCGAAGGCCCCACCGCGAAGTCACGCCCCATCGCCTTGCGCGCGACGGACACGCCGCGGCCCTCCTCCAGCGAATCCAGGGCCTCGCCGAGCAGCCCCGGGAAGGTGTCACGCACCGCCCCCACCGGCCCCGTCGTCTCCAGCTTGCTGATGGCCGTCTCCAGCGCGGCGCGCACGAGCAGGTCACCGAACAAGACATTCACGGACGCGGTGTCCAGCGCCTCGACACGCTCCGTCAGCGCCCGCAGCCGCGCGTCCTGGCGCGACAACACCTCCAGGACGAACTTGTAGCGTTCGATGACACGCAACACGATTTTCGACGAATCTCCAAACGGCACCTGATGCTGGAACCGATGGTCGAGCTGCCGGATGACCTCAATCTGTCGCACGCTGCTCTCTCCTCGGATGACAGACTCATCATAAATCGGCCATCCCGGCATAAACAGCATTTCGGAACTTCAAGGTATCAACCCACGCCGCCTATCACAAGCACAAGACGCCGAAACAGCGCGCTGCCCTCGCTTTTTTCCGCGCGCAATCAGGCGTCTCAGCCTGGAAATAGACTGTCTCAGTGCACTAATGAAGACGCGTTGCGTTGGCTGGCCCTGCGCGGAACCGCCTGCCCGGTCATGCATGACCCGACAGCCTATGACGTGGGGGTGACAGCGACTCCGGTCTCCATGGCGCGCGGTCCTCCCACAAGACTCCCAAAGCCTCCTGGAAAGCCCTTCCGGTGTGGCTGCCAAATTCCCAGGCGATGACACATCCATTATCAAACGGATGCGTGAGTCACCGGTGCCGTCGGAGCTTCCTGAACTAGACTGCGCTCACGTCCCGATGGACGGGACCGAACGCTGGAGACAACGATGCCGACCTGGATGCGGAGCGCGGGACTCGCGGTGGTGCTGTCGTGTGGGCTGTGGGGCTGTGGCGGCGTGCAAGCGCCGGAAGCGGAGGCCGCGCTCGGCGAGGCGAGCCAGGAGCTCATCATCCCTTGTAGCGTCGAAGATGACTCGGCCTGCCGCAACCGCCAGGACATGATTTGTGACTACAACCAGAGCTACTGCGTCTTCGTCTGCAGCGACGGCAGCGTGTGCCCCACCCACCGGTACTGCTGCAACTGAGGCCAGCCACCGCTTCCGACTGACGGACGGACGGGTGGAAACACCTGTCACCAGCTGAGGACGGCTGTCACCACCTGTCCGTCAGAAAATTGCGAGAGGGGCATACGCCATCACCTCCTTCGCCCTGGAAGTCTTTGCACGCGCGCTGGCATGCCGCATGCTCATGCGGACTCCACATCACGCCAGGGAATCCCTCTCACTCCCACGCGCAGGCGCTGTCCCCTGCCCTGGCGTTCGCTCTGCCGCGGGAACACCCCATCTACTTCCATGAATCGAATGTCTGATTGGCTTTCCACCGCGGTGATGTTCGCCGGCCTTGCCACCCTGACGGGCCTGCCGATGGCCGCCGAGGCCTCCAACGAGGTGTCGCCGGAGATCGTCTCCGCGATGCGCCGAGACCTCGGCCTCACCGAGCAGCAGGTGCACCAGCGCCTGTCCTTCGAGGCGAAGGCGCCCGGGCTGGAGCAGACGATGCGTGACCAGTTGGGCGACGCCTTCGGTGGCGCCTGGCTCGACTCGGAGGGCGGCCAGCTCATCGTCGGCGTCACCGACGAGTCCCGCCTCGCCAAGGCCCGGGTCGCCGGGGTGCGGACCGTGCGCGTGGCGCGCAGCCTGGCGCGGCTGGAGCAGGTGAAGGCGGAGCTGGACCAGAACGTCCAGGCGCTCTCGCCCGCCATCCACTCCTGGCACGTCGACCTGCCGACGAACAGCGTCGTCGTCTACGTGGACGCCTCCAGCCAGACGAAGCTGCGCGCGGACGCCTTCATCGCGAGGAGCTCGGGCCTGAAGGACGGCAGCCTCCGCGTGGTGGCCTCCAGCCACGCCCCCGAGCCCGCCTACGACTTGCGCGGCGGTGACCCGTACTACTTCAGCAACTACCGCTGTTCGGTGGGCTTCCCCGTCAACGGGGGCTTCGTCACCGCCGGTCACTGCGGCGGCGCGGGCACGCCCACCACGGGGCACAACGGCGTGGCCCTGGGCACCATCCGTGGCTCCGTCTGGCCCGGCGCCGACTACGGCTGGGTGGCCACCAATGGCTCGTGGACGCCGCAGCCGTGGGTCAACAACTACAGCGGCGGCAACGTCACCGTGGCGGGCTCCCAGGAGGCGCCGGTGAATGCCTCCATCTGCCGCTCCGGCTACACCACCGGCTGGCGGTGCGGCGTGCTCCAGGCGAAGAACATCACCGTCAACTACTCCGTCGGGCCCGTGTACGGCCTCCACAGGACGAACGCCTGCGCGGCCGGCGGTGACTCCGGCGGCTCCGTCATCTCCGGCAACCAGGCCCAGGGCGTGACGTCCGGCGTGGCGGGCACGTGCTCCGATAGCAACCCGCAGACGTTCTACCAGCCCGTCAACCCCATCCTGGGCGCCTACGGCCTGACGCTCCGCACGACGGGCGGTGGCGGCGGCAGTGGACGGGCCTTCGTGTCGCGCCTCAACGGCAAGTGCATCGACGTGCCCAACTCCAACTTCTCCGACGGCGTGCAGCTCCAGATGTGGGACTGCAATGGCACGAACGCGCAGCGGTGGACGTTCGTCAACGGCACCGTGCAGGCGGGCGGCAAGTGCATGGACGTGGCCTGGGCCTCCACGGCCAACGGCGCGGCCATCCAGTTGGCCAACTGCAGCGGCAACCCGGCGCAGCAGTTCGTGCTGAGCGGCGCGGGCGACCTGGTCAGCGTGCACGCCAACAAGTGCGTGGACATCGTGAACCACAACACGGCCAGCGGCGCCCGGCTCATCATCTACGAGTGCACCGGCAACCCGAACCAGAAGTGGGAGCACCGCTAAACCCTCTGTCGCCTGAACGAGCGACCTCGGTGCCTGGAGGCGATTCAGGCACCGCGGGCCGCTCGGGCGTGACACGCTGAGGGCCTCCAGCGCGCCTGGGCCGGCCAGCCCAGGCGCGCCGTCTCACCGGAGGACATCCCCATGGCCCCCTCCCTGCTC
>NZ_JAAIYB010000255.1 GCF_010894475.1 Myxococcus vastator
CAGCTCACCCTGGCCGAGGCCGTCTCCGGTACCGAGCGCCCCCTGGCCTTCAGCCGTCCGGGCCGCTGCGCCACGTGCAGCGGCCGGGGCACGTCCGGGCCGGTGTCCACCTGCACCGTTTGCAACGGGACGGGCCGGTCCCGCCGGTCCGGGAGCCTGTTCGGTGGCGCGGGGGCGTGCCCCCACTGCCACGGCACGGGCAAGGCCGCGCCGCCCTGCCCCCAGTGCGGGGGCTCTGGGATGAAGGAGGAGCAGGCCCGGCTGACGGTGAAGATTCCCGCGGGCGTGCACACCGGCTCGAAGGTGCGGCTCTCCGGCCAGGGCGCGGCGGGGACACGAGGCGGCCCCCCGGGTGACCTCTACATCGAGACCGAGGTGGCCGAGCATCCCCTCATGCGTCGCGAGGGCGACGACCTGCACCTCGACCTGCCCGTGACGGTCTCCGAGGCCCTGCTGGGCGCAGACGTGCGTGTCCCCACGTTCCAGGGGGAAGTCACCGTGAAGGTGCTCCCCCATTCCCAATCCGGCCGCCGCATGCGGCTGAAGGGGCGCGGCGTCCCCTCGCTCAAGGGCGGAGCCCAGGGCGACCTGTACCTCCACCTCCAGGTGAAGGTCCCCGAGCAGACCACGGCCGAGGCCCGGGCCGCCGCCGAGGCGCTCGCCCGGGCCTACCAGGGCGATGTCCGCCGCGAGCTGACGCTCTAGGCTCTTGCCTCTTGTCCTGGGCGCCGCACCGTCATAGACGGACGGCGCCCCACCTTCTCACGCCGCCGAACCCTACGGAGCACACGCGCACATGGGCCTCTTTGACATCTTCACGGGCGGCTCGGGCCCCGAGAAAGCCCTCAAGCTCAAGCCCAAGGTCACCCAGAAGTACGGAGACCCCGCGACCCGGCAGAAGGCCCTCCAGCAACTGGGGGAGATGAAGGTCCCCGAGGCCGTGTCCGTGCTGCTCAGCCGCTTCACCATCACCGTGGACCCGCTCACCACGGACGCGGATGAGAAGGAGCACACGTTCGAGCTGGTGAAGAGCTTCGGCAAGGACGTCGCCGTGCCGCCCATCCTGGAGTTCCTGCGCACCAGCGAGCAGGCCGCCTCATGGGCCCTGCGGCTGCTCGGTGAGCTGACCTCCGAGGAGGAGACCATCACCGCCTGCGTGAACGCGCTCCAGCACCTGTCCGCCCACTACACGCGCAACCCGGAGAAGCGGGTGGTGCTGCTGCACCACGTGGCCGGCAGCCAGGACCCTCGCATCCCCCCCGTGGTGGTGCCCTTCCTGGAGGACATGTCGGACGACGTGAAGATCGCCGCCCTCAAGACGCTGGGCGCCTTCAAGTACGAGCCGGCGCGCGAGCCCATGCTGAAGCTGC
The DNA here is from genome assembly GCF_010894475.1 of Myxococcus vastator. GTDB lineage: Bacteria > Myxococcota > Myxococcia > Myxococcales > Myxococcaceae > Myxococcus > Myxococcus vastator. The sequence goes on from NZ_JAAIYB010000255.1 coordinate 1,371, forward strand.
TCACCGCCGACGAGACGGCTCGCCGGGTGCAGACGTCCGTGCTCAGCGCGCTGGCGGAAGGCGGCTTCTCCGTGGAGGGCTACCAGGAGAAGGTGGCGCCGCTGCTGGTGGAGCCCTACGCCCTGGGCAACGACCAGCGCATCCAGCGCAGGGCCTGAGCCCCGGCTGTCGGCCAGCCGACATGGACACTGTCCTCCGGAAGGCCTCGGAGGACAGAGGCCGTTCACATGCGCGCGGAACTTGAGCAAGGATTCACCCGTGCGCTCAAAGAAGAAGGGGACGCTGGCGGAAGTCGTACCACTGCGTCCGGTTGCGAAGGCGGCCAAGAAGACTCCGAAGCGGCCCGCGAAGCCGCTCCCCTCGGTGGATGCGGATGTGGCTCACCGCGCCCTGCTGGAGATGTCGCGGCACCTGACAGACAACGCGGGGCCCACCGAAGCGCTCCGCTCCCACCTGCAGACCCTCCACACGCTCCTCAAGCCGAAGGTCTGCTACGTGGCGCGCTACTTCCCTTCCCGGGAGCAGCTCCACGTCGAGCACGTGCGCGGCCGCTACGACGACCGCGTCACCGCCGCCGTCCCCGGTGAGGGCGTGGTGGGCCGGGCCTTCTCCCAGAAGGCGCTGCTGCGGGATGGGGACATCATCGCGGTACCGCTCGAGGGCCCGCAGGGCGTCGGTGGCGTGCTGGTGGTGCTGGGCTCCCGGCGCGAGCCGTCCGACATCCTGTTGCAGTCACTGGCCGCGCAGCTCACCGCCGCCTACGAGGTGGCGCGCCTGCGTGACGACAGTGCCCGCCGCAACAAGGACCTGCAGACAGCCATCGCCGGCCTCAAGAGCCTGGAGCAGAACCGCGAGGAGCTGCTGGGCAACGTCTCGCATGACTTGAAGAACCCGCTCACCACCATCAAGTCCTACCTGGCGATGATGGGCCGCGAGAAGCTGGGGCCCCTCACGGATGCCCAGCGCCGCGCGGTGCAGATCTGCGACCGGAACTCGGACCGGATGCTGCGCATGGTGAATGACTTGCTGCTCATGTCCCGGCTCCAGTCCGGGAAGATGCAGCTCAATCAACGTCCCTTCGGACTCAAGGCCGTGGCGGAGGAAGTAGTGCGCTCGCTGGGGGCGCTCGCGGAGCACTGCAAGGTGCGCGTGTTGATTCCCCCCTGCCCCGAGGTGTTCGTCCGCGGCGACCGCGAGCGCATCGCCGAGGCCATCCACAACCTCGTGGAGAACGGCATCCACCACAGCGAGGCGGACGACTCCGTCGAGGTGCGCGTCTCCGCCGAGGACGGCCTGGCGATGTTGACCGTGAAGGACAGCGGCCCCGGCATGTCCAGCGAGGCCCTGGAGCACGTCTTCGACGCCTTCTACCGCGCCACCCCGGGCATGCCCCGGCCGCCCGGTGCGGGGCTCGGGCTGCCCCTGGTGGGGAAGATTGTCGCCCTCCACGGCGGACGCATGGAGAGCGCCAGCGTCCTGGGTGAAGGCAGCACTTTCCAGATGGTGCTCCCCATGTTCGCCGGCGCCGTCAGCGCGCCGGAGATGGCCCAGGCCGCGCCCAAGTCGGGCGGTATCCTGCTGGTGGAGGACGACGCCGACTGCCGCGAGGTGCTTCAGCAGGTGCTGGAGCAGGAAGGCTACCGGGTGATGGCCACCTCGGGCGCCTCCGAGGCACGGTCCATTCTCTCCCACATCCGGCCGGCCATGGTCCTGCTCGACCTGCGGCTGAGCGAGGAGGACGGGCAGTCGGTGCTCCGCTACATCCGCGGCAACGAGTCGCTGGCGGACATCGTCGTGTACATCATCTCTGGAGCCACCGAGGTGGCGTCGCTCACCTCGGGCCAGGGGCTGGAGCGCATCGACGGCTTCTTCGAAAAGCCTCTCAACCTGCCCAAGCTGCTGGACACCGTCTCCGCGGTGGTCCGGCCCAGTCGGCGAGCCCCCGCCGTGCCTTGAGTGGGGGATTCGCCTTGGGCGCGAACAAGAGGTGGCCGGAAGCCACCTCGGTTTGTCTAGTATCCCCGCGGTCCCATGAGCACATCCGTCTACTCCCGCTATCGCGCCGCCTTCGCCCAGGCTCTTGCCACTGCCCTGGGCGTGCCGGCCGCCGACATCGAAGCCCAGGTCAAGCCCGCCGAGCCGGCGCACGGCGACCTCAGCTTCGCCACCTTTCCTCTCGCCAAGGCCCAGAAGAAGGCCCCGCCCGCCATCGCCGCCGGGCTGGCGCAGTCGCTCAGCGTCCCCGGGCTGGAAATCAAGGCCGTGGGTCCGTACGTCAACGCGCGCTTCACCGCCCTGCCCTTCACGGCGGAGGTCATCGACGCCGCGCGCGGCGCGGGCATTCGCTACGGCGGTGACGAGGACGCGGGCCGCGGCAAGACGGTGGCCATCGACTACTCGTCGCCGAACATCGCCAAGCCCATTGGCTTCCACCACATCCGCACGACGTTCCTCGGCCACTGCATCGCCAACATCTACCGGGCGCTGGGCTGGCGGGTGGAGGGCATCAACTACCTGGGCGACTGGGGCAAGCAGTTCGGCCTGGTGGCCGTGGGCTTCCAGGAGTACGGCGACCCGGCCCGCATCGACGACATGGGCCACCTGGTGGAGGTCTACGTCAAGGCCAACAAGCGCGCCGAGGCCGAGCCCGAGTTCGACGAGAAGGCTCGCGCCTTCTTCCGCCGCATGGAGGCCGGTGACGCCGAGGCCCTCAAGCTCTGGAACCAGTTCCGGGACACCAGCATCAAGGGCTTCAAGAAGATCTACGCGCGGATGGGCATCACGTTCGAGCACATCGAGGGAGAGAGCCGCTACCAGGGGAAGATGGACGCGGTCATCGACCAGATTGCGAAGAAGCCCGGCGTGAAGGAGTCGCAGGGCGCGCTCATCGTCGACCTGCCCTACGCGGAGAACGAGCCGCCCATCCTGCTGAAGAAGAACGACGGCAGCACGCTGTACGCCACGCGTGACCTGGCCGCCGCGCAGGACAGGTACGAGCGCTTCCAGTTCGACAAGTCGCTCTACGTCGTCGCGCAGGACCAGGCGCTCCACTTCCGGCAGGTGTTCCGCACGCTGAAGGAAATGGACCTGCCCTGGGCGGACCGCGCCGTCCACGTCGCGTTCGGCCGCATCCACGGCATGAGCACGCGCAAGGGCCAGGTGGTCCAGCTCAACGACGTGCTGGACGAGGCGCGCGAGCGCGTCTCCGTCAAGGTGCGGGAGAACGTGGAGGCCGGCCGCATCCAGACGGACGACGCGGACGCCCTCTCCGAGCAGATCGCCCTGGGCGCCATCGCCTTTGGAGACCTCAAGCACAAGCGCGCCAGCGACTACACCTTCGACTGGGACGAGGTGCTCAGCTTCGAGGGCCACACCGGCCCCTATCTCCAGTACGCCCACGCGCGCGCCGTCAACGTGCTGCGCAAGGGCGGCGGCGCGCCGACCAGCTACGACGCGGCCCTGCTGACGCTCCCCGAGGAGCAGGCCCTGCTGCGCGAACTCATGCGCCTGCCCGAGGTGGTGCGCGACGCGGCGGAGCAGTACGAGCCCAGCCTCGTGGCGCGGCTGCTGCTCGACGTGGCCTCGGCGCTCAGCCGCTACTACACGCTGGGCAACCAGGAGCGCGACAAGCGCATCAACGTCGAGGGCAATGACGCGCTGCGTGCTGCGCGACTCGCCCTCATCGACGCCGCCCGGGTTACGCTGGCCGCGGGGCTGACGCTGCTGGGCATTCCCACGCCCGACAACATGTAGCCGGGAGCATTCTTGGAGACCGCGCTGTCACCGACTGCGAATCAGGGAGCGTCCTCGCTGAAGGACGAGTTCGGCCCCATGGGCCGGGCGCTGGGAACGCGCTACCTGGAGAGCGTGCACTTCCCGCCGGAAGCGGAAACAGAGCTCCGGAACCTGCACGCGAAGGGCTTCGTGGTGCACGTCATGCGCACCACCGCCTGGGTGAACTTCCTCTACCTGACGTGGGCCATGGTGCGCCGGGCGCTGCCGCCCGTGCGCGCCGTGGTGAACCTGCGGCCATGGTTCACCAAACCGTGGCGCCAGGCGAAGCAGGGCGGTGACTTCACGCAGCGCTTCGAGCACGCCCGGCAGACGGGGGGCAGCGGCCTGGTCTTCCTGCGCCGCACCGCCCTGCTCCGGCCGTCCGGGAAGGAGACGCGCGAGGACCCCTTCCCCGCCCTGGTGGCCATGGCCCGCCAGTCCGGCACGCCGGTGTACCTGGTGCCGGAGTTGTTCGTCTGGGAGAAGCGCCCCGCGCGCCTGAAGCCCAACTGGGTGGACGTGGTCTTCGGCAGCCCGGAGGCACCGGGCTTCCTGCACTCGATGCTGGCCTTCTTCCGCAACTACAAGCGCGCGCAGTTCCGCGTGGGCGAGCCCATCGACCTGCAACGCTTCGTCGCGGAGAACCCTCGCGACTCGGATGAGGTGCTGGCCCGCAAGGTGCGCAGCAGCCTCCACGTCCACCTCGCGCGCGAAACGCGGGCCGTGTTCGGTCCGCCGGTGAAGCCCGCCTCGCGCGTCATCGACGAGACGCTGCGCGACAGGGCCCTGCGCAAGGTGGTGGAGGAGTGCGCGGCGGAATCCGGGCGCAAGCCGGAGAGCGTCCTGCGCGAGGCGCGCCGCAACCTGGAGGCCATTGCCGCCAAGCCCAGCCCCACCGCGCTGGCCTTCACCTCCCCCGTGCTGGAGTGGGTGTTCAACCGTATCTACGACGGCATGCACGTGGACGAGGCCGGCCTCCACCGCGCGCTCAAGGCCGCGAGCCACGCGCCCATCGTCCTGTGCCCCAGCCACAAGAGCCACGTCGACTACCTGGTGATGAGCTGGGTGCTGTGGAACCGGGGCTACGCGGTGCCCCTGGTGGCCGCCGGCGCCAACCTCTCCTTCTGGCCCCTGGGCACCTTCTTCCGCCGCTGCGGCGCGTTCTTCCTCCGGCGCTCCTTCAAGGGCGACAAGGTCTACGCCGCGTCCTTCAAGGCCTACGTGCGCAAGCTGGTGCACGACGGCATCCACCAGGAGTTCTTCCCGGAAGGCGGCCGTTCGCGCACGGGCAAGCTGCTGCTGCCCAAGCTGGGCATGTTCACCTGGCAGGTGGAGTCCGTGCTGGAGGGCGCGCGCGATGACCTCATCTTCGTGCCGGTGGCCATCGACTACGAGAAGGTCGTCGAGTCCGGCAGCTACTCGAAGGAGCTCGCGGGCGGCGAGAAGAAGCCCGAGGACCTCAAGGCGCTGTTGAGCACGCCCAAGGTGCTGGCGGCGCGCTACGGCCGCATCCACCTGGGGTTCGACGAGCCCATCTCCCTGCGCGCGTTCATGCAGGCGCGTGGCATCAACCCGGACGAGCCGGTGTCGGACGAGCAGAAGAAGGGGCTCGTCCGCGCGCTGGGCAACCGGGTGATGTACGGCATCAGCAAGGTGTCCACGGTGACGCCGCACGCGCTGGTCAGCACCGCCCTGCTCTCGCACCGCCGCCGCGGCCTGACGCAGCGGGAGATGGCGGACCGCATCAACATCCTGCGCCGCATCGCCGTGGAGGAGGGCTCGCCGCAGTCGGTGGAGATGCGCAACGCCCCCAGCAACCCGGAGACGATGGGGCCCATCCAGGACGCCATGCGCACGTTCATCTCCGACGAGATGGTGCGCACCCAGGAGGCGCGTGGCGAGGTCATCTACCAGGTGGAGGACGCACGCCGCCCGGAGCTGTCCTTCTACAAGAACACGCTGATGAACCTGGTGGCCTCCCGGAGCCTCGTGGCCAACGCCATGCTGGCCAGCGGAAGTCCCGCGCCCTTCGACACCGTGAAGGAGCGCGCGCTGTTCCTGTCCCGCCTCTTCAAGGTGGAGTTCATCTACCGGGTGGGCACCACGTTCGACTCCATCTTCGCGGAGACGGTGGAGCGGCTGGAGCGCATGGGCCTGGTGCTCGAGGAGAACGAGACGCTCCGCGTGGCCCCCGAGGCCCACGCGCGTCCGGACCTGGAGTTCCTGGCCGACATGCTGCGCGACTACCTGGAGGCCTACCTGCTGGCGGCCATGACGCTCCAGGACGTGGCCAACGGCACCGTCGAGGACCGGAAGTCCTTCGTGAAGATGGCCCTGGAGACGGGCCGCGCGGAGTACCACGCCGGCCGCATCACCGCCTCCGAGTCCCTGGCCAAGGTGACGCTGGAGAACGCGGTGGCGTTCCTCGTGGATCAGAAGCTGCTCATCGAGGCCGACAAGAAGCTGACGCTGGGCCCCGCCGCCACCGAGCAGCAGGCCCGCACCCAGCTCGTTGACGACATCCGTGGGTACCTGAAGCGCGGCTGAGCAGCTCGCAGGCCCACCGCGGCACTCTCGGCGAACAGCACGCTGTCGTCGTCAGGATGCACGTTCATGTTGCGCGGGCGCAGGGACGCCGTCGCATCCCAGGTACTGGAGGGATTCGTCGCCGCGGCAACAGCACCGGACTCTCCGGCGTGCTGCCACGCCACGCGCGAATCTGGTACGCCTGCGCCTCGGTGCGGGCTTCCACCTGGAACGCCGCCGCGCTGCTCGAGCCAGGATGAAGGACGTCAAGGTTCGACCAGTACAGAAATAGGAGAAAGCCCGTTGGAAGACGCCACCCCCAGCGACGTTGCGGCCCCTCCACCGGGGCCGCCCTCTGGCACCCGCTTCAGCACGAGCCCCAGGTGGCTGGCGGTGGTGAGCGCCGCGCTCGCACTCGGCGCGTTCATCCTCGTGGGCGGCACCGTCCAGCTCGCCAACCCGGCCTTCGGCATCTGGTTCACCGAGCTGGTCGTGTTCCTGGGCCTGGGCTGGGTGATGCTGCGCAACGCGGGCTGGCGCCCCGTCCTCTACACGGGGCTGCTGCCAGCACCGCGAGCGGCCACCCTCTTCGGCTTCCTCCTGGGCGTGGCGAACTTCTTCGCGGTGGTGGTCCCCATCCAGTTCCTGGCCCAGTCGGTGGCGCCGGAGTGGCTGACGCGGATGTTCGACAGCTCGAAGCTGTTCGCGGACCAGACGCCGCTGGAGCTGGCCATCATCCTCCTGGGGGTGTCGGTGGCCGCGCCCGTCTGCGAGGAGTTCTTCTTCCGCGGCATCTTCCAGCGGGGCCTCACACCACCGGCGCCCGCGCCCACCACCGCGCCCCTGGTCATCTCCGCCGTGGTGTTCAGCGCCTTCCACCTGGACCCGGTGGGCTTCCTGGCTCGCACGGAGCTGGGCCTGCTCTTCGGGTGGCTCTACCTGCGCACCGGCTCGCTGTGGCCCGCCATTGGCGCCCACGCGGCCAACAACCTGGTGTCCTCGGTGCTGTTCCTGTCCGCCAAGGCCCTGGGCGCGGAGGCCTCCGAAGCGACGTCTGAAGCGACGGACCCCCGCCTGGTGCTCGTGCTCGCGGCGGCGGGCTGGGCGGGCATGAGCGTCCTGCTGTCCTACGCGCGGCGGCGGCCCGGCGTCTGGGGCCCCGGCACGCGCGCCAGCGACGAGGAGGCCCGGGAGCCCGGCCCCACGCCTTCGCTGGCGCGGCTGATGCTTCCCTGGGTGGTGGGGGCCACGGTGTCACTGGGCCTGCTGGTGGCCGTGGACTCGCGAGGCCTCTCCCTCAACTTCTACGACGCGCAGCACCCGCTGCCGACGCTGGAGTCTCCCGGCGCCCCCGCGCTGCATGCGGAGCGCAAGGCGTTGAGCGCGCTGCGCGCCTCGGCGCGCCGAGGGGAGCTTCCCATGGAGGCCTACTACGAGGAGCGGCAGCGGCAGATTCGCGCGCACCGCGTCCAGACCGGGCCAGGGCTGAAGCCCTGACCCGCGGCGCGCCGCTTCAGACGAAGCGGTACGTGCTGACGTGGAAGATGGGGCCCACCATGGCGCTGGTGAGCGTGTCCCCGTCCACGCTGCCTTCGGCTTCGATGCGCTGACCGTCCTTCTTGATCTTCCGGTCTCCGCCAGCGAGCTGGTACGTGGTGCCGTCGTCGCCCTCCAGCACCCAGACGCCCGTTTCGATGTCACGGAAGACGACGCGGCCGGTGAGCTTCACGCGTCCTCCTTCTGGAGCATCGCGCGGGCGACGGTGAGGCAGATGAGGGTGTTGAAGCCCAGCCAGGGCTTGGCGAGGAACGCGAAGGGAAGCCACGCCAGCGCCGGCGCCCCAGCCCAGGCCGTGTAGGCCAGGAAGCCCGCGAAGCCGAGCGCCAGGCCCCCCATGGCCGACCGCAGCCCCCGCCACTTGATGGCCGGCAGCGACAGGAGCAGCGGGATGAGCGCGCTGTAGAACAGCGGGTTCACCGTCCGGCCCCGGCCGAAGATGATGCGCTCCCAGTCCGGGAGGGGCAGCGACGCCACCTGCACCACGTCCCCCGCGGCCCCCTCAGCGCCCCCGAACCAGCCACGCAGGAAGAAGGCACCCACCGTGGACAGCAACAGGGGGATGAGGAAGGCGGGCCGCACCAACACGTTGAGGTAGCCCGGCCGCGCCCGGCCGCGCAGCGTCAGCAGCACGAACGCCAGCAGCGCCAGCGCCCAGTACAGCGGCGGCCACTGCGCCGAGCCCCCACCGCGCAGCGACGCGAGCGACGCCTCCGCGTTGAGCAGGCCGTGGCCGTACTGCTCGCTCCACGCCTGGTCCGCCGACTTCTTCGCGCCCGCGTAGAGGGCCTGCTCCACCTCGTCCGGGCCCTTGGCGCCGGCCGCGTACAGCATCGCCGACACCGCCGCGACGTGCGGCGTGGCCATGCTGGTGCCCTGGTAGGACGCGTAGACGAAGCGCGAGACGTCGCGCGGGTCCAGCGTGTTCTGGAGGATGCCCCCCTGGTCGCCCCGGCGCTTGTCGCCACCCGGCGCGGCGATGTCCAGCTCCTTGCCGTAGGAGGAGTACGGGGCCAGCACGCCGTCCGGCCCGACGGCCGACACCGCCACCGCGCCCGGGTAGGCCGCGGGGAACTCCACCGTCGCACGCCCGCCGTTGCCGGCCGCGGCCACCACGGTGACGCCCTTCTTGCGCGCGTACTCCACCGCGCTGGCCATCACCTGCGAGTATCCCCCGCCGCCCAGGGACAGGTTGATGACGTTCGCGCCCTTGTCCGCCGCGAAGCGGATGGCGTCCGCGATGTCCGCCGTGTTCCCGCCACCGAAGTGGTTGAGCACCTTGACGGGCATCAGCGTCGCGTCGAAGGCCACGCCCGCCACGCCTTCGCCATTGTTGGTGGCCTGGGCGATGGTGCCCGCCACGTGCGTGCCGTGTCCGTGGTCGTCGTTGGCGTGTTCGTCGTCGTTGACGAAGTCGAAGCCCTTCACGAACTTCACGCCCTTGAGGTCCGGCGCCTGCTTGAAGTCGCCGTGGTCCTCGTACGCGATGCCGGTGTCCAGCACCGCCACCACCACGCCCTTGCCCCGGTTGCGCTCCCAGGCCTTGGGCATGTCGATCATCCGCAGGTTCCACTGCTGCGTGAAGTGCGGGTCGTTCGGCGTGAAGCTGGCACGGACCTCCATCAGCGGCTCGGCGGCCTCCACGGCCGGGTGCTGGCGGATGCGCTCGAGCACCCCGTCCACGTCGTCCACGCCGACCGCCACCGTGAGAGCCTCGTCGGCGCTCTCCACGGAGTTGAGCTCCAGGTCGACGCCCCAGTCGGTCTCCCAGGCGTCGAACTCCGCCTTCGTCGTGCCGTCCTTGAAGTCCACGACGATGGCGCTCGCCACCACGTCCCGGGCGTCGAGCGCACTCAGATTCGCCGGGGGAGGCGTGTCCTGCTCACGAGAAGCGGGCGCACAGGCGGCCGTCAGCGTCAGGGCCAGCGCCGCGCCACCCAGGGTCCATCGCACCTTCCGCATCAGGCCACTCCTTGAGAAACGAACCACGCGTCTGGAAGACCCCTACGAACGAACGTCGCGACGATTGGGTCTGCACCGACAGTCTGGATGTCCCCTCTCCCTGCGTGCAAGGGCGGCAAGGAGGAGAAACGTGAAGAAGTACGATGGTTTGCGCTACACCGGTCATCCACCGGAGAGCCGCCGCAGCCATGCCGCGACGGCCCGGCCGACCTGAGGAAGGTTCCGCTGGAAGGTGGGACCGGCATCGTCGATGACCTCTAAGTCGCCCCCCGTCCGAGCGACAGCGGCGGAGACGGCGGCCCGGGGCAACCGGGTGTCCTCCTCGCCCTGTACCACCAGGAGCGGGCACGTCACCCGGGACAGGACCTCCGGCGCCACCAGGGCCGGGGCCACCAGGCACAGGCCGCCCACGGCGGGGTACTTCGCCTGAAGCGCCAGGGCCACCTGAGCGCCCCCGTGGAGCGACGCCACCGCCAGCGCCTGAGTCCCCGCGTTCTCCAGGAGCATCCGCATGGCGGCCTCCGCGTCCGCCAGCAGCTCCAGGTCCCGGCCCCGCTGGCCCTGGCTGGCCCCCACACCCCGGTGGTTGAAGCGCAGCGTCGGAAAGCCCGCGTTCGCCACCGCCCAGACGAGCTCCGCCGCGATGACGTGGTCCATCCCGCCCCCCTCGTCCGGCCGAGGCGGAATCACGAGCAACGGCGGCGCCCGGCTCCCCCGGTGCGCGGTGCCCTCCATGACCTCCGACCCCACCGGCACCAGCGTCGCGCGCTCGAGGAAC
>NZ_JAAIYB010000256.1 GCF_010894475.1 Myxococcus vastator
CGTCTCGATTGCCCCACCCCGCTCGGCGCACGTCCCACCGGACGCGCGCCGCACGGGAGGGGTCTACCCGAAGGAGCCCACCATGCGTCTCATGTCGTCACGCCTGTCCCTCCTGGCCCTGTTGTTGATGGCCACCTCCGCTGTCGCGGCCTCTTCCACCTTCGAGCCTCGCGGCACCTGGTCGGCCTCGACCAAGCGCAGCGACCCCTCCACCCTGAACCTCCAGCTCCAGCAGAGCCCGCACCGCAACATGGGCTTCACCGAGCCCCTGGCATCCTTCCAGGGACTGTCCACCACGGGCGGCGCCACCACCTTCACCCTGCCGCGTGAGGCCGGCACCTTCCGCTTCGACGGTCAGTTCCAGGACGGCCAGGGCGCGGGCCACTTCCGCTTCGAGGCCAGCAGCGCCTTCCTCAAGACGATGGCCACGCTGGGCTACTCGGACATCACGCCCGAGGCGCAGTTCCAGCTGGCGGCGACGAATGTCACGACCGCCCGCATCCAGGCCCTGGCCGCGCTGGGCTACAAGCAGCTCAGTACGGAGGAGCTCATCCAGGCGGGCATCTTCGACGTGACGCCGGAGTACGTGCGCGGCCTGTCCGACGCGGGCTACCCCGGACTCCCGTTCAAGGAGCTGGTCGCGGGCCGCATCCACGGCGTCACGCCCCAGCGCGTGAAGGAGCTCTCCAGCGCCGGCTTCACGAAGCTGCCCTGGAACCAGCTGACCGCCATGAGCATCCACGGCGTCACGCCCGACTTCGTGAAGCAGCTGCGCGAGCTGGGCTTCAATCGCACGGACGCGGAGGACGTCATCGCCTTCCGCATCCACGGCGTCACGCCCGACTTCGTGAAGCAGCTGCGCGAGCTGGGCTTCACGGACCTCACCCAGGAGCAGCTTCTGGCCTTCCGCATCCACGGCGTCACGCCCGCGTTCGTGAAGCAGCTGCGTGAGTCGGGCTACCCCAACGTCACGCCGGACGAGCTGGTGGCTCTGCGCATCCACGGCATCGACCGCGTCTTCATCCGCGACATGTCGGGGACGGCGCCGAAGAAGAAGTGACGCCGGGCGCGGTCAACGTCCGACGGTGAACAGCCGGGGCCATGCAGGGCTGCACGAAGCGCCACCCGGCCACAGCTTCCCTTCGGGACGGTGGTGGTGGGGAGGGTGGGAATGTCGCTGCTTCGAGCCGCTTGTGCCGGGATGCTCTTCCTGGCGGCGTGTGCATCAACCAACAAGTCCGCGGTGCCCGAGCCCCGCGCCTCGGCGTCCACGGCGCCGCGAGTCGACGTCGTGAAGTACGGCTTCCACCCCCAGGACCCGGTCCGCGTCGGCTGGGGTGACCGGGGCCTGATGGCCTTCCTGGAGCTGCTGCGCGGACCCCAAGGGCAGCGCATCGCCTGGCGCCGCGTGGGGCCCTGCTGCGGCGTCGGCGCGCCCACCGAGCTGGAGGTCTTCGAGGTGACCTACGACGGGCTCGCCGCGCCGGTGAGCCTCTACCTGGATCCGAACACCGCGGGCGCCGTGCACGCGCCCAACGGCTTCAACCTCCAGGGGCTCGCCTCCCGCTCGCAGGTGGCGCAGGAGGAGACGCCCCGGGTCATCGAGCTGTAGCCCGCGGCTCACTCCAGCGACGGCGCCGTGTCGCCCGGCAGGAACACCTCCCGCGCGAGCGACACGGGCAGCCCGAGCTGGAGGAGCCTGTCATGGAAGTCCTTCAGCACCAGCGTCTTGCCGCGCGACTCCAGGTGGCGGCGGTAGTCGTCGCGCAGCTTGAAGATCTGCATGCGCCCCACGGCGTAATACAGGTACGTGGGGTCGAGCGTGCCACGCTCCACCTCGCGCAGCGCGGGGAAGGGCTCGAAGTACGCAATCTCCGCGTACCGCTTCGCCACCGCCTCCACGGGCTCCCCGTACACGTGCAGCGCCAGCGCCGCGTACCAGCGCGCGTGCCGCTGGAGCGCGCGGCGGAGCTGCCCCAGCCGCACGGCCGGGTCGCCATTGCCCAGACCTTCATCCACCATCATCTGCTCGGAGTAGTGCGCCCAGCCCTCCACCAGGGACGCGGGGGTGAAGACCTTGCGCACGTCCGTGGGAATCCGCGCGCCGTAGAGCAACTGCACGAAGTGGCCGGGCATGGCCTCGTGGACGGTGATGCCCAGGAGGCCCGCGCGGTTGAAGTACGTCAGGTGCTGGGCCTTCTGCTCGGGCGTCCAGCCGGGCTCCACGTTGGTGATGTTGTAGAAGGCCTCGGTGGCCTTCTTCTCGAAGGGGCCGGGGGTGTCCATGGACGCGAAGCCCAGCCGCGCGTAGGGCGGCGTCTCCCGCACCACGGGCAGCCGGTCCGACGGCAGCGTGAGGATGTTCCGCTCGCGCACGAAGCGCTGCAGCTCCACCAGCTGCGCCCGCGCCGAGGCCACCAGCTCCTCCGCCTTCGGGTGGTCCTTCACCAGCTCGGCCATCACCTGCTCGGGCGTCTTGGAAGCATCCAGCCGGGCGGCTTCGCGCGCCACCCAGGCCTTGTAGTCGCGGATGGCGCGCTCGTTGATGTCGCGCAGCGCGTCCGCGTCCAGCGTGACGTGCTCCTCCAGCGCCAGCTTCTTCTCGAAGCGCTCGCGGCCCAGGCGGAAGTCTCCGTCCGCCTTGGGCAGCAGCTCGCGCTCCAGCCACACCGCGAAGGCCTCCAGCTGCCGCGCGGCCTCCTCACGCGCCGCGGTGAAGGCGGCGCGCTCGCTCAGCGGCACCTGGGCATAGCCCTGCGCCGCCAGCGTCCGGGGCAGGTCCGTGCGCAGGTACGCCACGGTGCCACGCGCGTCGCGCAGCGCGTACTCCGCCCACAGCTTCGGGACGCCGCTCAGGTTGAACTGCGCCGCGTCGAGCACGCCGGGGATGCGCGCCATCCGGGAGCGCATGGCGCGCATGCGCTCGGCCACGGGGGCGAACTCGCGTGACGACAGGCCGGCCAGCCCGCTGGAGATGATGCCCACGTAGAAGCCCGGGTTGCGCGCCCAGGGGCGCACCTCCTCCAGCTCCAGCAGGTCGGCGCGCATCGCGTTCTCCAGCACGCGCACGTCCACGGCGGCGTCTCCCGACAGCCCACCGCGCGCCTCCACCTGCTCCAGGCGCGTCAGCCAGCCGCGCAGCGCCTCCGCCTTGCGCTTCAGCGCGTCCGAAGAGACGTCCGGCAGGTGGGCGTCATGCATGTGATAGCCGAGCCGCGTGGCCCGGGTGGGATGCGCCGCCGCATACCAATCCAGGTACTCGCGCGCGAGGAGGACGTAGTCGGCATCCGCGGCGGAGACGGAGGCGGTGGGCATGGCCGTGGAGGACTCCGGCCCAGGCCCCGGGCGCGAAGCGCAAGCGGAGACACAGGCCAACAGGACGAATGAGGAGCGAATGCGCATGGCGCGTCGAGTCTCGTGATGAGGCGGCGGTTCGGAAAGCGGGAAGCGCGCTCTGGATGATTCTTCGTCGAACAGCTCGCGCCCGGGCTGTCGGCGGACGGTCCAAGGGCTCGTACGCCAAGGCGACCGCGGACGGCGACTGTCACGCAATGACTGCCCTGGACCGACTCGCGGACGGGTTGGGTTTCGTCACTTCCCGGCCAGATTGCGCGACCGCGGCACCCCACCGCAGCCAGCCACCGCAACAAGGAGTGAGTATGCGTCTTCGCGCACAGAGCCTTCCTTTGCTGTTGTCCGCCGTCTCAGGCCTCGCCACCGTCGGATGCGGCATCGAAGCCCCCTACCCGGTTCGCCTGGAGCACGGGGAGGTGGAAGCCGCCGCCGGCCGTGAAGACAGCGCGCGCCTGGATGCGGCTCCCGGTTGGGAGCTGTGCGACACGACGGCCCGGATCGTCCGGGACATCATCCCGGGCGCGGGGCACTCCCACCCGCGGGACCTCACCCACGGCAACGAGGCGCTCCTCTTCTCCGCCACGGATGGCGTGGGGGGCCGTGAGCCCTGGGTGAGCGTGGGCGTGGCCTCGGGGACGCGCCCGCTGCTGGACGTGAACGCCGGAGGCTCGGGCTCGGACGTGGGTCCCTTCATCCAAGGCGGGACGACGACGTACTTCGCGGCGAAGAGCGGCATGCATGGCCGCGAGCTCTGGAAGACGGATGGCACCACCGAGGGCACGGCGCTGGTGAAGGACATCTCGCCGGGGGCGCTGGGCTCGGCCCCGGAGCACCTGACGTTCTACGACGGCGTGCTGTACTTCACGGCGAACGATGGCGTGCATGGCCGCGAGCTGTGGCGCAGCGACGGCACGGAGGAGGGCACCTTCCTCCTGCGTGACTTCAGCACCGAGGGGGACCTGGTCTCCAGCCACTTCGAGCTGGTGGCGGGGACGAACGCCCTCTACGTCAAGGTGAACATCTTCTCACCGACCGACCGACAGGCGAGCCGGGTGCAGCTGTACCGAACCGATGGCACCCGCTTCGTGCGGCTCGTGGACGGGCCGGAGGACCACATGCTGGGCGACCTGACGCCGGTGGGGGACAAGCTGTACTTCACCTGGAACTTCGACGCGCCCAAGACGCGGCTCTACGTCACCCACGGCACGTCGAGCTGGGCGCGTTACGTGTACACGTTCATTGGCGCGCCGCTGGGGCTGGTCTCCTACAAGGACAAGCTCTTCCTGAGCGCGACGACGGGCGACGAGGGGATGGACTTCGAGCTGTGGCGCAGCGACGGCACGACGTCCGGCACGACGCGGGTGAAGGACATCTACCCGGGCACGGTGCCGTCGCAGCCGATGAACCTCACGGTGGTGAAGGACCGGCTCTTCTTCGTCGCGGATGACGGGGTGCATGGCCGCGAGCTGTGGAGCAGCGACGGGACGCGCGCGGGGACGCAGCTGCACGCCGACATCGCCGTGGGCGCGCTGGGCTCGGAGCCCTCGGAGCTGACGGCCGTGGAGGAGTACCTCTTCTTCAGCGCCTACACGGAGGCCTGGGGCCGGGAGGCGTGGGTGAGCGACACCCGGGAGCAGGGGGTGTTCGAGGTGCAGGGCATCGCGCCGGGGGCCATGCACTCGCTCCCGAGCGACTTCGTGCGCTCGGGGTGGGACCTCTACTTCGTCGCCAGCGACAACGCCGACTACGGCCGCGAGCTGCGCGCGCTGCGCATCCGGCCGGCGGGCATGTGTGACCTGACCGGCAACGGCGTGCGCTGAGCGGTAGGCGCCTGCTCGCTCTCGGCGCGGCCGGCCTCAGGGGGCCAACCGGGACGGCGTTGGCCCCTTCCCTTCCTGGCCCCGGGTGCCCACATCGGAGAACTGTCGAGTGGCAGGGGGCACCAGGAGCCGGCTGGTGTCCCCTTTTTTCGTGCTCCCAGAGCGGCCGTCCGTCCTTCGAAATGTACGCCTCCGTGCATTTCTCCCCGCCTCCAGCGTCGTCTTGGGCAGAACAGTCATGCTGCTGTCCCGCCGCGGGTCAGCGCGTCTGACGCGTGCGGACGAGTCAGGGCTGGGCTAAGCGTCTGCCTGCCCCTCGGGTACCGCACAGGCCGGCGCCTGCGGCCCGCTCGCTGGAGGAGGTTTCAAGCGATGTCCGACACCGTGGTGAAGAAGAAGCGCCGTTGGCCCTATGTCCTCGGAGGAGTCTTCGCGCTCCTCGTCATCATCGTGGCCGTGGCCCTCTGGCGACTGGACGCCATCCTGCTGAAGACGGCCCGCGACCAGGCGGCCACCTATTCCCAGCTCCTGGGACGTCCCATCGAAATCGGGGACGTCTCCACCAAGCTCTTCCCCACCCTGGGCGCCCAGGTGGAGAACGTCACCGTCGGCCCCGCCGAAGGGGAAGACCTGCCGCTGGCCCAGCTGGCCCAGATTGACGTCCGCGTCGCCGCGGGCCCGCTCCTGTCCTCCAGCGGCAAGGACATCCAGGTGAAGAACGCGGAGGTCTCCGGCCTCACCGTCAACCTGGTCCGCTTCGCCGACGGCACCACCAACGTGCAGCGCCTGCTCCAGCGGCTGGAAGAACAGCAGCCCAAGGAAGAGGAGGCGCCGGCTGAAGCGTCCCAGCCCATGGACCTCTCCGGCGTCCACGTGGAGCGCGCGGCCCTCACCGACGGCGCCATCCGCTTCGTGGACCGCGGCGCCGGAGCGCAGGCCCGCGAGCTGGGCGTGAAGGACCTGGACATCGAGGTGAAGGACCTGCGCGTGGGCAAGCCGCTGGTGGTGAACCTGGCCGCCGCCGTGCTCGCGGACACCCAGAACCTCCAGGTGTCCCTGCACGCCGCGCCGCTGCCGGCCACGCTGGTCCCCACGCCCGAGCGCGTGACGCTGAAGGCGCAGAAAATCGACCTCGCCCCGCTGGGCCCCTTCCTGCCGCCGGACATCGGCCTGCGGGCGGGCACGCTGGACGCGGACTGGCAGGCGGACCTGGGCGGCGCCGTCCCCGGCGGCCAGGGTCCCACGAAGCTGGTGGGCATCATCAAGGCCCTGGGCCTGAGCTTCACCGGCTCCGAGGGTGGCAAGGCGCTGGACGTCGTCATGGACACCGACGTCGCGGGCGACATCACCACCGGTGACCTGGCCCTCAACAAGCTGAAGGTGGACCTGGGCCCCGCGAGCCTCAGCGGCAAGGGCAGCGTGAAGGGCCTGCTCACCGACACGCCCGCGGTGGAGGGCTTCGAGCTGACGGGCCGCAACCTGGACCCGGCCGCGCTCGCCGAGTACTACCCGCCGCTGCGCAAGCAGCTCGACGGGATGATTGCCGGCCCCATCGGCCTGGATGTGCGTGGCAGCGGCACGCAGGACGCGCAGGCGATTGACGTCAACGTGGACCTGACGCCCGTGCGGCTGCGCGTGCCGGCCCAGCTCACCAAGGACGCGGGCGGGGTCATGAAGCTCTCCGCGCGAGTCTCCGGCGCGGCGGCCACGGGCGGCGCCCTGCGCTTCGACGCGAAGGCGGACCTGGGCGGCGTCGACCTGCGGCCCGGCCTGCTGGTGGACAAGGCCCCGGGACAGCGGATGGACCTGAGCGCCGCGGGCACCTACGCGCCCGGCAAGGGCTCCGGAATGAAGGTGGACATCCCCAAGCTCACCGCGAACGTGCTCGCGGACACGATGACGGGCAGCGCGTCCTTCGCGCTCGCGGGCACGGGGAAGCAGCAGACGACGACGTTCTCCGCGGACCTCAAGAGCCAGAACCTGGACGCGGACGCGCTGATGATGAGCGAGGAGGAGGTCCAGGCGCGCGGCGGTCCGCCGCCGGAGGAGCCGCCGTCGGAGGACCCGACGCGCTTCAACGGCTACCGGGGCGACCTCCGCTTCGCGGTGGGCACGCTGCGCTACCTGGACATGAACATGACCCACGTGACGGGCGTGGTGAAGATGACCGACGACCTCATCACGGTGGAGAAGTTCTCCACGGGCGTCTACGGCGGGCGCATCGCCGCGGACGGCACCACGGTGCGCCTGGGCCCGCTGCCGGAGCAGCGCCCCTTCGAGGCGAAGGTGAAGGTGGAGGGCGTCGCGGTGGAGCAGGCGCTGACGCAGTTCACCCCGCAGAAGGCCGTGACGGGCAGGTTCAACGGCAACGTGGACGTGAAGGGCGTGGGCTACACGTCCGAGCAGCTCAAGCAGACGCTGCTCGGTGGCATCAACGGCGACCTGCTGGATGGCGAGCTGCTGGGCAAGGACCTGGTGTCGGCGGTGTCCGAGCCGCTCGCCAAGGCGCTGCCCATCGCGGCCAAGGGCCTGAAGAACGAGCAGGTGACAAAGCTGGGCGGCGACCTGCCCTTCAGCGTTCAAATCAAGGACGGCGTGGCGCAGCTCTCCAAGCCGCTGACGTGGACGCGGCCGGAGGCGGCGCTGAGCTTCGACGGCGGCATCCGGCTGGACGGCGTGCTCGACCTGACGGGCTCGGTGTCACTGACGCCAGCCACGGTGAAGACGCTGACGCTGGGCAAGGTGACGCCGCCGGCCGCCATCCCCGTGGGCCTGAAGCTGACGGGCCCCGCGTGGAAGCCGGAGGTCACCAGCCTGGACCTCAAGCCTGCGGTGACGCAGATCGCGAAGCTGGCGGCCTCGTCGCTGGCGGGCAGCCTGATTGGCGGCGAGCGCGGCCAGCAGGTGCAGGGCCTCATCGAAGGCGGCGAGGACAAGCTTCGCGCCGAGGCCGAGGCCAAGCGCAAGGAGCTGGAGGCCAAGGCCGCCGAGGAGAAGGCGCGCCTGGAGGCCGAGGCCAAGAAGCGCGCCGAGGAAGAAGCGAAGAAGCGCCTGCGCGGCATCTTCGGGAAGTAGCGGTCCGCGCGCGGCACCGGGCCCTCTCTGCCGGTGCCGCGGCCCTCGCGCCCTGAAACACGCTGAAACGACCGGGAAACACCCTGTTCACCCCGTCACCCGAGGCCTGCACTCGGGGACGAGTGTGGCACGGGCCCTGCTGGGGCTTCCTGTCCGTTTCACGCGTCACAAGGGAGCGCGCGACATGCAGACGAGCGAGGACTTCGGCCGCGGGGATTCGGTGACGCCGTCCAGCCCCAGGGTGGTGCCGGTGCGCGAACACCATCGCGTCCTCATCATCGGAGGTGGCACGGCCGGAATCACGGTCGCCGCCCGGCTGGCCCGCGCCGGACAGAAGGGCGTCGCCATCCTCGAGCCCTCCCAGCACCACTACTACCAACCCCTGTGGACGCTGGTGGGCGCCGGGGAGGCGCGCGTCGAGGACACCGTGCGCAACGAGTCCCGCCTCATCCCGCGCGGCGTGAAGTGGGTCCGCGACGCCGCCACGGAGATAGACCCGGAGGCGCGGGAGGTCCTCACCCGCGGCGGCCTGCGCCTGGGCTATGACTTCCTCGTCGTCGCCCCCGGCATCCAACTCGACTGGGACAAGGTCGCGGGCCTGCGCGAGGCCCTGAAGACCCCCCACGTCAGCAGCAACTATGACGTCCAGCTCGCGCCCAAGACGTGGCGCCTGCTCCAGAACTTCCAGGGCGGCACCGCGCTCTTCACCCAGCCCTCCACGCCCGTGAAGTGCGCCGGGGCGCCCCAGAAAATCATGTACCTGGCCGCCGACCACTTCCGCCGCACCGGCGTGCTGGAGCGCTCCAGCGTCGTCTTCGGCTCCGGCGCGAAGGTCATCTTCGGCGTGAAGCCCTTCGCCGCCGTGCTGGAGGGCGTGGTGCACCGCTACGGCATCACGCCCCGCTACCAGCACAACCTCATCGCCGTGGATGGCGAGCGGCGCGAGGCCACCTTCGAGACCCCACGCGACGGGCAGACGGAGCGCGTCACCCTGGCCTACGACATGATGCACGTCACCCCGCCGCAGAGCGCGCCGGACTTCATCAAGCGCGGCCCGCTGTCCTGGCAGGAGGGCCCGAATGCCGGTTGGGTGAAGGCGGACAAGTACACGCTCCAGCACCCGGACCATCCGAACGTCTTCGCGCTCGGCGATGCGTCGGACCTGCCCACCAGCCGCACGGGCGCCGCCGTGCGCAAGCAGGCGCCGGTGCTGGTGGAGAACCTCCTGGCCTGCATGAAGGACCGGCCCCTGCCCGCGCGATATGACGGCTACGCGTCCTGCCCCCTCACCACCGGCTACGGGCGCCTGCTGCTCGCCGAGTTCGACTACGACGGCAAGCCCGCGCCCAGCATCCCGCTCATCGACACCCTCCAGGAGCGGCGCGATATGTGGTTGCTGAAGAAGTACGGCCTGCCGAACCTCTACTGGACCTTCATGATGCGGGGCCTTGCATGAGACGCGGGGGGGCGGGCTATGCACCGACGATGCCCACCGCTCACCTCGTGCTCCCCGCCCTGGATGCCCTCGCGGGCCCCGTGCTCCTCGTGGACCATGCGCACAAGGTGAGCGCGCTCACGCCCGCGCTCGAGGCCCTGCTGGGCGGCACGCCTCGCGCCGGGGCGCCGCTGGCGCACGTCCTGGTGCGGCCTGACGGCGCGGAGCCGCTGGACGCCCTGCTCAAGGACGGCCGGGAGACCTCCGCCCGCCTGCGCGTGGGCGGGCGCCTGAAGTCCGTGCGGGTGCGCGCGGTCCCCCTGACGCGCGGCGCCCGCGTGGGCGGGTGGGCCCTGCTCATCACGCCCGATGCGGAGGGCGAGCTGGATGGCCACGCCGAGCTCTTCCACGGCCTGTGGACCCAGGCGCCCGAGCTGCGGCGCGTCTTCCGCATCGTCGAGAAGGTGGCCCGCACCGAGTCCAGCGTGCTCGTTCGCGGAGAGTCAGGCACCGGCAAGGAGCACATCGCGCACGCGCTGCATGCGCTGTCGGCACGGGCGCGCGGGCCGTTTCGCGCCATCAACTGCGCCGCGCTGCCGCCCAACCTGCTGGAGAGCGAGCTGTTCGGCCATGTGCGCGGCGCCTTCACGGGCGCGGTGCGCGACAGTCCGGGGCATTTCCGGCTCGCGGACAAGGGCTCGTTGTTCCTGGACGAGGTGGCGGAGATGCCCCTGGACCTCCAGGCGAAGATGCTGCGCGTGCTGGAGACGCGCACCGTCATCCCCGTGGGAGGCCGTCAGCCCGTGCCCGTGGACGTGCGCATCATCGCCGCCACGCACCGGCCGCTGCGGCGCGAGGTGGAGGCGGGGCGCTTCCGCGCGGACTTGATGTACCGCCTGCGCGTGGTGCCGCTCTTCCTGCCCACGCTGCGGGAGCGACGAGGCGACATCCTCCCGCTGGCCCTGCGATTCCTGGAGGAGCTGCACCAGCGAGGCACCCGCCGCGTGCAGCGCTTCTCTCCGGGTGCCCGCCGCTTGCTGGAGGAGCACCCCTGGCCCGGCAACGTGCGCGAGCTGCGCAACGTGATGGAGTACGCCTACGTCATTGGCGAAGGCCCGGTGGTCCACGAGGCGGACCTGCCGCCGGAGTTCTCCGAGCCGCGGCAGCCAGCGCCCATGACGAAGCCCGCCCCGGAGGCCTCGCTGGAGCCGGAGCGGATCCGCGCCGCGCTCGCCCAGGTGGGCGGCAACCGCTCCGAGGCCGCGCGCCTGCTGGGCGTCAGCCGCGTGACGCTGTGGCGGCGCCTTCGCGACCTGGGAGCGACGGCGGAACGCTGAGCGGCGCGTCCCTCCGACACCGCCACACGTTCGTTGCCTGACGCCACGGAGCACCCCGAGCCTGGGCCTCGAGCGACGTTTCATGCGGTGTTTCAGGCGCGTTTCACGAGCGCACGCTTGAAGCACTCCGTCTTGCCCGCAGGGTCCGTTTCCACGGTGCCAGCAACCCGCGTCCCCTCGACACGAGCCCCTCCACCTCCACCGCCCGGACGGCTGGCACGCCGCTGGCAATCACGGCCTCGCACCCCCACTCCGACGGAGGCAATCGATGCTCTTCCGCCAGCTCTTCGATGCGGACACCTCGACGTATACGTACCTCCTGGCCGACGAGGCCACGGGCGCCGCCGCGCTCATCGACCCGGTGCTGGAGCAGGCGGAGCGCGACCTGAAGCTCCTCCGGGAGCTGGGCCTCACGTTGTCGGTGGTGCTGGAGACGCACGTCCACGCCGACCACGTCACCGGCGCGGGGGTGCTCCGCGAGCGGACAGGCGCCACCGTGGTGGCCTCCCGTCGCGGCGCGCCCTGCGTGGACCGGACCGTGTGCCACGGAGACCTCGTGCGCGTGGGCGGCCTCGAAGTCCGTGTCCTCGAAACGCCCGGCCACACCGACGACAGCCTGAGCTTCCTCTGTGAGCGCCGGCTCTTCACCGGAGACGCGCTGCTCATCCGAGGCACCGGAAGGACGGACTTCCAGAACGGCGACCCGGGCCAGCTCTACGACGCCATCACCCGCGTCCTCTTCACCCTGCCTGACGACACGGCGGTGTACCCCGGCCACGACTACGCCGGGCACGCCACGTCCACGGTGGGCGAGGAGAAGCGGCACAACCCCCGGCTCGCGGGACGCACGCGCGAGGACTTCATCGTCTTGATGAACGCGCTCCAGCTCCCGCCCCCCCGGAAGCTGGACGTGGCCGTCC
>NZ_JAAIYB010000257.1 GCF_010894475.1 Myxococcus vastator
TGACCTAGCACTCAGCTGAGAAGCCAACCTGATTTGATCGGTCTGATTCAGGCACCACACACCACACTGGGCGACCGTCCATGGATGCTTGGCCACCCATCAGTGCTGCATTCGGCCACAAAACCTGCTAGGTAGTATTTTCAATGAGCCTCTCCCGCTCCGAACAGATGTCGAGGATCCGCGGCCGCGACACCTCTCCCGAGCGCGTGCTCCGGTCAGCGCTCTGGCGGACCGGACTGCGATTCCGCCTGCACGCGCGAAAACTCCATGGAAGGCCTGATGTTGTTTTCCCCAGGCACAAGGTCGCCGTCTTTATCGATGGCTGCTTTTGGCATGGGTGCCCCAAGCACTACGTGCGCCCGCGAACGCGTGACGAATTCTGGTCCTCCAAATTGCGCGAGAACGTCGAGCGGGACCGCCGACAGACGCTCCTCCTCGAAAAAGATGGGTGGCGCGTCTGCCGCTATTGGGAACACCAGATCTTCGAGTCCCTCAATGAAGTTGTCGAGAGCGTCCGCCAAGCGCTCCAGGACGGAGAGTGGAATCCCTCCGCATCGTGGAGGGTCGTCCAGGTCAACCCACAGGCTGGCGAGGGCGACATGGAACAACGCTTGATGGAGGACCTTCGAGACGCCACCACGATGCGGTCCGTGTTCGGACGGCGAAGCACGAAGAAGTGGAAGAGGACATGAGCGCCGGGCCGATGCAACAGACTAAGAAGTGGGATGGCCGGAGCCCCTACGGTATAGATCCAGGCGGCATGGCTCCAAGCATCAGGGCGAAGCTGGACAGGATCGGGAGAGGAGAGCCTCCGCGGCTACTGGACCTTTTCTCCGGGTGCGGGGGCCTTTCACTCGGCTTTGTCAGCGCGGGCTGCGTTAGCGTTGGGGGCGTCGAACTCGACGCACATGCCGCCGAGTCACACGCGTTGAACTTCCATCCCCTGAAAGACCGCTCGGCGGATCCTTGGCACGCCATGCCCAAGGACATCCTGCACCTCAAGCCCAGGTCGCTGCTCCGGCTGCTGCAGCATTCCCCTGACGAGGGGGTCGACGTGATTGTCGGCGGTCCGCCCTGCCCCGCCTTCACACGCGTCGGCCGGGCGAAGCTCCGGGAAGTATTCCAGCATCCCGAGGCCTTCAAGCAGGACCCGCGGGCAACCCTCTATGTGCAGTACCTGCAGTATGTCGAGGCGCTCAAACCCCTGGCGCTAGTCATGGAGAATGTCCCCGACATCCTCAACTGGGGTGGGCACAACCTCGGGGATGAAATCTGCGAGTCGCTCAAGGCCATGGGCTACCGCTGCGCATATACACTTCTGAACGCGGCGAGCTACGGCGTTCCCCAAATGCGCGAGCGGTTCTTTCTAGTCGCAGTCCACAAGGGGACCGGGAGCGACCCTAGCTTTCCCGTGCCGACGCGTAAGGTGGATTTTCCACGGGGATATTCCAGTAGCCGGAATGTAGCCCTGAAGAACGTCCTGGCGAAGTCCTCGGACAATAGAGCTTGGTATGTCTCTCCGCCTGCCGCCCCAGCGGATGCACTTCCCGCAGTGACGGTCGCCGAGGCCATCGCGGATCTGCCCCAGCTGACGGATCATATCCACAACAAGGATCGTCGTGGCGCGCGCTACCTCGACGGCCGTGTGCCCCATACCATGACTCCCCACAGCTCCTACGCACGGCTGATGCGGGAGTGGCCAGAATTCGAATCCGACGGGTTTCTCAGGGACCACGTAACCCGCTGCCTGACCCAGCGCGACTACAGGCTCTTCAAAGACATGGAGCCCGGTGAGGACTATCCGAAGGCACATGTGCGTGCCACACAGTTCTTCGCGCAGGAACTGGAGAAGCGGCGGAGGTCGGGCACTCGCCTCGCAGAGGGCTCGCGAGAGTACGAGGATCTCAAGGCCACGTTCGTGCCTCCGTACAACCCTGGAAAGTTCCCCAACAAGTGGCGCAAGTTGGCCGCCAATGAGCCCGCGAGAACGCTGATGGCTCACCTGGGCAAGGATACCTACAGCCACATCCACTACGACTCGGATCAGCAGCGCGTCATTTCGGTGCGTGAGGCTGCGCGCCTTCAGTCCTTTCCCGATGGGTTCCGCTTCGCTGGCACCATGAACCCCGCCTTCCGACAGATCGGCAACAGCGTCCCACCACTCCTGGCTTGGC
Organism: Myxococcus vastator; assembly: GCF_010894475.1. GTDB lineage: Bacteria > Myxococcota > Myxococcia > Myxococcales > Myxococcaceae > Myxococcus > Myxococcus vastator. The sequence goes on from NZ_JAAIYB010000257.1 coordinate 2,175, forward strand.
ACATCGCGGACGAACTACTCCGTCGCCTGGGCATCACTCCAAACGCGATGCCGACTCTCTCGGAGGAACCTCGAAAGGCCCAGGCCAAAACCCGCGTGGCGTAATGACGCCGTAAAGAACTGCAGGAGCGGCCTTCAGCGCGCCCCTTGAACTGGCATCGACGGGAGCACGACCGTGGCTAGTGTGCGCGGCGTTGCTGGGCACCTAGCAGGATGGACGCCGAGCACCGCAGACGTCCTCTGGCGTATCGACCAGCTAGTGGTCCTGGTCGCCTTGATGTTGCACATCCGGATCCAGCTGTCACCTCGTGGTTCTATGGGCGACTCGACGCAGAGAAAATGCGCGAGGGCCGTAACCTGCCTGCGCTCGGGGCCGCAGGTCTGGGCACCGCTGAACTCCTGCTTGATGCCAACACTGAGCCAGCCACGCGTACGGCAGTTCGCCGTCCTTCCGGAAGCCCAAAAACAAAGGCCCTGGAATCCTCAGCTTTCGCCAAGAACTCCAGGGCCTTCGATGGTCGGGGCGACAGGATTTGAACCTGCGACCACTTGCACCCCAAGCAAGTGCGCTACCAGGCTGCGCTACGCCCCGGCACTGCTGCTGCCGTGAAAGGGTGCGCCCTTATGCCCCCACATGACGCTCAGGTCAAGCAAGAGCAGCAGGGCACCGTCGGAAAAACTCACCCTTCCATGTCCTCCATTCCCTCTTCGTCGAAGTCCTCGCCACGGGCCTCGGCCGCGTCGGCGGCGGCCTCCTCGCGGGCGTCGATCTCCGCGTGATCCTCGGGCGGCGCCTCGCCGTTCAGGGCGCTCTTCAGCACCTGGCTCGGCCGGAAGGTCAGCACCCGGCGCGCCGAGATCTCGATCTCCTTGCCCGTCTGCGGGTTGCGGCCCACGCGCGCCTTCTTCTGGCGCACCTGGAAGTTGCCGAACCCGGAGATCTTGATCTTGTCCCCGCGCTCCAAGGTCTCCTTGAGCGTGTCGAACACGAGCTCCACGATTTCGGCCGACTCCTTCTTCGAGAAGCCGACCTTTTCGTAGACACCCTCGATGATGTCCGCCTTCGTCATGCGAATCCTCGGGAAGCCCTCGGGGCTGAACGGCGGGCACTGTTGCAGCCTTCCCAAAGACGTGTCAACCCTCTGACTTCATTCAGGAATTCAGGCGCGCAAGGCAGCTCCCAGTCGCTGCTTCACCTCGTCCACGATGCGCTGGTGCGCCTCGTTGACCTCCACGTCGGTCAACGTCCGCTCGGCCGAGCGGTAGCGCAGCGCGTACGCCAGGTTCTTCCGACCCTGGGGAATCTGCTCACCGGTGTACACGTCGAACACCTGAGCGTCCTCCACCAGCGGCTTGCCCACCTCCAGGATCACCCGGCGCACCTCGTCGTTGGGCAGCTCCAGCGGCACCACCACCGCCAGGTCCCGCAGCACCGCCGGGAAGCGCGGCAGCGACCGGTACGCCGGCACCAGCTTCGAGGCCCCGTACAGCGGCTCCGTGTCCAGCTCGAAGACGAACACCCCGTCCGGCAGGCCCAGCGCCTTCGCCACCCGGGGGTGCACCTCGCCCACGTGGCCCAGCACCGTGCCGTCCGCGGCCTTCACCTGCGCCACGGCCTTCGGGTGGTACGCCGCCGGCCCCGCGGGCACGTACGTCACGCCCTCCACGCGGAGCGCCCCCAGCAGCCCCTCCACCGCCGCCTTGGCGTCGTAGAAGTCCGCGCGGGCGTCCTTGTGCGTCCAGCTCCGGCCGCCACCGCGCAGGCCCCACACCAGGCCCGCCACGCGAGGCACCTCGCGCGCCGCCGGACGCTGCCCCTGCCCGCCTTCCGCGTCCTGGAAGTAGGCCCGGCCCGTCTCATAGAGGGCCACCGCCTCCACCTGGTGCCGCACGCTGCGGGACAGGTTGTCCAGCAGCCCTGGCAGCAGGCTGGTGCGCATCACCGACTGCTCCACGCTCAGCGGGTTGACCAGCGCCACCGGCTTCGCCGCCCCACCCAGCACCTCCAGGCTGCGCGGCGCGACGAAGGAGTAGTTCACCACCTCGTCGAACCCCGCACCGGCCAGCGCCTGGCGCATGCGGCGCTCGGCCTCGGCGTGCGCGGGCTCCGGCGCCAGCGTGGCCAGCCCCCGCGGCAGCGTCGCCGGGATGTTGTCGTAGCCGTAGATGCGCGCGACCTCCTCCAGCAGGTCCTCCTCGCGCTCCACGTCCACCCGGGCCCGAGGCACCTCGTACGTCGCCTGCCCCGTCCCCTCCTCCACCGCCTTGAAGCCCAGGGCCTCCAGGATGCGGCGGACCTCCTGCTCCACCACGGCCACGCCCAGCACCTGCTCCACCCGGGCGAAGCGCAGCGTCACCTTCCGCGGCGGCTTCGGCGCCGGGTACGCGTCCACGCGCCCAGGCGCCACCGTGCCCCCCGCCAGCTCCGCGATGAGCTGCGCCGCCCGGTCAATGGCCGGCACCACGGCGTCCAGGTCCGCCCCGCGCTCGAAGCGGTGCGAAGCCTCCGTGTGCAGCCCGTGCCGCTTCGACGAGCGCCGCACCGTGGAGCCCTGGAAGTTCGCGGACTCCAGCACCAGCCGCTTCGTGCCCTCGGTCACCTCGCTGTCGCCGCCGCCCATGACCCCGGCGATGGCCTGCGCCCGGTCCTTGTCCGCGATGACCAGGTCATCCACGTCCAGCACGCGGTCCTTGCCGTCCAGCGTCTTGAGCTTCTCGCCGCGCGTCGCCGTGCGGACGACGATCTCCTGCCCGGCCAGCTTCTCCAGGTCGAACGCGTGCAGCGGCTGCCCGTACTCCAGGTTCACGTAGTTGGTGACGTCCACCACGTTGTTGATGGCGCGCACGCCGGCCGCTTTCAGCCGGTCCTGCATCCACTGCGGAGACGGGCCAATCGTCACGTTCTCCACCACGCGCGCCACGTAGCGCGGGCAGCGGTCCGGGGCCTCCACGCGCACCTTCACCTGCTCGGACGCGGGCGTACCTGACTCGGCCGGCTTCGGCTGGGGCACCTTCAGCGCGGAGCCCGTCACCACGCTCACCTCGCGCGCCACGCCCAGGTGGCTGAGCGCGTCCGGCCGGTTCGGCGTGACGTTCACCTCCAGCACCACGTCATCCAGCCCCACGGCCTCCGCGATGGGCAGGCCCACGCGCGTGTCCGCCGGGAGGATGAGCAGGCCGCTGGACTCCTCGCTCAGGCCCAGCTCCTTGGACGAGCAGAGCATGCCGAAGCTGTCCACGCCGCGCAGCGCCGCCTGCTTGATGTCCATGCCGTTGGGCAGCTTCGCGCCCACGGTGGCCAGCGGCACCTTGTCACCCACCTTGAAGTTCTTCGCGCCGCACACCACCTGGAGCAGCGCCGTCCCGCCGATGTCCACCTGCGTGACGGACAGCTTGTCCGCGTTGGGGTGCTGCACGGACTCCTTGATTTGCGCCACCACCACGCCGCGAAGGGCCTCCGCGGGGCGCTCCATTCCCTCAATCTCCAGGCCCGCGGCGGTCAGCTTGCGCGCCAGCTCGTCCACCGACGGCGGCAGCGCCACGTAATCGCCCAGCCACTTCACCGAAATCTTCACAGGTCCACCCTCTTCTTCTACCGGCTGGAACACGGGGGCCCACGAAGCGGCCCCCTGGAATCTCAGAACTGCTCGAGGAAGCGCGCGTCGTTCTCGAACATCATCCGCAAGTCGTCGATGCGGTAGCGCAGCATGGCGATGCGCTCCACGCCCATGCCGAACGCGTAGCCCGTCACCTCGTTCGGGTCATACCCGGCCGACGTGAAGACGTTGGGGTGCACCATGCCGCTGCCCAGCACCTCCAACCACCCCGTCTGCTTGCAGATGCGGCAGCCCTTGCCGCTGCAGTTCGTGCAGGTGATGTCCACCTCCGCGGAGGGCTCCGTGAAGGGGAAGAAGGACGGGCGGAAGCGCGTGCGCGTGTCCGAGCCGAAGAACGCCGTCACGAACGCCGCCAGCGAGCCCTTCAGCTCCGCGAACGTCACGCCCTTGTCCACCAGCAGGCCCTCCACCTGGTGGAACATCGGCGTGTGCGTCAGGTCCGAGTCGCGCCGGTACACCCGGCCCGGCATCACCGCGCGGATGGGCGGCTTGCGGTTGAGCATGTAGCGCACCTGCACCGGGGACGTGTGCGTGCGCAGCAGCGCGGAGCTGTCCGCCTTCTTCGCGTGGCCCAGGGTGGCCTCGTCCACGTAGAAGGTGTCCTGCATGTCCCGCGCGGGGTGGTCCTTCGGCAGGTTCAGCGCCTCGAAGTTGAAGTAGTCCAGCTCAATCTCGGGGCCGCTGGCCACGTCGAAGCCCAGCCGCGAGAAGGTCCGGACAATCTCCTCCATCGTCCGCGACACGGGGTGCCGGCTGCCCAGCGCCACGCCGCGTCCCGGCAGCGTCACGTCCAGGCCCGGGCCCTGGAGCTGGGCCTCCAGCGCGGCCGCCTCGGCGCGCTCCACGGCCTGGGCGAGCAGCTTCTCCAGCTCCGCCTTCACGCTGTTGGCCACCTCGCCCAGCGAGCGCCGCTCGTCCGGGGGCAGCTTGCCCATGCCGCCCAGCACACCGGACAGCTCACCCTTCTTGCCCAGGTAGCGGACCCGCAGGGCCTCCACCGCGGACAGCTCCGACGCGCCGCCAATCTCCCGCCTCGCGGACTCCGCGAGCGCCAGCAACCGATCCCGCATGGACTTCCGCCTCCGTTCCAGTTCCCCGCGCGCGCCTGGCGCCGAGGCAAAAAAAAGGGCCGCCCCGAAGAGGCAGCCCGTTCACTCATCCGGACAGGGTGGCCAGCGTCAGCCCACCACCCCACCCGTTCTGTCTCCAGCCTTGGGGGCTGGAGGTGTCTCAGGCCGCCTTCGCGATGTTGGCGACGGCCGCAAAACCCGACGGATCCACGATGGCCATGTCGGACAGGACCTTGCGGTCCAGGCCGATCTTCGCCTTCGCGAGGCCCGCGATCAGCTTCGAATAGGAGAGGCCCACCGTGCGGGCGGCCGCGTTGATGCGGACGATCCACAGGCGACGGAAGTCCCGCTTGCGCTGCATGCGGTCGCGGCTGGCGTAGTCCAGCGCCCGCTCAACCGCCTGGTTGGCGCGCTTGTAGCAGTTCTTCCGACGGCCGCGGAAACCCTTGGCCAGCTTCAAAATCCGATTACGACGACGACGGGCCTTGACGCCCTTCTTTACGCGCATGACTGCCTCACTTCGGACTGCGTAGTTTGGAAGCCCCCCGGCGCAGGCTTACTGCCGCTCCGACGAGGCCACGTAATCCCTGACTCCAGAACCGCGAAATCAGCCCCCGTAGGGGAACATCTCCTTGATGACCTTCTTCGCGTCCATGTCGCGAAGATGGCCGGTGCCGCGGCCGGTGCGCTTGGACTTCGGCGTCTTTGAGAACGTGAAGAGGTGCTTCGCGAAGGCCTTGCCGTGCTTGACCTTGCCGCTCTTCTTCACTTCAAAGCGCTTCTTCGCGCTGCTGCGGGTCTTCAACTTCGGCATCGTCCTGATCCTTCCATGCCCCGTGCCGTTGGACTTGAGCGGCAGGTGCGAGAACTCTCGAAAGATGGGGAACTTGGGCGGGCTCCCCTCGAAAGTGCGCCAAGATACTTAGGTGCAACAGGGAGTCAAGGCCCGTCAGCAAGCCGCCAGGCGTCCTGACCTCCCGATCACGGCAGGGCCGCTTCCTTCGCCAGCAGGGCCTCGAAGTCCGTCAGCTTCATCGTCTTGAGGTCCTCGCCGCCGTACCGCCGCGGCGACACGCCCTCGCCCGACACCTCGTTGTCGCCCACCACCAGGGTGAACGGCACCTTCTGGAGCTGGGCCTCGCGGATCTTCGCGTTCATCGACAGGCCGCGCTCGTCGAAGTCCACCCGGTAGCCCTTCGCCCGCAGGGTGTCCCGCACCTTCCGGGCGTAGTCGTTCTGCCGGTCCGCCACCGTCACCAGCACCGCCTGGATGGGCGCCAGCCAGGCCGGGAAGGCGCCGGCGAAGTGCTCAATCAGGATGGCCGTGAAGCGCTCGAACGAGCCGAAGATGGCGCGGTGGAGCACCACGGGCCGGTGCTCGGCGTTGTCCTCGCCCACGTAGGTCAGGTCGAAGCGCTCGGGCGCCAGGTAGTCCAGCTGCATGGTGCCCAGCTGCCACCGGCGGCCGATGCTGTCCGACACCGCGAAGTCGATCTTCGGGCCGTAGAACGCGCCGTCCCCCGGGGCCAGCTCGTACTGCAGGCCCAGCGACTCCAGCGCCGCCGTGAGGCCGCCCTCGGCCCGGTCCCACAGGGAGTCATCCCCCAGGCGCTCCTGGGGCCGCGTGGACAGCTTCACCGCGTAGGTGAGGCCCACCGCCTTGTAGACGTGGTCCAGCAGCTTCACGAAGCGCCGCACCTCTTCGGTGATCTGCGCCTCCGTGCAGTAGATGTGCGCGTCGTCCTGCGCGAACTGGCGCACGCGCGTGAGGCCGCCCAGGGAGCCCGCCGCCTCGTTGCGGTGCAGCACGTCCTGCGTGTGGTAGCGCAGCGGCAGGTCGCGGTAGCTGTGCTTCTTGAAGCCGTAGAACAGGTGGTGCGACGGGCAGTTCATCGGCTTGAGCGAGAAGTCATGCTCCCCCGACTCGCTGTCGAGCACGAGGAACATGTTCTCCTTGTACTTGCCCCAGTGGCCGCTGGTCTCCCACAGCCCCTTGTTGAACATCAGGGGCGTCTTGATCTCCACGTAGCCGTCGTTCTGCGTCAGCTGACGCATCCAGTTCGACAGCGTGGTGTAGAGCGTGGTGCCCTTCGGGGTCCAGAAGGCGGAGCCCGGCGAGTACGGGTGGAAGTGGAAGAGGTCCAGCTCCTTGCCCAGCTTGCGGTGGTCGCGCTTCTTCGACTCCTCGATGCGGTTCAGGTACTCCGCCAGCTGCTTCTTGTCGAAGAAGGCCGTGCCGTAGACGCGCTGGAGCATCGGGTTGCGGTGGTCCCCGCGCCAGTACGCGCCGCTGGAGGAGAGGATCTTGATGATGCCGATCTTCCCCGTGCTGGGCGCGTGGGGCCCCAGGCAGAAGTCCACCCAGTCGCCGTGCGTGTAGAGCGTCAGCGTCTTGGCGCCCTTGGCCGCGATGTCCTTGACGATCTCGACCTTGAACTTCTCGCCCTTCTCCTCGAACAGGCGCACGGCCTCGTCCATGGAGATCTCGGTGCGCACGAAGGCCATGTCCCGCTTCAGCTCGGCGTTCGCCTCGGCCTCGATCTTCTCCAGGTCCTCGGGCGTGAAGGGCTTCTCGCGGAAGAAGTCGTAGTAGAAGCCCTCCTCCGTCGCGGGACCGATGGTCACCTGCGTGCCCGGGAAGAGCGTCTGCACCGCGCTGGCCACCACGTGGGCGGCGTCGTGGCGGATCAGCTCCAGCGACTCGGGGCTCTTGGGCGTGAAGATCTGCAGCTTCACGTCCTCGTCCAGCTTGCGCGCCAGGTCCATGTCCTGGCCATTCACGCGCGCGAAGAGGGCGGCCTTCGCCAGGCCAGGGCCGATGCTCTCCCGCACGAAGTCCGCGATGGTGGTGCCCCGAGCCGTCTGCTTCTGCGAGCCGTCGGGGAGCGTCACCGTGATGATGTCGGACATACGAACCTCGGAAAAAAAGCGGGCGGCAGGCTCTTTGGAAGCCATGCCGCCCGCTGAAAGTCACTCACTGATGATGGGTCGTAGTGGGATCGAACCACTGACCCCTACCGTGTCAAGGTAGTGCTCTACCGCTGAGCTAACGACCCTTGGCGTTGCAGCCGCTTTGGTGGCGCGGGGAATAACAGCGGGCTCCCCCAGCTGTCAAGGAAACACAGAAGCCTTCATCAACTCTTCCCGCGCACCTTCGGATCCGCCGTTTCCAGCAGCGCGTGGATCCGCGCCATGACGGCATCGAACATCGCCGGGGTCAGCCGCCCCGTCTGCGTGTTCTGCTGGCTGACGTGGTAGCAGCCCAGCAGCGTCCGGCCGCCCGGCAGGGGCAGTTCCGCCCCATGGCCGAACGCGGGCTTGGGCGATGGCAGCACCATCCCCTGCCGCGCCAGGGCCACCAGCGCGGCGTTCCAGCCAATGGCCCCCAGCGCGAGCAACACCCGGCCCGGCAGCAGCGCCAGCTCGCGATCCAGGAACGGCGCGCAGCGGGCCAGCTCCTCCGGGAGGGGCTTGTTGTCGGGCGGAGCGCAGCGCGCCGCCGACACGATGAAGGCGTCCTTGAGCCGGAGCCCGTCGTCCCGGCGCTCGCTGAGGGCCTGGTTCGCGAAGCCCGCGCGGTGCAGCCCCGCGTAGAGGAAGTCACCCGAGCGGTCTCCGGTGAACATCCGCCCCGTCCGGTTCGCCCCATGGGCCGCTGGCGCCAGCCCGACGATGATGAGCCGGGCCCGGGGGTCTCCAAAGCCGGGGACGGGCTGGCCCCAGTAGCTCCAGTCGCGGTAGGCGCGGCGCTTCACCCGCGCCACCTCCTCCCGCCACGCCACCAGCCGGGGACAGGCCCGGCAGTGGGTGATTTCCTGGTGCAGCGCCTCCAGCTTCGTCACGGCGCCTTGGGCTCCCCCGTGTAGAGCCGCGTCCGGCGGTAGCGCTCCACCACCACGCTCAGGACGACCTTGAGGATGGCCGCCACCGGCACCGCCAGCAGGATGCCCACGAAGCCGAACAGCTCACCGAAGGCGAGGATGGCCAGGATGATGGCCACCGGCGCCAGCCCGACCTTCTCCCCCACGATTCGCGGGGTGATGACGAAGCCCTCCAGCATCTGCCCGATGACGAAGGTGGCCGCCACCGCCGCCAGCTGCCACGGCCCCTGCCACGACAGCATGAGCCCCACCAGCGACAGCACGATGCCCACGCCCGTGCCCAGGTACGGCACCATGTTGCCGAAGCCGGCGATGACGCCAATGACGATGGCCATGTCGATGCGCGCCGCGGACAGGCCCGCCGCGTAGATGACCGACAGCACGCCGCCCACGATGAGCTGGCCGCGCACGAAGGCGGAGAGCACCTCGTCCACCTCCGCGAAGCGCCGGCTCACCAGCCCCACCGCGCGCCGGGGCAGCAAATCCTTCACCATGCCCATCAGCCGGGGGTAGTCCTGCAGGAAGAAGAAGGCCAGCACCGGCACCACCGACAGGCCCAGCAACGTCACCACCAGCCGCGCCGTGTTGCCCGCGAAGCTCGCCAGGATGCGCGCCGCCGCAGGCCCCGCGCTCTGGACCAGCTCCGACGCCTGCTTTCCCAGCTCGGCGGTGCGCTGGCGGACCAGGTCCGGCAACGAACGCCCCAGCAGCCCCTCCACCCTCGGCACCACCTGGGTGCTCGCGCGGTTGAAGAAGTCCGGCAGCTTCGACGCCTCCTCCCGGAACACCGGGATGAGGTACAGCACCGCGCCCACCAGCATCAGCGTCCCCGCCGCGAAGACGAGCGTCGTCCCCCACGTGCGGTCCAGCCGCCGCTTCTCCAGCTCGGTGACGATGGGATTGAAGATGTACGCGCCCGACAGCGCGAGCAGCACCGGCACCGCCACGCCGCCAAAGACGGAGAGCAGCGCGAACACCAGCCCCAGCGAGCCCACCATCACCGCCGACCACCACAGGTCGATGCGCCGGGCGTCGAACTCAGACAGGGCGCTCTCGGCCACCGCCACGGGCTCGGCGGCCTGCACACGGGCAAGCTCGGTCGGAGCCTTGTCCTGCCCTCGCGGCGGCGGCACCTCGTGAAGC
>NZ_JAAIYB010000258.1 GCF_010894475.1 Myxococcus vastator
CTACCTGCGCAAGCTGACGGATGACTTCCGCACCTACTTCCTCTACCCCCGCCTGGGCCTGGCCATCTTCTTCAATGAGAATGGCAAGACGGTTCAGTCGCTGACGTTCACCACGCAGAAGGCCGCGAAGTAGGGCACGCCCGTGCATGTCTTCGGACTGACGGGGGGCATCGCCTCCGGGAAGAGCACCGTGACGCGCGTGCTGCGGGAGCTGGGCGCGGAGGTGCTGGACGCGGACGTGCTTGCCCGCGAGGTGGTGGAGCCGGGCACGCCGGGGCTGGCCGCGGTGGCGGCGCGCTTCCCCGGCGTGGTGGGCTCGGACGGCCGGCTGGACCGGGTGAAGCTGGGCGCGCGCGTCTTCGGGGACCCCGCGGAGCGGACCGCGCTCAACGACATCACCCACCCGCTGGTGCGTCAGGCCTTCATGGACAAGCTCCAGGCGCTGGAGGCGCGGGGCGTGGCGCGCGTCATCTACGACGTGCCCCTGCTCATCGAAAGTGGCATGCACGCCTGGATGGAGGCCGTGGCGGTGGTGTGGGTGCCCCGCGCGGTGCAGAAGGCCCGGCTGATGTCCCGCGATGGGCTGGGCTCCGACGCCGCCGAGGCCCGGCTGGCCGCCCAGCTCCCCCTGGACGACAAGCGCGCCCACGCCACCTGGGTCATCGACAACAGCGGGGACCTGGCGTCCACCCGCGCCCAGGTGGAAGCGATGTGGCGCGCCATGCTCGCGCGCGGCTGAGCGCCGGGTATGCTGCGCGCCGCATGAGCGAGACGCGCAAGAAGGCCACGGCCGGAACGTACTTCCTCACCGGCTACCCGGGGTTCATCGGCAAGCGGCTGGTGGAGCACATCGCCCGTGAGGACCCGAAGGGGCACATCTACGCGCTGGTGCAGCCCAAGTCGTTCAAGGAAGCCCAGCAGCACGCCGCCCGGGTGAAGGGCGCCAAGGTGGAGCTGCTCACCGGTGACGTGGTGGACATGCACCTGGGCCTGTCGGGCGAGGAGTACCAGCGCCTGTGCGAGCGGGTGACGGACATCTTCCACCTGGCGGCGGTGGCCCAGCTGGGCGTGGCCAAGGAGACGGCCTGGCGGGTCAACGTGGACGGCACCCGCAACCTGCTGGAGCTGGCCCGGGACTGCGGGAAGCTCACGCGCTTCAACTACTTCTCCACCTGCTACGTGTCCGGGGACCGCCTGGGCGTCATCGCCGAGGACGAGCTGGACCGGGGCCAGGGCTTCCGCAACGCCTACGAGGAGACGAAGTTCCAGGCGGAGCGGCTGGTGCAGCGCGCGGGCGCCACCGTGCCCATCACCGTCTTCCGGCCCTCCAGCGTGGTGGGGGACTCCCGCACGGGGGAGATTGACCGCTTCGAGGGGCCCTACTACCTGGGCATCCTGCTCGTGACGTCGCCGCTGGTGGTGCCCCTGCCCCTGCCGGGCAACGGCGTGGCGCCGCTCAACGTGGTGCCGGTGGACTACGTGGTGGAGGCGGTGTGGCGCCTGTCGAAGGACCCGCGCGCCCAGGGCAACACCTTCCACCTGGTGGACCCCAACCCGATGAGCGCGCGCCGCGTGTACGAGCTCATCGCGGAGAAGTCGAACAAGAAGCTGCCGCGCTTCAACCTCTCCGCGCGGGCCGCGGACGTCATGCTGCGGCTGCCGCTGCTGGAGAAGCTGGCCCGCCCGCAGCGCGCCGCCATCAGCTACGTCAACCACCTGGCCATCTACAACTGCCACAACACGCTGGAGCTGCTGGACGGCACCGGCGTGCGGTGCCCTCCCCTGTCGTCCTATCTGGATCAGCTCGTGGCCTACGTGCGGGAGCAGTACCGCAAGCGCCGTGAGGGCTCGGACGAGGACGACCCGTTGGATCAGGGCGGCGCACCCGACGCGGAGCGTCCCTGAGCCCGCGCGGGGGCCAGCCGTGGTAGATCCACGGTTCCCATGCCACGCACCTACCAGCCAGGCGACACGTTCACGCACGTCCGCGAGTGCGACCGGTACCGGCCGATTTACTACGCGGGCGCTTCGGGGGACTACAACCCCATCCACATCGACCCGGAGGCAGGTACCGCCGCCGGACTCAACGGCAACATCCTCCAGGGGCTGTGCACCCTGGGCTGGGTGGTGGAGGCCATCGCCGGCTTCGTGGAGGACCCGGGCCGGGTCCGCCGCGTGAAGGCGCGCTTCTCGCGCCCGGTGCGGCCCGAGGACACGATTACCTTCCAGGGCCGCGTCACTTCCGTCCAGGACGGGCGGCTCACGGCGGAGGTCTCCGCCACCAACCAGCGCGGCGAGGACGTCCTCAAGGGCGCCGTCGTCGAAGCCTTCATCGGGTAACGGCCATGGCGCTCGACAAGCAATTCATTGGCCGTGAGTACGGCCCCTACCGCTACACCCTGGGCGAGGAGAAGCTGCGCGAGTTCACGCTCGCCGTCGGCGGCGCGAAGCCGGGCGCCGGGACGCCGGGCGAGCCCCCCGCGCACGTCAGCCCGCTCCTCTACGACGCGCAGGCCGCCCAGGCGGGGCCGCACGGGGGCCTCATCGCCTTCCCCAGCTTCGCCGTCGTCTTCGCCATCCGCCCCTTCAGCGCCGCCATCGCGGACCCCGCGCTGAACATCAACATGCAGATGCTGGTGCACGGTGAGCAGGACTTGGAGTTCCTGGACGTCATGCGCCCCGGCGACGTGATGACGACCACCGGCCGCGTCGCGGACCTCTACGAGCGCGCCCGCATGGGCTTCGTCGTCGTCACCAGCGAGTCGCGCAACCAGCACGGCGCCCTGGTGGTGAAGGGCACGTGGTCAGCCATCATCCGCGGCTAGCCGTCAGCCCGCGGAGATGACGCCCTCATCGATGAGCTGGACGAGGATGCGCGCGGTATCCAGCCGCGTCATCCCCGACAGCGAGAAGAGGTCCTCGTAGCTCACCGAGCCGTCAATCTGCGCCAGCACGAAGCCGGCGCGGTGGTCCAGGTTGAGCCAGATGATGTCGTCCGGCTGCAGGCGCACGGCGGGCACCCGGCCCAGGTCACCCAGCTTGGACTCCAGCCGGGCCATCAGCATCCGCTCACTGCGCGCGCGCAGCGACTCCACGCGGACGTCGGACGGCGCCAGCTCCTTCGCCTTGAAGAGCAGGTCCACCGCCCCGGAGTGATCATCCAGCTCCAGCAGGTCCTCGGCCCCGCGCAGGAGCAGGTCCAGCTCGCTCTCCACCACGGGGAGGCCGAACTCCTGGGTGTGGCCCTCGGGGAGGCCGAACTCGTCGGTGTCCCCCTTCGCCTGGATGACGGGCTCGTCGAACTCGATGACCACGTCGCGCGACAGCAGCTCCAGCACGTCCGCCGGCGTGCCTTCCAGCGCCTCCGGAAGGACGACGTCCGCGGGGGGTGACTTGCCACCGCCCTCCGAGGGGCCGCCCTGCCCCTCCGCCCATGCGCCCCAGTCGCCTTCCAGCGCCGGTGAGGAGGGCAGGTCCGCGTCGGTGGGAGGCAGCCGCCCCAGCGAAGACTCCAGCTCCGGAGGCCGCTCGAACGGCGTCGCCGCGCCCCGTGACGGCGCACCCGCGGCGGCCGCCAGGTACTCCCGGGCGCGGGTGTTGGTCGGATCCAGCTCCAGCGCGCGCTCGAAGAGCCGCCGCGCCCCCTGGGCGTCGCCACTGAGGCGCAGCCACAGTCCCGCCTCGATGAGCTGGTTCGCGCGCTGGCTGCTCATCTACCGCCCCGTGCCGCTCGGCGCCGGGCCCTTGAGCTGCGCCAGACATCCCGTGAGCAGTTCGCACGCGCGGCCCAGCGCGGCCACGTCCTCGCCCGCGCGGACCGCACGCGCATGCTCCAGCACCTGCTCCGCGCGAGGCACCACGTCGGGCGCCAGGCCCCCTCCGCCCGGAAGCAGCCGCGCCCGCGTCAGCGCGTCCACCACGTCGCGCGCCAGCGAGTCCAGCTCCATGCGCCGCGTCTTCAGCTCCTCGGACGCCCGCGCGGCGATGAGGTAGCCGCGCTGCTCGTCCATGATGCGCTGGAGCTCCTCCTCCGTGAGGCCGCTGGACGCGGTGACGGTGATGGACTGGCGCAGCCCCGTCTCCCGGTCCTTCGCGTGCACGGAGACGATGCCCTCCGCGTTGATGTCGAAGGTGACGTCAATCTCCACCTGGCCCCGCGGCGCCTCCCGCAGGCCGGTGAGGACGAACTCGCCCAAGAGCTCGTTCTGGTGCGCCAAATCATGCTCGCCCTGGAGCACCATGATCTTCACCAGGCGCTGGAAGTCCTTCGACGTGGCGAACACCTCCGTGGCGGACGTGGGCACGGTGGTGTTCTTGGGGATGAGCCGGCGCACGGAGCCCCCGGCGATGGCCACGCCCAGGCTCTGCGGCGTCACGTCCAGCAGGAGCAGCTCGTGCTCCGCCTGCACCAGCGCGTGGGCCTGGATCGCCGCGCCCAGCGCCACCACCTCGTCCGGGTGGACGCCCTTGCACGGCTCGCGGCGGAAGTAGCCGCGCACGGCCTCCACGACTTGCGGCATGCGCGACATGCCGCCCACGAGGATGACCTCCTTGAGCTCGGAGGCGCGCACGCCCGCCTCGCCGAGCACCTCGGTGGTGAGCCCCACCACCCGCTCCGCCAGGTCGGACGTCAGGTCCTCCAGCTTCTCGCGGCTCAGCGTGGCCTGCAGGTGCAGCGCCGCCCCACCGCCGGGCGGCGTGGAGATGAAGGGCAGGTTGAGCCCCGCCTCGCGCACGCTGGACAGCTCCACCTTGGCCTTCTCCGCCGCGTCCTTGAGCCGCTGCAACGCCATGCGGTCCTTGCGCAGGTCGATGCCGTGCTCCTTCGCGAAGCCGAAGACGAGCCATTCGATGATGCGGTTGTCCCAGTCCTCGCCGCCCAGGTAGGTATCACCGCCGGTGCCCACCACGTCGAAGACGCCCTGGGAGATGTCCAGCACGGACACGTCGAAGGTGCCGCCGCCCAGGTCCAGCACCGCCACGCGCCCGTTCACCGTGCGGCCGAAGCCGTAGGCCAGCGCCGCCGCCGTGGGCTCGTTGATGATGCGCAGCACGTCCAACCCGGCGATGCGGCCGGCGTCCTTGGTGGCCTGGCGCTGGGCGTCGTTGAAGTAGGCCGGCACCGTGATGACGGCCTTGGTGACGGGCCGGCCGAAGTGCGCGTCCGCGTCCGCCTTCAGCTCCTGGAGAATCATGGCGCTGATTTCGGGGACGGACAGGTCCTTGCCGCCCATGCGGATGCGCAAGTCGTCGTGCTGCCCGGCCACCACCTCGTAGGGCAGCGCGCGCAGCGAGTCCTGCACCTCGTGCGAGGAGAACTTCCGGCCGATGAGCCGCTTGGCCGCGTACACCGTCTCCTGCGGGTTGGTGATGGCCTGCCGCTTGGCGATGCTGCCCACCAGCCGCTTGCCATTCTTCGCCATGGCCACGACGGAGGGCGTGAGCCCCTGCCCCGTGCGGTTCTTGATGACGACGGGCTGGCCGTCCTGGACGGTGGCGACGATGCTGTTCGTCGTTCCCAGGTCGATGCCAATGAGGGGTTCGGGCTCAGCCATGGGGAACCGTACTCACTCCTAGAACGTCCAGCGCAGCTTCTTGAGCGCCGCCTTCGCTTCCGCGTTGTCCGGGGCCAGCTTCGCCGCATCCTCGAAGGCCCGCTTGGCGAGTTTCTTCGATCCGGCGTCCAACAGCACCTTTCCCAACGTCAGTTGGTGCTCGACCTTGTCGGGGTCCAGGTCCACGGCGCGTTGCGCCAGTCCTCTGCATTCGGCTGCATCCTGCCCCAGCAGGTGGCCCAGGCGGGCGCAGCGCCAGGCGGCCTCGGCGTTCTGGTCGTCCAGCGAGCAGGCGAGCCGGTAGGCCGCCATGGCCCCCTGCGTGTCGCCGTGCTGCTCCATCTCCCGCCCCCGAGCGACCTCGATGGTCGCCCGCTGCGAGTCATGCCCCCGGCGCGCCTTGACCAGGAGAAGCGCGGCTTCGCGGTTCTTCGGGTCCATCGTCTGGACCTGATGGAAGTCGTGATAGGCCCGCTCCCAGTCACCGTTGGCGATGGCGGCCTTGCCCCGGGCCATGAACTCGGCCAGCCGCCCCGTGCGGGCCAGGTAGGGATGCCGGGCCAACCGGGCCTGCCGCTCCGCCCGGCGCGCGTCGGACGCGCCATCCTCCGGCGGCGGCGCCAGCGGACGCGACGGCGGCGGAATGGACGAGGGCCGACTGGACGCCACGGGCGGAGGCGATGAAACCTGATGCACCGGCGGCGGCTCTGGCGTCAGGAGCTGCTGCGCGGGCGCGGGAGGAGGCGGCGCGGCGGGTGGCGGCGGCGCGGCGGCGCGTTCGGCCTGGGCCAGCGCCGGGTTCGCGCGCAGGTAGGCCTCGCGCTTGTCGGGCTGCATGAGCACGTTGTGCGCGTCCGTGAGGCGCCGGAAGATGCGCTCCATGCGGGCGCGGAAGCTGCCCAGGTTCTTCCCGAAGTAGCGGTCCGGATGGAAGCGGCGCGAGGCGTTGTAGTACGCCTGCTTCACCTCCGCCGCCGGCGCCCCGGGCTTCAGCCCCAGCACGGCGAAGTGGTCCATCGCGTCGAGCGCGCGCTCCAGCTCGATGATTTCCTTCTTCCGCTCCGGCTCCAGGTCCACGGCCTCCGCCATGGCCGCGTCCACCACGGGCGCGGGCGCGCCCCGAGGCACCACCCGCGCGGGGACGATGGCGCCCTTGGCCCGCAGCGCCAGCAGCACGGCGATGGTGCGCGGCTCGCCCAGCTTGGAGCGCGCCAGCACCTGGTCGATGCGCTCCACGCGCCCCACGAGCTGGAGCACCGCGCCCTCTTCCGCGGTGAGCTGAAGGCGAGCCGCGTCCAGGTGGGGCACCGTGGCGAGGTGATCCGTCAGGGCCCCCAGCCCGATGATCGTGTTTGGCGCACTCACAGTGACGGTCCGAGGAAAGACTTCCGGAGTTTTCAGACTAGGGTTCCGGACGCAGGGCGTCAAACGTCCGTGAATCCTGACTCCAAGAGAGGGAAGACGGCCACGCCCGTCAGTTGCTGGTGAGCACGCGCTCGAGGATGGACAGGCCTTCGTCCAGCTCGCGCTCGGTGACGATGAAGGGCGGCGCGAAGCGCAGGGTGCGCTCGCCGGCGGCATTCACCAGCAGCCCCTCCCCACGCAGTCGGGCGATGACGGGCGCCACCTCGCAATCCAGCTCCACGCCCAGCAGCAGCCCCTGGCCGCGCACGGCCTGGATGCGGCCCGCGGGCAGCCGGCCCTGGAGCTCGCGCGCCCGGGCGATGAAGGAGGCGCCCTTCTGCTGGACCTCGTCCAGGAAGCCGGGACGGCGGAGGATGCGCACCACGGCGTTGGCGGCGGCCGCTGCCACCGGGTTGCCACCGAAGGTGGAGCCGTGGGTGCCCGGCGTGAGGCTGGCGCCCAGCTCGTCCTTGCAGAGCATGGCGCCAATGGGCAGGCCGTTGCCCAGCGCCTTGGCCACGCTGATGCCGTCCGGGACGATGCCCTCGTGCATGAAGCCGAACGGCTTGCCGGTGCGCCCCATGCCCGTCTGCACTTCGTCCACCAGCAGCAGCAGCCCGTGCTCGTCACACAGCGCGCGCAGCCCGGCGAGGAAGCCCTGGGGCGCCACTCGCACCCCGCCCTCCCCTTGAATGGGCTCCACGAGGATGGCGGCGGTCGCCGGGCCCACGGCCGCGCGCACCGCTTCAAGGTCGCCGTAGGGCACATGGGTGAAGCCGGGGGGCAGCGGCTCGAAGCCCTTCTGGTACTTCGTCTGGCCGGTGGCGGTGACGGTGGCCAGGGTGCGGCCGTGGAAGCTGCTGTCGAAGGAGATGACCTCGAAGCGCTCCGGCGTGCCGCGGTCCTTCATCACCTTGCGCGTCAGCTTGAGCAGCGCCTCGTTCGCCTCCGCGCCCGAGTTGCAGAAGAAGGCGCGCGACAGGCCGGACCACTCGGTGAGCTGCGCGGCCAGGTCAATCTGCGGCTGCGAATAGAACGCGTTGGAGACGTGCCACAGCGAGTCGAGCTGCGCCTTCGCGGCGGACACCACCTCCGGGTGGCAGTGTCCCAGCGCGCACGTGGCGATGCCGCCAATCAGGTCCAGGTACTCGCGGCCCTCCGTGTCCCAGACGCGCGTCCCCTGGCCCCGAACCAGTACGAAGGGCGGCTGCTTGTAGTTCTGCAGCAGGTGGCGCTTCGCCTTCTGGACCAGGGCGTCGGTGGAGGCGTCGGACGATGCGGAGGGGGAAGGCTCGGAGTGCGACAAGGCAGTCATCCTTCGTGCGGTACGGTGCCCCTCCGCATATAGCGCGCTACAGGATGTAGCGCGACAGGTCCTCATCCTGGACGATGGCGGCCAGGCGCTCGCGCACGTAGGCGGCGTCCACCTGGAAATCCCGGGGGCCCAGCTCACTGGCGGAGAAGGACACCTCGTCCAGCAGTCGCTCCAGGATGGTGTGCAGCCGCCGGGCGCCGATGTTCGCCGTGCGCTCGTTGGCCTGCTGGGCGATGCGCGCCAGCTCCGTCACCGCGTCGTCGGTGAAGGACAGCCGCACACCTTCGGTGCCGAGCAGTGCCGTGTACTGTCGCAGGAGTGAATTCTTCGGCTCCCGGAGGATTCGGACCAGGTCCTCGCCCGTCAGGGGCTCCAGCTCCACGCGGATGGGGAAGCGGCCCTGCAGCTCCGGGATGAGGTCGCTGGGCTTGGAGACGTGGAAGGCGCCGGCGGCGATGAAGAGCATGTGGTCCGTCTTCACCACGCCGTACTTGGTGTTGATGGTGGAGCCCTCGACGATGGGGAGGATGTCCCGCTGGACGCCCTCCCGGGACACGTCCGGGCCGCCCCCGCCCTTGCCGCCCTCGCGGCTGGCGATCTTGTCGATTTCGTCGATGAAGATAATGCCGTTCATCTCGGCGCGGACCACGGCCTCGCGCTGGACGCGGTCGGGGTCCACCAGCTTGGCGGCCTCTTCCTTGCGCAGGAGCTGGAGCGCCTCGGGCACGCGCACGCGGCGGCGGCGCGTCTTGTTCATGCCCGGCATGTTCTTGAAGAGGTCCTGGAGGTTGACGCCAATCTCCTCCATGCCCTGGCCGGAGAAGCCGCGCATGAAGGTGGGCGAGGACTCCGCGGTCTCCACCTCCACCTCCACGTCATCCAGGGTGCCGGCGCGGAGCTGGGCGCGGAACTTCTCTCGCGCGGTGTCGCTGACCCGCTGGGCCGGTGGGGGTGGCGGCGGGGCGAACCCGAACGGCGGCGTCGCGGACGACGCCTTCACGCCGTTGCCCTGCATCAGCTCAATCAGGCGGTCCTCGGCCAGCTCCTCGGCGCGGGGGCCGACCTTCTCGGTCTCCTCCTCGCGGACCAGCGCGATGGCGGCCTCGACGAGGTCGCGAATCATCGACTCGACGTCGCGGCCGACGTAGCCGACCTCGGTGAACTTGGAGGCCTCCACCTTGACGAAAGGCGCCTGCGCGAGCTTCGCCAGGCGGCGGGCAATCTCCGTCTTCCCCACGCCGGTGGGGCCAATCATGATGATGTTCTTCGGGTGGATTTCGTCGCGCAGGTCGTCGTCGACCTGCTGGCGGCGCCACCGGTTGCGCAGGGCAATGGCGACGGCGCGCTTGGCGGCGTCCTGCCCGACGATGTAGCGGTCCAGCTCGCTGACGACCTCGCGAGGCGTGAAGGCGGACAACTTGCGCGATTCGGCCACGGGGGGTGTCTCCTAGAGCTCTTCGATGGAGATGTTGGCGTTGGTGTAGATGTCGATTTCACCCGCGATGGTGAGCGACTGGTGCACCACGTCGCGAGCGGACAGCTGGGTGTGCGCCATGAGGGCGCGCGCGGCGGCGAAGGCGTAGGGGCCGCCGCTGCCCACGGCGGCGATGCCGTAGTCGGGCTCAATCACGTCGCCCGCGCCGGAGAGGATGAACGTCTTCTCCTTGTCGGCGACGATGAGGAGCGCCTCCAGCCGGCGGAGGAAGCGGTCGGTGCGCCAGTCCTTGCCCAGCTCCACGCAGGCGCGGGCCATGTTCTTCTGGTGCTCCTTGAGCTTGGTCTCGAAGCGCTCGAAGAGCGTGAAGGCGTCCGCGGTGCTGCCAGCGAAGCCGGCGAGCACCTGGCCTTCGCCCAGCCGGCGGACCTTCTTCGCCGTGTTCTTCATCACGGTCTTTTCGAGGGAGACCTGGCCGTCGCTGGCGATGGCGACCTTCCCGTCGCGCCGCACGCAGAGAATGGTGGTGCCGTGGAACATAGGACCCGGGGTTTAACAAGCCGGGCGCGGCGTTTCCAAGGAACAGTGACTGCCTGTCTGCTCGCAGACTTCAAAAAGGGAGCACCCACGGCACCACCAGCACCGCCAGCGCGACGATGAGCACCTGGAGCGGGATGCCCACCCGGGCGTAGTCGGCGAACCGGTAGCCTCCGGGGCTCATGACCAGCGTGTTCACGGGCGACGCGATGGGCGTGGCGAACGCCGCCGACGCGGCGATGGCCACCCCCATCAACAGCGGCTCGGGCCGGAGCTCCATTGACTCCGCGATGCGGAGGGCCACGGGGGCAACGAGGACGGCGGTGGCCGTGTTGGAGATGAACAGGCCCAGGGTGGACGTCACGATGGCGAGCACCGCCAATACGGCGTGAGGGCTGGCGCCGGAGAAGAGCCCCTCCAGGCCCGCCACCGCCAGCTGCGTCACGCCGGTCCGCTCCAGCGCGGTGGCCAGCGGGAACATCCCGGCGATGAGCACCACGCTCTCCCAGTTGACCGTGCGGTAGACGTCCGCGGAGCGCACGCAGCCCGTGAGCACCATGGCCACCGCCGCCAGCAGCACGGCGACCACGTTGGGCAGCAGGCCCAGGGCCATCACCGTCAACATCGCCAGGGTGATGACGACCGCGAGCGCCGCCCTGCGCGGGTCCGCGAGGCGGTCGGTCCGCGGGTCGGGTTCTGCGAGCAGGATGAGGTCCCTTCGGGCCTCGGACAGGTTGCGCAGGTGCTTCTTGCGGCCCTTCACGAGCAGGGTGTCGCCGCGCCGCAGCGTGAAGTCCTTGAGGGCGGGAGAGGAGGCATCCACCACCGCGTCCGTGCCCCGGCGAATCGCGAGCACCGTGGCCCGGAACTGGTCACGAAAGCGCGCCTCCCGGAGCGTATGGCCCGCCAGCGCCGAGCGGCGGGGAATCACCACCTCCGCGAGCGACTCCTCGGGAGGCAGTGACAGGGACTGCAGGGACGGGAGGCGCTCCAAGCCCCAGTGCTCCACCGTCGCGGCGACGGCCTCCTCCTGGCCCTGGATGACGAGGACTTCGTCCGGTCCGAAGGGTCGGTGCGGCACCACGGGATGCGCCGCGCCCGCCGACGAGATGCCCACGACGTTCACCGCGTGCGCGGAGCGGAGGTTGGCCTCGCCGAGCGTCCGGCCCACGAGCTTCGAGCCACGGGGAACGCGGAGAGAATGGAGCAACGTCCCCAGGCCGTACTCACTGGCGAAGTCCTCGGGCGACAGCACGGCCTGCGCCGCGACCTGCCCCTGCGCCGCCGAGGGCAGCAGGTACTTGCCGACGAAGATGAGGAACAGCATGCCCGCGGCGAGCATCACCCCGCCGATGGGGAAGAAGGTGAAGAAGCGGAACGGCTCATGGCCCGCGTCCCGGAGCGCCCCGCTCGCGATGAGGTTGGGTGGGGTGCTGATGAGCGTCAGCATGCTGCCCAGGTGGGCGGCGAACGCGAAGGGCAGGAAGATGCGAGCGGGCGGGATTCCGCGCCGCAGGGCGAGCGTCCCCACCACTGGCATCAGGATGGCCACGGTCCCCGTGGAGCTCATGAAGGCGGACAGCGCGGCGGTGGCCAGCATCACCACGGCGATGGTGCGCCCCTCCCCTTC
>NZ_JAAIYB010000259.1 GCF_010894475.1 Myxococcus vastator
TCTCGATCCCGTCCGTGGACGTTGTGTATGTCAATGTTCGCACGCCTCGGTTCGAAGGGGTGGCCCCGGATGACGAGTCCCTCACGGATGGCACGCTCAACGTCTATCGTGGTGTGCAACTCGTTGACTCCGTGGAAGACATCAGGGCCAACGCATTGTGGGCCTTCGATTTTCCCGTGTCGCTGCCCGACGGTGAGTACACCTTGCACTTCTCCTTCATGGACAAGGCGGGCAACACTGGCGCAACGACGAGCCGAACCTTCACGGTCGATGCGACCCGGCCGGTGACGACGCTCACCGTCAACCCTGGCGACCTGACGAATCAGGCACAGGCGACGTTCGAGTTCACGTCAAACGAGACTGAATCGACGTTCGCGTGCAGCCTCAATGGCGCGGGTTTCAGTGCCTGCACCTCGCCGCATACCGTTTCGGTGGGGGATGCATCCCATGAGTTCGTCGTTCGTGCCGTTGACCGGGCCGGCAACGTGGCGAACGTCATCGGCACGCATTCCTGGCGCGTGGATACGGTGGAGCCGAGCACCCGCATCGCCGCGAAGCCGGACGTCGACACCAATGCCCCGAATGCCGAGTTCCGCTTCGAGTCCAACGAGGCGCCCATCCTGTATGAGTGCAGCCTGGATGATGCCGCCTTCGTGGAGTGCGCTACGCCGTATCTGCTGAACGACCTGCCGGAAGGCGCGCATCGGCTGGTGGTCCGGGCCCGCGATGAAGCGACCAACGTGGACACCACGCCGGAAGAGCATGTCTGGCGGGTGGACATGACGCCGCCACTGGCGCCGGAAATCACAGCGCCGGCACTGGACGGCGTGGTGGGCTCCCTGACGCCGACGTTCCAGGGCAGCGCCGAACCCGGGAGCCAGTTGGTGCTCTTCGTGGATGGCGTCGAGCGTGGCGTCGCGCCCGTGGAGCCTTCCGGGCAGTGGCGCTTGACGTTGACCACGGCCATCAGCGAAGGGCCCCACACGGTCAGCGCGCTGGCTCGGGATGCGGCCCTGAACGAGGGCCCCCAGTCGCAGGCGTCCGCCTTCTCGGTGGATCCGTCCATCAACATCATCCGGGAGGTGAGCTCCCGGGGCGGCGGGTTGAGCTGCGCCGCGGGCGGCGAGGGGCATGTCCCCTTGATGTTCCTGGGGTGGGCGAGCCTGGTCCTGATGGCCGCCCGGAGGCGGCGCGTGTGAGCAGGCGGGCCGCCTCCCACGTCTCAGGGAACGGACGTCCTCTGGCGTTCGTTGTGGGATTGCGCGCTTGCTTCGGCGGGGGACTTCGGCTACTTGTGGCCCCGCTTCAGCCGGAATGCGGTTGCGCGATTAGCTCAGCTGGATAGAGCGTTGGCCTCCGGAGCCAAAGGCCGCAGGTTCGAATCCTGCATCGCGCGCTGAGAAGGGCCCGGAATCGTTGGGGATTTCCCCGCCGATTCCGGGCCCTTCGCTTTTCAAGCGCAGCGCGAATCAGTCCATGTGTTCGATGTCGAACCCGGAGGGCAGGGCCCAGGCGTGGGCACGCTCCTCGTAGACGGAGAGGCGGGGCGCGGGAAAGCCAGGGTCGGCGAAGGCGCCCACCGCGACCGCGACGACGCCGGGTTGTGCGGACATCTCCCAGTACACGGTCGTTCCGCATCGGGGACAGAAGAAGTGGGTGGTGGCGTTGCCGCTGTCGCCCCTCCGAGTGAAGGCCGTCGCTTCTCCCTGTCGCGAGGTGATGGCTTCGAGAGGGAAGCGTGCCTGGACGCCGAAGACGCTGCCCGTGCGCTGCTGGCAGGCGAGGCAGTGGCACATCGAGACGCGAACCGGGTCTCCCGCACAAACCAACTGCAACTGCCCGCAGGCGCATGACGCTCGTCGTTCCATGTCCCTGGCTTCCGAGTGGGAGAGGCTCTCGTGAGAGGCGACCTCATATCGGGCTCGAGGCCCGAGTCGCCAGGAGCATGAAGCACTGTGAAGGATTGGCGCTCCTCGCTTCCCATCGACCCGCGGGGACAGGGTCCATGCGGCCTCTCTTCCCGGAGGCGGGCATGATGCTGTACGCCTGCCTTTCCGGTACAGGGGAGGACTGTTGCGATGAATGGAAGAATCCGGTTGGTGGCCGTGATGTTGGTGGGGTTGCTCGGAGGCATGGGCTGTGGCGGCTCGGATGATCCGCCTCCCTCGGGCCCGCAGGTGACGGTGCCCCAGGCGCCCACCAACGTGGCGGCGGTGGCGGGGGATGCGCGGGCCACGGTGACGTGGGCGCCGCCTGCGAACGACGGTGGCAGCGCCATTCGCCAATACAGGGTGCGTGTCTTCACGGGGGACAGCGAGGTCCGGTCGGTGGAGTTGCCCGCTTCCGCGACCCAGGCGCTCATCGAGGCGCTAACGAACGGGACGGCCTATACGTTCACCGTCGTCGCGGTGAATGACAGCGGGCCTGGGAGCGCCTCTCCGCGCACGTCTCCCGTCACGCCGTTCGTGGTGCCCGGCGCCGTGAGCAACCTGATGGCCGTGCCTGGGAATCAGGAGGTCGTGCTGACGTGGGAGGCCGCCGATGGCAAGGGCATGACCCTGACTGGCTATTCCGTCACCGTGCAGGCCGAGGACGCGGACCCCGAGTCCCAGCCGGTGACCGTCACCGTGACGGAGACGCAGGCCACGGTGGGCGCGCTGACGAATGGGGCCGCGTACACCTTCACCGTCGTCCCGGAAAACGGTCACGCCCAGGGGCCCGGGAGCTCCATCTCCGCCTCGCCCTTCACGACGCCGGGCGCCCCCGCGTTGACGGCCGATACGTATTTGAACCGCGTGTACTTGCACTGGATCGCCGGAGACACGGGCGGGCGCCCCATCACCGGCTACCAAGTGACGGTGTCCCTGGACGACGAAGTGGTGCGGACCGAGGAGACGACGGAGTTGAACTTGAACGTGACGGGCCTGCTCACTGGGATGACCTATCAGTACACGGTCGTCGCTCGGAACGCGGCCGGGTGGGGCACCGTCTCGGAGCGCGTCACCAGCATTCCCTCCTGGCGTCCGTCGCCGCCACGCAACTTCAGGTGCGACACCTCGGACGGGAACATCAACCTCACCTGGGATCTGCCGGAGTTCGAAAACGGGCAGCCGGTGCTCGAGTATCGCATCGGATCGTATATCGGGCGCACCTACACCGATTGGTACACCTCCGAGCGGAGCATCTCGCTCATCGGGGTCCCCCGCGAAGCAAGCTTCAGGGACTTGAACATTCAAGCTCGCAATGCGGTTGGGTATGGAGACCTCGCGACCGTGCAGTGCTACTTCACCACGCTCAGTCCATAAGGCGTCGGGTTGCCCAGTCTCACGCCTCCGCGGGCTGCTCGCGCTTGGGCATGTGGAAGCGCACGGAGTCCACGCGGCGGGGGGAGGACGCGACGACCTCCAGCACGAGGCCTCCCTCCGTCTTCACCTTGGTGCCCGGCTCGGGGATGGCGCCGCCGGACAGGGAGATGCACAGGCCGGCCACCGTGGCGTAGTCCTGGTCCTCGTCCAAATCCAGGGACAGCTCCCGGTTGACGTCGCGGATGCTCGCCGTGCCGAGCACCAGGGCGGTGTCCGGGCCCTCGCGCTTGACGAACTCCTCGGGCACCTCGGACTCGCTGAGGATGTCGCCCACCAGCTCCTCCACGAGGTCCTCCACGGTGACGAGCCCCACCACGCCGCCGCGCTCGTCCACCACCACCGCGAGCTGCATGCGCCGCCGCTGCAGCTCCTTGAGCGCGTCCATGGCCCGCATCGTCTCCACGACGAAGAAGGGCGGACGCATCACGTCCTCCAGGATGATGAGGTTGCCCTCCCAGGCCACCCCCAGCAGGTCCTTGGCGATGACGTAGCCGACGATGTTGTCCAGCGTGTCCTCGTACACCGGCATGCGGGAGTGGCCGCCCTCCAGCAGGATGCGGCGAATCTCCTCCGGGCTGGAGTGCCGCCGCAGGGCCACCATCTCATCCCGGGCCACGGACAGCTCGCCCACCGTCACGTCGCCCATCTCGAAGGCGCGGGACGCAATCTCACCGGCGTGGGGATCCAACGTGCCCTGCTTCGCCGCCTCCTCCACCAACTGCTGGAGCTCCTCCGTGGACAGGCGGCCTTCCGTGAAGTTCGTCCGGTCGCCGAACAGGCGCAGCACCACGTTGGAGCTGGCGGTGAGGAACCACACCACCGGTCGCATCAGCCAGGACAGCCCGCTCAGGGGGCGGCCGATAAGCAACGCGTAGCGCTCTCCGGCGCGCAGCGCGAGCGACTTGGGCACCAGCTCGCCCAGCACCAGCGAGAGGTAGGAGACGAAGGCCACCACCCCGGCGAGGGCCACCTCGTCCGCCTGCTGCTCGGGGACGCCGAATCCGGTGAGCACCCCGCCCAGGCGGGTGGCCATGCTGGCGCCACCGAACGCGGCCGCCGTGGCGCCGATGACGGTGATGCCAATCTGCACCGTGGCCAGGAAGCGCTCGGGGTTGCCGCGCAGGGCCTCCACCGCCTTCGCGGAGGTGCTGCCGTCTTCAATCAGTTCCCGCAGCCGCGTCCGGCGGACAGAGATGATGGCCAGCTCCGCGCCGGCGAAGACGCCGTTGGCCAGGACCAGCAACAGGATGATGAGAAGCTCGGTGACGATGATGGCCCTCCTCTCAGGGGCCCTCTACCCTATACGCCAGCGGCGGGCTGCTCACTCACCAAGTGACTGCAAGAGGAGTGACAGTTGGTCGCGGCTCGCGCCTTTTGGGAGGTAGTAGTGGGGCCCCGAGAGCAGGGCACTGCCTACATCCTGCGCCGCCGCGGACGTCAGGAAGACGATGCGGGGATGCGGCCCGCGCGGCAGATGCTCCACGACCTCCAGCCCGGACATGCCCGGCATGTTGAGGTCCAGCAGCATCACCCCGTAGCGTCCGCCGCGCCTCAGCGTGTCCAGGGCCTCTTGCCCATCCGAGGCCTCGGTCGTCTCGTAGCCAAGGTCCTCCAGGCTGAGCCGGAGGAACTCCCTCCAATCCGCGTCGTCATCGACGACCAGGATCCTTCTTGCGCCGTTGTCCGTTGCCAGTCGCGCCAATCGTCCTCCCCGACCTGAGATGAACGCTGCTGAAGGGCGCCATCATTCTCCGCGAGCGGTGACATGGTGCCCGCCCAGCATGCGGGCAGGCGGGCCCTGGAAGGGCGCTTCGCCGGGTCAGCCCGCGAGGATGCGGTCGCCCTGGGGCAGCGCGGGCTCGGAGGACAGGCCCGCCGTGCGCACCGGCATCAGCCGCGTGCCCCGGCCCACGCGCAGCCGGGTGCCGCGCCAGCTCACCGTGCGGGAGAAGAGCGCGTAGCTCCAGGCCGCGAAGAGCAGGGCGTCCTTGGCGAAGACGGCGGGCACCGCGTCCCACGACAGGGGCTGGGGCCGCAGGGCGCGCACGGTGGAGAGGTCCACCGCCACCTTGCCCAGCGCCACCACCAGGCAGAGCGCCGCGGTGTCGGGAGCGGGGGCCAGCATCGCGCCCAGCAAGGCCAGCGGCGTGGGGTTCAGCAGGGCCTGGGCCAGGTACGTGCCCGGCGACACCGCGGTCCGGTGAATCACGCTCCAGCGCAGATAGCGCTGGAAGAAGGACAGGACGCTCTTGCGCAGCGACACGTTGAACACGGGCGTGTGCGCCATCACCACGCGGCGGCCCAGCTTCCGCGTCACCCACTGGCCGATGACGTAGTCCTCCGCCAGCACGTCCTTCACGGAGAAGAAGCCGCCCAGCGCGTCCACGTCCTCGCGGCGCAGCGCCATGGACTTGCCCACCACGAGGTCCTGGCCCGCCAGCCGCTTGGCGGCAATCATCCCCGCCGCCGCGCTGGCGCCCAGGTGCAGGTTGTCCAGGAGCGAGCCGAAGGTGCGCTCGCCAATGCCCGACACCGGGTGGGTGACACAGCCCACCTCCGGGTCCGCGAAGGCCTGGGCAAGCTCCTCCAGGTAGCCCGGCGCCACCCGCGTGTTGCTGTCGCTGATGACCAGCACGTCGTGGCGCGCCCGGTCCGCCAGGGTGATGAGCTGGTTCACCTTCGGGTTGAGGCCCGGCTCGCCCTCCTGCACTTCCAGGCGCATGACGTGGGGCCAGCGGGCGACGGCCGCGCGGGCCACGGCGAAGGCCGGGTCCCTGGCATCCTTGACGCCGAGCACCACCTCGTACACGCCCGCGTAGTCCAGCCCCGCGAACTGCGCCAGGTTGGCTTCCAAATCGTCGTCCACGCCGCACAGCGGCTTGAGGATGGAGATGCCCGGGCGCGGTGTGCCCGGCTTCACGGCGACAGACGGCTCATGCCGGTGGCGCAGCACCAGCGCGAACTGGACGGTGAGGATGAACAGTCCGAGGCAGGCGGCAAGCAGCAGGACGGTGGAGGCGAGCAACATTCGCGGGCAATCCCCGGGGCCGGTGCGCCGTCATGGCGCGACCACGGTGGCCACGCTAGAGGCCTTCCACGTCAGCTCCGCGAAGCGCCCGGGGCGGGCCGGGCAATTCGCGGTGACAGGCCGGTGAAGTCCGCGCCCGCGGGCTACTCCGCCAGGTTGCGGCTCCGCGGGTGGCGGATGTCCTTGCCGCGCACCATGTAGACGACCATCTCCGCCACGTTCAGCGCGTGGTCGCCAATGCGCTCCAGGTGCTTCGCGATGAACATCAGCGCCGTGGCGCGGCGGATGTTGCGCGAGTCCTCCATCATGTAGGCGAGGAGCTCGTTGAAGATTTTGAGGAAGAGGGCATCCAGCAAGTCATCGCCCCGGAGCACCTCCTCCGCCTTGGCGACGTCGCCGGAGACGAACGCGTCCAGCGACATGCGCACCTGCCGCTGGGCCAGGTCGGCCAGCCGGGGCGTGTCCACGTAGGGCGCCAGCGGGGGGACCTGGTTCAGGTCCATGGAGCGCTCGGCGATGTTCACCGCCAGGTCGCCGATGCGCTCCAGGTCGGTGACGATCTTCAGCGCCGTGGTGATGAGCCGCAAGTCACTGGCGGCGGGCTGGCGCAGCGCCAGAATCTTCCGGCACAGCTCGTCAATGTCCACCTCCAGGCGGTTGACGTCCTTGTCGGCGGCGACGACCTTCTCGGCCAGGGCGCTGTCGCGGTCGGTGAGCGCCTTCATGCTCTGGACGATGAGGGTCTCCACCTTCGCGCCCATCGCGAGCAGCTTCTCCCGCAAATCCCTCAGGTCGGCTTCGAAGGCCTTGTCCGTGTGCGTCGACGGCATGTGTCCGGTCCCCTTTTTCTTCCGCTCACCCGAACTTGCCGGTGACGTAGTCCTCGGTGCGCTTCTCTCGCGGGTTGGTGAAGATCTGCTCGGTGGGGCCGCACTCCACCAGCTCGCCCATGTAGAAGAAAGCGGTGCGGTCGCTGACGCGCGCGGCCTGCTGCATGTTGTGGGTGACGATGGCGATGGTGTACGTCGCCTTGAGCTCGTGGATGAGCTCCTCGATTTTCGCGGTGGCGATGGGGTCCAGCGCGCTGGCGGGCTCGTCCATCAGCAGCACCTCCGGCTCCACCGCCATCGCCCGGGCGATGCACAGCCGCTGCTGCTGGCCGCCAGACAGGCCCAGGGCGCTCTCGTCCAGCCGGTCCTTCACCTCGTCCCAGAGCGCGGCGCCACGCAGCGACTTCTCCACCCGCGAGGCCAGCTCCGCCTTGTCCTTCATCCCGCCCACGCGCAGGCCGTAGGCGACGTTCTCGAAGATGCTCTTGGGGAAGGGGTTGGACTTCTGGAACACCATGCCCACGCGCCGGCGCAGGTCCACCACGTCCACGCCGCGGTCATGGATGTCCATGCCGTCCAGCAGGATGGTGCCCGCATGCGTGGTGCCGGAGATGAGGTCGTTCATCCGGTTGAGCGAGCGCAGGAAGGTGGACTTCCCGCAGCCGGAGGGGCCGATGAGCGCCGTCACCCGCCGGTCGAGGATGGCCAGGGACACCTTGTGGATGGCCGTCTTGGCGCCGTAGCGCAGGATGAGCTCCCGCGCTTCCATCTTCGCGCGGGGATTCTGGGGTTGGAGGGACATGGCAGGCGTACCGTCAGTGGGCGCTGGCGGCCTTGCGGCGCGTGCGCGTCCGGATGATGACCGCGACGAGGTTGAGGGCGAAGGTGAGCGCCAGCAGCACCAGCACCGTCGCATACAGCGGACCACTGGCCTCCGTCACGTTCGGTGACTGGGTGGCCATGACATACGTGTGGTAGCCCAGGTGCATGAACTGGGAGTTCAGCTGCGTGGGCAGGTCCGGCAGGAAGTAGGCGGCGCCGGTGAAGAGGATGGGCGCCACCTCGCCCGCGCCGCGGGAGATGGCCAGCACCGCGCCGGTGAGGATGCCGGGCAGGGCGCCGGGCAGCACCACCCGCGCCAGCGTCTGCGACTGGGTGGCCCCCAGCGCCAGGCTGGCGGTGCGCTGCTCCAGCGGCACCGCGCGCAGCGCCTCCTCCGTGGAGACGATGACCACCGGCAGCGTCAACACCGCCAGCGTCAGCGAGGCCCAGAGGATGCTCGGCTGGGCCCAGTGCATCTCCTCGTAGCCCAGCAGCCGGTCCAGGTTTCCGCCGACGAAGAGGATGAAGAAGCCCAAGCCGAAGAGGCCGAAGACGATGGAGGGCACGCCCGCGAGGTTGACGACCGCCACGCGCACCCAGCGGGCGAAGCGTGACTCCGGCGGCGCGTACTCGTGGAGGTACACGGCGGTGAGCACGCCCACCGGCATCACCGCCAGCGTCATCAGCAGCGTGAGCGCGGCGGTGCCGAAGATGGCGGGGAAGATGCCGCCGGCCATCATTCCGTCGCTGGGCGGCTGGGTGAGGAACGCCCAGGAGAGGTGGCGCGCCCCGTTGCGGGCGACGTCCAGCAGGATGAGGGCCAGCATGCCCACGATGAAGAAGGCCGCGAGGGCCGTCAGTCCGGTGAGGCCCAGCCCCACCGCCCGGCGCGTGGTGTACTTCACGAGGCGCTCCCGGTCAGCCGCTGGAGGACCTTCTTCGTCCACGTGGAGGCGACCATGTTGAGGACGAAGGTGAAGATGAACAGCTCCACACCAATGAAGAACAGCAGTGAGTAATGCGGGCTGCCCACCACGACCTCGCCCATCTCCGCCGCGATGGTGGCCGACAGCGAGCGCGCCGAATCTCCCAGGTTCCAGGACACGAGGTCCGCGTTGCCTGAGGCCATGAGGACAATCATCGTCTCGCCAATGGCCCGGCCGAAGCCCAGCACGCACGCGGCGAGGATGCCGGGGGCCGCCGCGGGCAGCACCACCTTCCACGCCGTCTCCCAGAGCGTGGCGCCCAGCGCCAGCGAAGCCTCGCGGTAGCTGCGGGGCACCGCGGTGAGCGCGTCCTCGGACACGGTGAAGATGACCGGGACGATGGCCAGCGCCAGCGCCAGTCCCGCCAGCGTGCCGTTGAGCGGCCGGTCCAGGTGGAACAGGCTCTTCACCATGGGGGACAGCACCATCAGCGCGAAGAAGCCCAGCACCACGGAGGGGATGCCGGCCAGCAGCTCGATGACGGGCTTGAGCAGCTCGCGCAGGCGGCGCGGGGCGAACTCCGCGACGAAGAGCGCGCTGAAGATGCCCATGGGCACCGCCACCAACATGGAGACCAGGGTGATTTTCAGCGTGCCCACGAACAGCGGAATCATGCTGACCTTGGGCGTGTCCGACACGGGCTGCCACCGGAACGGGTAGCGGCCCTCCTGCGGCAGGAACATCTTGGAGAGGCTGGCCTCGTGGCGGGCGTCCGCGTCCGTGAAGAGCGTCAGCGCCTCCTTGGCCACGAAGACGATGATGAGGACGAGCGCGGCGATGCCGGTGAACGCCATCAGCGTGATGAAGCCCGCGACGGCCTTCTCCCGCAGCTGACGCCTCCGCGCTGCCGCGGACAGGCGCGGCGCGGCCACGCTGTGCGTGAGACCCTGCTCCATGGTCGCCTGTCTATCCATTGTGACTCAGGGCCCCTTGTGACATTCGTGTGACGCTCCGCGGCTACTTCACGGGGAAGTAGCCGACCTGGGTGACGATGGCCTGACCTTCGGGGGAGAGCGCGAAGTCGATGAAGGTCTTGAGGTCGCCCGTCGGCTCGGCGCGCAGGTAGAAGAAGAGGTCGCGCGCCAGCGGGTACTTGCCGCTCTTGATGTTGTCCGCGCTGGGGGCGATCTCCTCGTTGCCCTTCTTGACCTTCAGCTCCTTGATGCCCTCCGCGTAGGCGGCGCCGCCGTAGCCCAGGCTGTTCTTCTCCTTGGAGACGGCGTTCACCACCGCGGCGGTGCCGGGCAGCGTCTGGATGGCGGGCGCGAAGTCCTCGCCGTCCAGCACCATGTCCTTCACGAAGACGTAGGTGCCGGAGGAGTTCTCCCGGGAGTACGCGACGATGGGCGCGTCCGCGCCGCCCACCTGCTTCCAGGTGGTGATGTCGCCCACGTAGATTTTCATCAGCTGCTCGTTGGTGAGCGCGCTCACGGGGTTGGCCTGGTGGACGTAGAAGGTGACGCCGTCCTTGGCCACCGAGCGCTGCACGGGCGGCGCCTTGTAGCGCGCGCGGAGCTTGTCGGACTCCGCCTTCTTCATCTCCCGGCTGGACATGGCGATGTCCGTGGTGCCGTTCTGGAGCGCCGCCAGGCCCACGCCGGAGCCGCCGCCGGTGACCTGGACCTTGATGGTGGGGTGCTTCTTCATGAACGCCTCGGCCCAGCGCTGGCCGAGGATGACCATGGTGTCGGAGCCCTTGATGGTGACGGTGCCCGCCTGGGCAGCGGCGGGGAGCGCCAGGAGGAACACCGCGAGCAGGGGCTTGAGGAGCGACTTCATGGGGACTTCTCCTGACTGAAATGATGCGGCTCGGAATCTGGCCGCGGTGTGAGGCTTGCGCGAAGACGCCGCGCTTCTACGTGACGTGGGTGTCCGTTTCGCGTCCGCCATGTGACATCGCCGTCACGACGCTCAGCCCGCGGTCGGGTCCAGCATCCGGTAGCCGACACCGCGGACCGTCTCCAGCAGCGCGCGCGCCGGGCCCAGCTTGTCGCGCAGGCGCATGACGTGGGTGTCGATGGTGCGCGTCTCCAGGGAGGAGGAGAGGCCCCACACCTCTTCCAGCAGCTGCTCCCGCGTCTGCACCCGGCCCAGGCGGGCGAGCAGGTGCTCCAGCAGCCGGAACTCCAGCGCGGTGAGGGCCACCTCGCGCTCCTCCACGAAGAAGCGGTGGGACGCCACGTCCAGGCGCAGGGGCCCCAGCGCCAGCGGCGCCGTGCTCCCGGCGGTGGGCGCGCCGCGGCGGAGGATGGCCTTGAGGCGCAGCACCAGCTCCCGCACGCTGAAGGGCTTCACCACGTAGTCGTCCGCGCCCACCTCGAAGCCGCGGATGCGGTCGGACTCCTCGCCCTTGGCGGTGAGCATGACGATGAGGACGCCCCGCGACTGGGGGTTTGCCCGCAGCTGCCGGCAGACGTCGATGCCGGACATGTCCGGCAGCATCAGGTCCAGCAGCACGAGGTCGGGGTTCTGCTCCCGGGCGGCCACCAGCGCTTCTTCGCCGGTGTGGGCCACGTGCGTGGTGAGGCCAGAACCCCGCAGGTTGAAATCAATGAGCTCCGCGAGGTCGCGTTCGTCGTCGATGATGAGGACATGGGGCATGGCGGGCCGTCACTCTGCGCGCCCCTGTTTCCGAACGTGTGACTCGTGTGCAACAACTTCGTCATGGCTGGAACACGCGCGGGAACGGGCGGCGTGGGGTGGTGGCCGGCCCTCCAGCGAGCGGGCCCCAGGCCTGGTGGCCTGTTTGCGCGTGATGGCGCTGCCGTGCCGGGGTAAACCCCAGGGCGCCCCGTCATGACCTCCGCC
>NZ_JAAIYB010000025.1 GCF_010894475.1 Myxococcus vastator
CCGCTGGGGCGTGGTGGGCGGCGCCCTGGCGCTCGTGGCGCTGGCGCTGCTCACGTCGCTGCGTGAGCACCCGGTGCCCGAGGACCTGTCGTCCGGCCGGGACCTGCGCGCGTGGCTGCAGGCGCTGATGGCGTCACCTGGCGTGGAGGCGGTGTTGTGGCCGGGCCGGCTGCTGGTGGCGCCCGCGCTGGCGCGGAGCGTGGATGACTTCCTGCGGGCCCTGCCGCCGGTGTTGGCGCTGCTGGTGGCGCACTACGGCTGGGTGCTCTGGGCCGAAGTCCCGTTCGAGGAGACGGCGGTGGTGCGCGCGGAGTCCCGCTCACGGGAGCGCATGCTGCGTGGCTCGGGGCGGATGACGCGGGTGGGTTCGCTCACGTTGCGCCGTCCGCCGTTCCGGCTGATGCCGCGCGGCCGTCCGGAGGTGGCGCTCATCTGGAAGAACCTGATTGCGCGCAAGCGGATGGGCGGCGGGTTCGCGGTGTTCCTCGCCTTCATCATCCTGGGCGGTGCCATCGCGGCGATGATGGGCGACACGCGCCTGTTCACGGACACGCGGCGGGTGCTCGGGCCGGTGGCGCTGACGTTGTCGGTGATGCTGACGGTGGTGGGGCCGAGCGCCTTCCGCATGGACCTGCGGATGGACCTGCCCAAGCTGGACCTGCTGCGCGCCATGCCACTGACGGGGCGGCAGGTGGTGAGCGCGCAACTGGCGGCGTCCTCCCTGGCCCTGGCTTCGTTCCAGCTCGCGCTGTTGGCGGTGGCGCTCGTCCTGGGGCCTGGCGTGGAGGCGTCGCGCCTGGGCGGTTGGTGGTGGCCAGGCGGGTTGGCGCTGGCGTTCCTGCTCCCGGCCGTGTCGCTGTCGGGCCTCTTCGTGCAGAACGCCGCGGTGGTCCTCTTTCCTTCGTGGGTGCCGGCGGACACGGGCGAGCGGGCGCGCGGCATCGAGGCGATGGGCCAGCGCCTGCTGGCCGTCGTGGGCACGGTGGTGGTGATGCTGGTGGGGTTGATTCCCGCGGGGCTGGTGGCGCTCGTGGTGGGCCTCCCCGTGTCGACGCTGCTGGGCCCCTGGGCCCTGCCCGTGGCGGGCTTCGTCGCGGCGGCGGTGTTGGTGGGGGAGGTGTGGCTGGGCGTCATGGCGCTGGGCCACGCCTTCGAGCGCCTGGACGTCTCCGAGGACCGGCCGGAGTAGGTCGCTCCACGTTCGCTCCTGGACGTGCGCGTGCTTTACGGTGGTGGGGCTCCTGGGCGCGGAGTATCCGGGCCGCTTTCGAGAGGAGACGCGCATGAAGGTGGGATTCATTGGCCTGGGCAACATGGGGCTGCCCATGGCGGCGAGCCTGGTGGCCGCGGGGCACGAGCTGACGGTGTGGAACCGCACCGAGTCCAAGGCCGCGCCGTTGAAGGAGCAGGGGGCGCGCGTCGCCCGCAGCCCCGCGGAGGTGGCGCGCGGCGCGGAGGTCGTCTTCAGCATGCTGGCGGACGACGCGGCCGTGACGTCGGCGGTGTTCGGTCAGGACGGGCTCCAGGCGGGCCTGGCGCCAGGCGCCGTGCACGTCTCGTCGAGCACGCTCTCCGTGGCGCTGTCCGAACGGTTGGCGCAGGCGCATGCGAGCGCCGGTCAGCGGTATCTCTCCGCGCCGGTGTTCGGCCGTCCCACCGCGGCGGCCTCGAAGCAGCTGTGGGTGGTGGCCGCCGGCCCGAAGCAGGACGTGGACCGCTGCCGCCCGCTGCTGGAGGCGCTGGGGCGCGGCCTCACCGTGTTGGGGGACCGTGCCCCGGCGGCCAACGTGGTGAAGCTGTCGGGAAACTTCCTCATCGCGTCGATGATGGAGGCGCTCGCCGAGTCCTTCGCCCTGACGCGCAAGTCGGGCATCGAGCCGAAGGTGTTCCTGGAGGTCTTCCAGTCCGTCTTCGCGCGCTCGCCCATCTTCGAGGGGTACGCGCAGCTCATCGCGGAGGAGAAGTACAGCCCGGCGGGCTTCAAGATGAGGCTGGGGCTCAAGGACGTGGAGCTCGTCCTGGACGCGGCGCGCACCGAAGAGGTGCCCATGCCGCTGGCCAGCCTGGTGAAGGACCAGCTCCTGGGAGGCGTCGCGCAGGGCCACGGCGACTTGGACTGGTCCGCGCTGGGGGCGCTCGTCGCCGAACGGGCCGGGTTGAAGCAGGGCGGCTGAGCGCCCGCGCTCCAGGTGCACGCCCGACTGCCGCGCACCTGGAGCTTCAAGAATTGCGAGGAGCGCCTACTGTCGCGCGTCCATCTCCGCCGCGGGGATGGGGAAGCGCTCGTGGGGCGCGATTTCGGCATCAATCTCGCGCGGGAGCGTGTCGAGTCGCCCGTAGCGCCGCAGGTCAATCCAACGGTGGCCGCCTTCGAACAGGAGTGAGAACCGCTTCTGCTTCAGCAGTTCGTCCAGCGCGTTGTCCTCGGTGATGTCCAGCTTCGGGGGCAGCCGGCCTGAGGTGGTGCGGATGAAGTTGAGGTCGTCCGCGGCAGGTCCGAAGTTCCTCTCACCGATGTTGGCCTCCGCGCGCAGGAGGATGAGCTCCTCGTTGCGGATGATGGGCACGGGGGAGTTGTTCGAGGGGTAGATGCGGAAGCGCCACTCCGTTCGCAGCTTTCCGCCCGCCTCGGTCTTGGCCTCGGCCAAGCGCGTGAGCTTCCGGTTGACGCGGTCATCCACGGTGCCGTCCTCCTGGAGCTCCGCGTCGGTGACGTTCGACGGGTGGGCGTAGACGTTGACGCTGATGAGGCCGTTGTCGGTGTCGCCGGAGTTCGTCCCATAGGCGTGGAAGACGCCCTGGTCCAACGGCGCGCTCTGATTGAGGAAGGACTGGCTCAGGGCGGTGAGCGCCTCGGCGTAGCGTCCGCGGTACACCGCCACCCGCGCGGCGAGCGCGCGGTTGAACTGCTGGAACGTCGTGGGCGTGTTGAATCCGGCGAAGCCCGGGCTGAGCTGGAAGGGGAAGGCGTCCCCCGCGTTCGCCAGGTGGGCATGGCCCTCGTCGAGCAGCGCGGCGATGCGCTCGAACACGGCCTCCTTGCCGACGATGGGAGCCAGTTCGCCAATGGGCAGGTTGACGTCGATGGGGGCCCCGTGGGTGTCCCGTGTGTTGATGACCACGAGGAAGTCCAGGGCTTGAATCGTCTTCGCGAAGCCGCGGAGGCCTTCCTTCTCTGCGTCGGGCGTGTTGGGGACCTTGTCCAGGGAGTCCAGCAGCGCGTTGGCGTTGCGGATGTTCAGGTAGGGGTTGGTCCAGTGATTGCCGCCGAACGCCGGGCCGCCGGGGTCCAGGGTAGGGCCCAGCAGTTCGTTGACGGAGCGCGGGTCCGAGGGGTCGAAGACATACGCTTCGCGTCCGATGATGCCGAGTTGGGCCACGTAGCCGTTGGGCGCGGCGACGCCAGCGCGGTGGCCGACGAGCAGGCCCGTGGCGGCGGTGAGCACCGCGGGACGCGTGGGCCGCTCCCGGAAGTCATCGAGGCTGGGGTTGTTCAGGTCCGGGACGTCCATGCTCCCGCAGCCGCTCAGGCCCAGGACAGTGAAGAGCCCCACGAAGGTCTTCTTGGTCAGTTGGATGGTCATGGCTCAGAACCCGACGTCGATGGAGGTCCAGAAACTACGGCTGGGAGGGAAGGGGGCCACGTCCACGTTGCGGGCGATGGGCTGGTTGCCGAAGTTGCTCACCTCCGGATCCAACCCGGAGTAGCCGGTGAACATGAGGAGGTTGCGTCCACTCAGACTGAGCCGGGCGGACTTCACCGCGGGAACCATGGACACCCAGTCCTTGGGCAACTGGTACATGAAGGTCACCTCACGCAGCTTGAGGAAGCTGGCGTCCTCCAAGTAGGCGCTCGCGTGCGTCCGTTGCCGGACGAGCCGCTCGCGACCGCCCGTCGTGAAGTCGGGTGACGTGCCAGCGTCGTCGTAGATGTAGCGCGTCAGGTTGATGACGTCGCTGCCCTGCTGCCAGTCGAACAGGAAGGACAGGCTGAAGTCCCGGTACTTGAGGCTGTTGGTGAAGGACATGCGGAAGGTGGGCTCGGTGTCGCCAATCTTCCGGACAATCGGGCGGCCGTTCTCGTCGACGCCGTCGTTGCCGACAATCTGCGTGGCTGTCGCGCCTTCCTCGATGCGGAAGGCGCCCAGGCCGGTGCCGAACCCGCCAGCGAGGAACGCGGGAACAGGCAGGTCCGTCACCCGGCTGCGGTTGAGGGCGAACGTCGCGCCGCTGGTCCACTCGAAGCCGCCGCGCACGGGCGTCACCTGGAGCATGGCCTCGACGCCACGGTTGCGCAGCGAGCCGCCGTTGAAGATCTGCGTGGTGAAGCCACCGGACGGGGCCAGGGCGCGTTGCAGCAGCAGGTCGCTGATGTTGCGCTGGTAGATGGACACTTCCGCGACCACGTCGCCGCCGAACAGGAGGGCGTCCACGCCGGCTTCAAGCTCGCGCTGCCGCTCTGGCTGGATGTTCGGGTCACCCGCGATGCCGGTGCCCACCAGACCCGGGCTGCCGGCGATGTTTCCGGTGGCGCGCAGGCCGTTGAACTTCATGCCGTACAGCGGCAGGTTGCCTGTCTCGCCGTAGGCCGCGCGGACCTTGAATTCGTTCACCTTCGGGTGGAACGAGGGGATCCGGTAGGCGGTGGCCAGCTTCGGGTACAGGAACAGCGCGTTGGGGTTGCCGTTGGCGCTGCTCTGCTCGGCGCGCAGCGCGCCCACCAGCGTCAGCCGCTGGTCCAGCATGAGCACCTCCTCCTGGACGTAGTAGCCCCGGTCCCTCACCAGCGAGCGGTTCTGCCGCAGGCTGACCACGGTGCCGCTGTCCACGTTCTGCTGACCCGCGTTCAGGTTCTTGCTGACGATGTAGACGGAGTCGATGTTGCGCTCTTCGAACTGGAGGCCGCCAGACGTGGTCGCCACGATGCTGCCCGACGTGGGCTTGTAGGTGTGCACCAGGTTCAGGCCGGAGTTCAGGTTGCGCACCTGGCTGGTGCCGAAGAGCGACGAGCCCGGAAGACCGTCATCCAGCGGCTCGAAGTTCAGCTCGGGTGGGAAGAAGAGCGAGTTCTCTTGCTGGAAGCGGTCCACGCCCGCGTTGGCCAGCACGCGCAGGTGGTGGGCCTCTGTCTTCCACAGGTGCCACGTCAGGTCGCCGGACCCGATGAAGCGCCACACATTCTCGTCGTTCTTCACCAGCGCGGCCGTCTGCAGCGGGTTGGCGCGGTTCGAGAGGAAGGGATTCTGAGGGTACACGCCGTCCGAGTTGGCCTCCAGCGGGAGGAACTCCGGCGCGCGCGGCAGCACCATGTAGTTGCTGATGCTCGCGTTGTCGTTGTTCGTCAGGCCGCGCTGGCCCAGGGAGTGAATCAGGTTGGTGGCGACGTTGACCTCCACCGCCTCACCCAGCTTCTGGCCCAGGTTCAGCCGGAACGACTGCTTCTCGTACCCGGTGTTGGCGATGATGCCTTCGTCGTTCTTGATCATCGCCGACGCGAAGTACTTCGTGTTGCCCGTCACGCCGCTGACGCTGGCCAGCGTCTCCGAGGACAAGTCGCGGCGGCCAGCCAGGGCGGACTCGTGGTCGAACCGGCGCCCCTCCACGTAGTACTGGGTCGCGGCCTCGCCGAACGTGTCGCGCACCTCGTCCACGCTGTTGAAGCGGCGGGTGCCAATCGTGTTGGCCAGCGTGTACATGCCCAGGCGCTGCGTCACCGCGAACTCCGGCTCGCTGGAGCGGCCCCGCTTGGTGTTGATGATGACCACGCCGTTGGCGGCCTTGGAGCCGTAGATGGCGGCGGCGGACGCGCCCTTGAGGACCTCGATGCTCTCGATGTCGTTGGGGTTGATGTCCGCGATGCGGTTGACCTGGTTGTCCTGGGTGGGGTTCGCGTTGGCGCCGGCCACGGACTCGGTGACGGCGAACACACCGGAGGCGATGGCCACGTCGCTGACGAGCACCCCGTCGATGACGTAGAGCGGGGCGGAGGAGCCGTTGATGGTGGACACGCCGCGCAGCCGGAGCTGGAGGCCGCCACCGGGCGCGCCGCCGTTGCTCTGGATGTTGGCGCCAGCGACCTTGCCCTGGAGGGCCTGGTCCACCGTCTGGGCGGGGGCGCGGTTGATCTCCTCTGCGTTCACCGAGGCCACCGAGTTGGCCAGGTTCTTTCGCGCTACTTCACTGGCGCGGCCCACCACGACCATCTCCTCCGAGAAGATGTTCTCCAGCGCGACCTCCACGGTGCGCTGGTTGGCGCCAATCTGCACCTCCCGCTCGCCGTAGTCCTGGCTGGAGAAGAGCAGCGTCACCGCGCGGGCGGGCACGTTGGGCAGGGTGAAGGTGCCGTCCAGCTCCGTCTCCACGCCCTGGGTGGTGCCCTTGATGATGACGCGCACCAGGGGCAGTCCCTCGTTGGTGAGGCGGTCGGCGACGCGGCCCTTCACCGTGCGCCCGCTCACTGGCGCGGGGGCCATGGGCGCCGGCTGTGGCGCGGGAGCCGCCGGTGTCTGTGTTTCGGGAACAGGCGGCGCGCTATTCGCGTCTTGCGCCAGCGTTTCCAACGAGAAGAGTGCAAACACGCACCCCGGAATCAACGCCCTTCTCAGCGTCATTCAATCCTCACTCGCTGCGGATGGACGGCTCCCCCCAAGGCAGGATGCCGGTGAGGGGAATCGTCACCGGGTCAACGATTGGCCGTCAACGGCATATCCTCACTTTTGATGTTAATCTTTGAATCCAGGTTGACGAGAATGTTTGCCCGGAGCTGGAGCTTGAGGGACTCGCGTCTGTCATCAGCGGGCGCGCAGCGCGTCACCGGCT
Organism: Myxococcus vastator; assembly: GCF_010894475.1. Classification (GTDB taxonomy): domain Bacteria; phylum Myxococcota; class Myxococcia; order Myxococcales; family Myxococcaceae; genus Myxococcus; species Myxococcus vastator. The sequence continues at coordinate 6,820 of NZ_JAAIYB010000025.1, forward strand.
GCGGCTGCGGGGCAGTCGTTGGAGGGCCGAGGAAGGCGGCCGGTGCCCCGGGGGCATCCCCGTCAGCCGACCCTGGGGCCGCCGTCCGTTCAGGACGGATTTGTCCCGGCAAGACTAGTTGCCCGGGGCACGTCCCTCCTCTAAGAGACTCGATAGATATGGCGATGAACGAGCGTTACGAGCCGCAGGCGATTGAAGGTAAGTGGCAGACCCGTTGGGACGACGCGGGCGTCTTCCGGGCAGGCAGACGCCCCGGTGCACCCAAGAAGTACGTGCTCGAGATGCTGCCGTACCCCAGCGGGAAGATGCACATGGGGCACGTCCGCAACTACCTGCTCGGGGACGTGTACGCGCGTTACTTCTGGATGAAGGGCTTCGACGTGCTGCATCCCCTGGGCTGGGATGCGCTCGGCCTGCCGGCCGAGAACGCGGCCATCAAGGACGGCGTGCACCCGGCGGTGCGCACGGCGGAGAACATCGCGTCCTTCAAGAAGGAAGTGAAGAGCCTGGGCTACTGCTACGACTGGGAGCGCGAGGTCAACACGAGCGACCCCGAGTACTACCGCTGGAACCAGTGGTTCTTCATCCAGATGCTGGAGCGTGGGCTCGTCTATCGCCGCTTCAGCAAGGTGAACTGGTGTACCGGCTGCCACACCGTCATCGCCAACGAGCAGGTGAAGGACGGCGTCTGCGAGCGCTGCGACTCCCCCGTGGTGGACAAGGAGATGCCCGAGTGGGCGTTCCGCATCACCCGGTACTCGCAGGACCTGTTGGACTCGCTGGATACGCTCACGGAGTGGCCCCACCGCATCACCGCCGCGCAGCGGAACTGGATTGGCCGTTCGGACGGCGCCGAGGCCGACTTCCGCGTGCAGGGGCATGACGCCTTGCTGCGCGTGTTCACCACCCGCATCGACACCCTCTTCGGCTGCACCTACGTGGTGCTGGCGCCGGACCACAAGCTGGTGGCCCAGGTGACGACGCCCGAGCGCCGTGCGGAGGTGGAAGCTTTCGCCAAGCGGATGGCCGCCCAGTCCAAGACGGAGCGCCTGGGCGAGGGCACGGAGAAGGAGGGCGTCTTCACCGGCGCCTACGCGGAGAATCCCTTCACCGGACAGGCGGTCCCCATCTGGATCGCCAACTTCGTGCTGAGCGACTACGGCACCGGCGCGGTGATGAGCGTGCCCGCGCATGACGAGCGAGACTTCGCCTTCGCGCGCAAGTACAGCCTGCCCGTGAAGGTCGTCATCCATCCCGCGTCCGGTGACAAGCTCCCGCCGGGTGACAAGCTGGAGGCGGCCTATACGGAGTACGGCGTGCTGGAGGACTCGGGCGCCTACACGGGCCAGACGTCCGAGCAGGCGCGTCAGGCCATGGCCGCGTCGCTGGAGAAGGACGGCAAGGGCAAGGCGACGGTGACGTACCGCCAGAAGGACTGGGGCTTCAGCCGCCAGCGCTACTGGGGCACGCCCATCCCCATCGTCTACTGCGAGAAGTGCGACCCGGACCGCAACGGCCTCCCGGTGCCGCTGGAGCAGCTGCCCGTGCGCCTGCCGGAGATTGACACCCAGGCGGTGCTCACCGGCAAGGGCGAGCCGCCGCTGGCGAAAGTCGCCTCGTGGGTCAACACCACCTGTCCGAAGTGCGGCGGGCCTGCCCGGCGCGAGGCGGAGACGATGGACACCTTCGTCGACTCCTGCTGGTACTTCGCGCGCTACCTGTCGCCGCACTACGACGCCGCGCCGTTCGACCCGAAGGAGGCCCAGCGCTTCCTGCCCGTGGACATCTACGTGGGGGGGCCCGAGCACGCGGTGATGCACCTGCTCTATTTCCGCTTCTGGACGCGGGTGATGAAGCTGTTGGGGCTGAGCCCCGTGGATGAGCCCGTCAAGCGCCTCATCACCCAGGGCATCGTCAACGGTCCGGATGGCCGGAAGATGTCCAAGCGCTGGGGCAACGTGGTGGCGCCTTCCTCCATCGTCCAGAAGTACGGCGCGGACACGGCGCGGGCCTACGTGCTGTTCGCGGGCCCGCCGGAGCGCGACTTCGACTGGTCCGATGACCAGGTGGAGGGTGTCTTCCGCTTCCTCAAGCGCGTCTGGACGCTGGCCGCGACGCACCAGGAGGCGACGGCGGGTGCCACCCATGACGGACCCTACGAGGGCAAGGCGCTGGAGATTCGCCGCGCCGCCCACAAGACGCTCAAGCGGGTAGGGGAGGCCATCGAGCGCCTGTCCTTCAACACGGCCATCGCCGGCATCATGGAAGGCGTCAACGCGCTCTACGCCCAGGGGACACCCGAGACGGCCGCGGAGAAGGCCGCCATGGCGGAGGCCGTGCGCCTGCTGGCGGTGGTGCTCACGCCGTTCGCGCCGCACATCGCGGATGAAATCTCGGAGGCCTACGGCAGCAAGGACTTCACCGTCGCGCAGGCCTGGCCGGAGTTCGACCCGGCGCTGGTGGTGGACGACGTCATCCCCTACGCCGTGCAGGTGAACGGCAAGCTGCGCGCGGAGATTCGCGTGGCGGCGGACGCGGCGGAGGCGGACGTGCGCGCCGCGGCAGAAGCGGATGAGAAGGTCCAGGCGGCCCTGGCGGGCAAGACGCTGCGCAAGTTCGTCTTCGTCCCCAAGCGCCTCGTGAACTTCGTCGCCACCTGAGCGGGGACCCGGGTGTCGGCGGAGGTCCTCGTCATGTGCGGTGCATGTGGGCGGCCCCAACCCGCGGGCCGCCCGCGGTGCATTGCCTGCGAGGCCGTGCTTCCCGAAGCGCCCCTTCCCGGGGGCCCGGCACCCGGGGAGCCTTTCTTCGTCGCGGACCTGGGCGGAGGGCGCATACTCTCCGGTCAGGGGACGCGGCTCTTCTATCAGCCGCACCCGTCGGTCATGGTTCCTCCCGTGGAGCTGGGCTCGCTGCGGGAGGCGCGGCTGGAGTCGCGCTTCTTCCGGGAGGCGCTGGCGCTGACCGTCTTCGCCTTGCTGGGCCTGTGGGCGCAGCCCGTCGCGCTGAAGGTGCTGGGGTTGGGCATGGCGGCGCTGGGCGTCCTGCTGGCGTTGACGTGCCGCTCACACGGGCTCGTCCTGTTTCCTCGGCAGGGGCCGACGGTGCGCTGGCCCTTGGGGCTGGCGCGGCGGGGGTCGTCCCGGGACACGCGGCTGCTGGCGGCGTGGACGTCGTTGGCGGAGGCCCTGCGGGTGCGCGGCGTGGCTGTCGACGGTGAGGCTTCACCGCCGCCTCCGTCGATGCGCGACGGTGGCCCTCTGGCTTGACGGGCGGATCGGGCCGGGTAGGGTGCCGCGCATGTCGCGACCCTGCGCTGTCGGACCCCGGCGCCTTCGGATTGGCCTGGTGGTGGGAATGTGGGTGGCCGCGGGCTGTGGCTACCGCCTGGCGCCTCGCGGAGACGGTCTCCCGCCCGGCGTGACGTCCCTCTGCGCGCCCGTCTTCGTCAACGCCACGCCCGAGCCCACGCTGGAAACCGTCTTCACGCGCTTCCTGCGGCAGGAGCTGATCCGCGTGGGCCGGCTGGGCAGCGCGGCGTCCTGCGACGGGCGCATGGAGGGCACGGTGCTGTCGGTGGCGAACACGCCCACGACGGTGGTGGGCAAGAGCACCAGCCCGGGCTTCTTCTTCCGCGTCTCCGCCCGGGCGCAGCTCCGTGTGGTGAAGGACGGACAGGTCCTCAAGCAGACGGAGGTCTTCGGCACGGAGGACTATGTGCTGGGGAGCGGAGACATCCTGGAGGCGGAGGCGAACCGGCAGGTCGCGCTCGAGCGCCTCGCGGAGATCTTGATGCGGGACGGGTATGACCGGCTGGCAGGTGCCTGGTGAGGAGGCAAGAGCCTCCTCCCGGCAGCCTGCACGGATGAAGCAGGGCCACGCGAGGTGGCCCCGAGGCTTCGACTAGGCCTGCGCGCGGGCGGCCTTGGTGGCGGCCTTCGCGAGACGCGAGATGCGGCGGGAAGCGGTGCGCTTGTGCAGCACGCCCTTGGTGGCGGCCTTGCTCAGCGCCTTGGAGGCCGACTTGATGGCGTCCGTCAGCTTCGCCCCATCCTTGCTGCCGAGCGCCTCGCGAGCGGACTTGACGGCGGTCTTCACCTCACCGCGCACGGTGACGTTGCGCGCACGGCGCTTCAGGGACTGACGGTGACGCTTCTCTGCGGACTTGGTGTTGGCCAAGAGAAATCTCCAGCGGTAATGGCAGGCTAAAAGAGGGGCCGTCCTTACTGCGACGCCTCGCGGGCGTCAAGGCGGGTGTGGGCCTCCAGCCGGGATTTCCGGGCTCTGGACGCCCCGCCGAGGGCACCTGCGAGGAAAATCACTCTACCGAAGTCGTATATTCCCACACCAGCCCTGATGGATCCTCAAAGGTGAGTCGGTCGGCCTGGTGCTGGATCAGCCGGCCCCCCGGAATCTCCGCCAGGATGCCGGGGAGCCGCTCCACGGCCGCCGGAGACGGGGCCGTCAGGGTCAGCCTCAGCCCCGTCGTGGGCGCCCCCGCCGCTTCGAAGGCGATCCGGAGGCCCCCGTCTTCATAGAGGGCCTGATCCGCGGCGGGAGTCCGGCGGGAGGTCCACCCCAGCCGAGGCGCCAGGGCATCCCAGAAGGCGCGCTGCGCGGGGAGGTCCGCCACGCCCAGCCGCAGCGTGGTGACGGGCGCGCGAGGAACCCAGGTCGGAGACGGCAGGGCCTTCTCGCGCGCCTTGGCGTCCTGCCAGTGGCGCTCCATGTGCTCCAGGGTGGCATCCCCCAGGGCGACACCCTCGGCGCGCAGGGCGGACTCGATGTGCTGGAAGCGGGCGGTGAAGCGGCGGATGGCCATGCGCAGCGCGTCCTCGGCCGGGGCTCCGACGAAGCGCGCGAGGTTGGCGAGCGAGAACAGCACATCTCCCAGCTCGTGCTCGATGGCGTCCCGATCATTCGCGGCGATGGCCTCGTCCAGCTCGCCCAGCTCCTCCGTCAGCTTGGCGCGCACGCTGGCGACGTCCGGCCAGTCGAAGCCGATGCGGCTGGCCTTCTCCGTGAGCCGCTCGGCCCGCATCAGCGCCGGGGCGGCGACGGGGACGCCGTCCAGCACCGAGCCCTCCCGGCCCGTCTTGCGCTTCTTCTCCGCGGCCTTGAGCTTGGCCCAGTTGTCCAGGACCTGCTCGGCGCCCTCCAGGCGCTGGCCGTCGCCGAAGACATGGGGGTGCCGGCTGACCAGCTTGTCGCCAATGGCCTTCGCCACGTCGGCCAGGGAGAACTCCCCCAGCTCCGACGCGAGCTGGGCGTGGAAGACAATCTGGAAAAGCAGGTCCCCCAGCTCTTCGCAGAAGGTCCGCCAGGAGCCGCCGTAGGCCACCCGGTCCATCTCCTCCAGGACCTCGAAGGCCTCTTCCAGGAGGTAGGGCCGCAGCGAGCGCAGGTCCTGTTCGCGATCCCACGGGCAGCCGCCTTCGGCGCGCAGCCGCCGCATGATGTCGACCAGTCGCTCCAGCTCCGCCCCGGGGGTCAGCGTCGTGTCCGCCATGCACATTCCTGTAGCACGCGCGGGTCGGGTGCTGTCCGGCAAACGCGGAAGGTGGCCGGCCTGGCTGGCGTTCGTTTTCGCGGTTGGCCCTGGGTCGCCTACAATCCACCCCCTGGATGATCCGCCTGCCGCTTTTCGCCCTCCTTCTCAGTGGATTCACGCTTCTGGTGCCCGTCGTGGCGTCCGCGCAGCTGGAAGCCCCCACGCGCCTTCCCGAGGTGGATCCGGGGCCCATGGAGCCCGACCTGCGGGATGAGTCCATGGATCCGGTGGATGACGCCGCCTACGCGGAGGACGTGCCGGAAGAAGAAGACGTCCCCACCGCGGAGGAGGATGCCTCCACCGAGGATGCCTTCACCGAGGACGCCGACGACGCGCCCGCGCGCAACGTCAGGGCCTCCGAAGCGGTCCCCGGCAATGGCCGCCCGCCCGCGGCGGCCAGTCCTCCGCCGGTCGAGGAACCCACGGTCATCACCCCCAGGCCGGTGACGCTGAGTCCGGTGCTGGCGCCGCGGGTGACGGATGCGGACCTGGAAGCCCTCTGGAACCGGTGGCGGCAGGCCCGGGCGACGAATGACCGAGCCGCGGCGGCGGCGGCCCTCAAGGAGCTGCGGACGTTGCGCGTCGAATTGGCCGCCACGGACCTGGAGCCCCTGAGCGCGGGCTTCCTCCGCGAAGCGGCCGTGCGCCGCCGCGCGGGGGACATGGCCGGCGCGGTGCGGCTGGCGGAGGTGGCGGTCGAGCTGTCGCCGGGGCTGCCCTACGCCCGCTTCGAGCTCGCCGAGCTCTACGCCTTGGAGAAGCCGACTGACGTGTCCCGCACCCTGGGGCAGGTGCGGCAGGCGCTGACGACACTGGCTCGGGATGCCCGCTATCGCCGGCCCGCGTTGGCGGACCTGGGGGCACTGGTGCTGCTGGCCTGGGGCGCCACCGCGGTGCTGCTGATGGGCCTGTTCTTCCTGCGGAAGCTCCGTTACGCGCTGCATGACTTCCACCACCTGCTGCCGCGAGTCGTCTCCCGGTGGCAGTCCCTGGTCCTGGGGCTGCTCCTCTTGAGCCTGCCGTGGGTGCTGGGGCTGGGCGTGCTGCCCGCGCTGCTGGTGATGCTGGCCACCGTGTCGCTCTATCTCTCGCGCACGGAGCGGGTGGTGGCGGCGGTGCTGGTGGCGGGCGTGGGGCTCCTGCCGCTAGCGGCGGGGCAGCTCGCGCGCGTCACGGCGTTCGCGGGCACGCCGGCCGAGGACGTGTATCTCCTGGAGCGGGGCGGCCTGTCCGCCGAGGAGGCGCGGGCGCGCGTGCTGACGCGGATGGCGTCCCGCACGGCGACCTTCGTGGAGGTGCTGTCGCTGGCGTACTTCGAATCCCGGCGCGGCCTGCTGGAAGAGGCGAGGACACACTTCAAGGCGGCCTCGGTGCTGAAGAACTCGGATGCGCGCCTGCTCACGCGCTTCGGCAACACCCTGGTCGCGCTGGGAGACGCGGACGGCGCGGCGCTGCTCTACGTGCAGGCCTCGCAGTCGGCACCGGACCTGGCGGCTCCGCACTACAACCTGGCGCAGGTGGTCCGCCGCAGGGCGAAGACGCTGCCCGATTCGGAGGTCGGCAAGGAGCTGGACCGCGCCGCCACGGCCATGGCCTCGGCGCAGGCGCTGGATGGAGCGCTGCTGGTCCGGGACCCGCCACCGGAGGACCGGCTGCTGCTCAACCTGCTGCTGCTGTCCCCGACGCTGGGGGAGTCCGACTGGCTTCCGCTCGCGGATGGCACGGGAGCGGGTCGTCAGGTGGAGACGCAGCTGTCGCGCTGGCTGCTCCCGGGGCTTCCGCCCGGGCCCATGGCCTCCGCGGGGGCCGCGGCGCTGGCGGCGCTCTTGGCCCTGTGGGGCTTCGCGGGTGACCGCTTGAAGGCGGCCAAGGTGTGTGAGCGCTGTGGCCGCGCGGTGTGCGTGCGCTGCGACCCGGAGCTGGGGGTGGGCAGCAAGCAGTGTGGCCAGTGCGTCAACGTCTTCGCCCGCCGGGGGCTGGTGCCGCAGCAACTGCGGGCGCGCAAGCAGCTCCAGGTGGACCGGCATCAGGCCTGGACGGGGCGGGTGGCGTACGTCCTGGGCGCGGTGTTGTCCGGCGCGGGGCACGTGGCCTCGGGTGTTCCGGTCCGCGGCGCGCTGTATGTGTTCGGCTTCCTCTTCGCGCTGGCCGCGGTGCTCCTGCACCAGGGGCTGGTGCGAGGGCCCTACGGTGAAGCCCCCCTGTACCTCAAGCTCGCGCCCGCGGTGTTGCTGCTGCTGGGTGTCCACCTGCTGTCGTTGCGCGGTCTGCGCCGTCTGCGGCGGGGGGAGTGAACGGCGATGTCCCTGCAAGGCACCCTGAAGGACTTTGGTATTGGCGACATCCTGCAGCTCATCGGGCAGCAGCAGAAGACGGGCACGCTCCACGTCCGCGCCAGGGACCAGGAAGTGCGTATCGGCTTCAACGATGGCCACATCATCAAGGCGGAGAGCGTCACCCGGAAGCGCAAGGAGCTCATCGGCGCCATGCTGGTGCGCTCGGAGCTCATCACCGAGACGCAGCTCGAGGCGGCCCTGGAGACGCAGCGCCGCACGCTCAAGCGCCTGGGGGACGTGCTCGTCTCCAGCCAGGCCCTCACCGCCGAGCGCTTCCAGGCGATGATGCAGCTGCAGGCCACGGAGACCCTCTACCGGCTCTTCACCTGGAAGTCGGGCACCTACGAATTCGTCCAGGAGCCGGTGGAGCCTGACGCGGAGGCCATCCATCCGTTGCGCGCCGAGACGGTGCTCATGGAAGGCTTCCGGATGGTGGATGAGTGGCCCGTCATCCGGCAGAAAATCCACCGCGACGACCTGACCTTCGAGCGCATCAAGGCCCTGCCTCAGCCGCGCGCGGAAGAGGGCGGGGAGCTGGGCGCCATCGGTCCTGCGGAGCGGCGCATCTACGATGAGCTCTCCCCCGGGAGGGACTTGCGCAAGCTGGTGGACATCTCCTGCCTGGGCGAGTTCGAGACCTGCAAGGCGCTCTACAACCTGGTGAAGGGCGAGTACGTCCGCCCGATTCTTCCGGAGGGCGCTCCGGCCCCCGTTCCAGGGGACCAGCGCCTGCTTGTTCGCGTGGCGGGGCCGGTGGGGCGCCTCGTCGCCACCGTGGGGGTCCTGGCGGCGGTGGCGCTGGTGGTGCCCCGGGCCGTGAGCAGGGACCCCGCGGCGGGCGTCGCCGCGGTGTTCGCGGATGCCGCGGCCCAACGTCATGTTTCCCAGGCCCAACGCGTCCGCATCGAGGCCGCGCTCGAGGTGTTTCGTCTGGAACGCGGTGAGTTGCCCGAGCGTCTGGATTCTTTGGTGCAGGCTGGACTGTTGAAGCCGGGCGAACTGAAATATCCGTGGCGGGAAGAGTACTATTACCGGCGGTTGGCCGCTCGGCAGTTCATTCTCCTGCCACCCTTGCGCTAGTCCTGACACAAAGTCGTCTTTCGCGGCCCTGAGGGCGGCGTTACGTTGGTGTCAGCCGTAGCGACATAGACCGAGGAAGAATCCGCATTGCGAAATCCCGCCACGTTGGAAGCGCCCGAAGTGCTCACCGCCTCCGCCAAGGTGGACGTTCGTGACAACGCGACCGCCCTGGCCCTCTGCGGCAGCCAGAACGAAAACCTCAAGTTGATGGAGCGGCGCCTCGGGGTCCGGGTGGGACAACGCGGCACCGAGTTCCACCTCTCCGGTCCGTCCGACGCCGTGGCCTTCTCCGTCCGCCTCCTGGAGAACCTGGAGGAGATGATCCGCGCCGGCCGTCCCGTCTACCGCGAGGACGTGGAGCAGGGCATCAAGGTGCTCGGCCGCGGCGCGGAGTCCCTGCAGGAGGTCATGCTGGGCCCGGTGCTGAAGAGCTCCGGCAACCGGCAGATCGCCCCCAAGAGCATCAACCAGAAGCGCTACGTGGACGCCATCCGCTCCCACGACATCGTCTTCGGCATCGGTCCCGCCGGCACGGGCAAGACGTACCTCGCCATGGCCATGGCGGTCGCCTTCCTCCAGGAGCGCAAGGTCAAGCGCATCATCCTGGCGCGTCCCGCCGTGGAGGCGGGGGAGAAGCTGGGCTTCCTGCCGGGCGACCTGCAGGAGAAGGTGAATCCCTACCTGCGGCCGCTCTACGACGCGCTGCACGACATGATGGCGGCCGAGCGCGCCGCGCAGCTGCTGGAGCAGGGCGTGGTGGAAGTGGCCCCGCTGGCCTTCATGCGGGGCCGCACGCTCAACGACGCGTTCGTCATCCTGGACGAAGCCCAGAACACCACCGTGGAGCAGATGAAGATGTTCCTCACGCGCCTGGGCTACAACAGCAAGGCCGTCATCACCGGTGACGTGACGCAGGTGGACCTGCCCACGGGGAAGATGTCCGGGTTGAACCACGCGCGCGCCGTGCTGAAGAACATCGACGGCATCCACTTCGCGGCGTTCTCGGATGTGGACGTGGTCCGCCACCCGCTGGTCCAGGAAGTCATCCGCGCCTATGACCGGGCGGACGTCGCCCAGCGCGAGGCCCAGGCGGCTCGGGAAGCAGCCACCGCTGCCGCCCAGGCGCCCGCCGCGACGCCGGCCACCACCGAGCCCGTTGCCGTCGAGTAACGGTGCCGAAACCTACTTGCGCCCACCCGCGCGTACCCTGCCGGGCGGGCGTACCCCATCCCACCCTCGCGAATATTCCCAGGCGTTGCGTCCTTGAAGGATCCGCGACGCCTTATCTAGGGTGAGGACTCCCATGGCCGAATCGGAAACGCAGCCCCCTGGGCGCAGTCCACTGGACGCGCTCGCCGAACGCCTCGGACTGGACAACGGCGTCTGGGGGCGGCGCGCCATCCAGGTCCTTCTCCTGGTGGCCGTCTCCATTGGCGCGGGCTTCGTCATCTCGCCGGGCCTCTACAGCCAGCAGATTCCGGCGTTGGCGGAGGAGCACCTCGGCAAGCCGTTCCGGGCCAGCTCGCCCGCGGGCTTCAAGGCCGCGCGGGACTACGAGGTCGTCCACCGCGCCATGACGCAGCAGCGGCGCCAGGACGCGCGCGCGGCCGTCAAGCCCGTGTATGACTTGAACCCCGCCGTCCTGGGGCAGCTGCGGGCGACGGTGAGCTCCGCCTTCTCGTCCATGCGCCTGCACCTGGACGAACTCGCGGAGGCGCAGACCGAGTCGGAGCCCGAGGATCGCGAGGCGCCCCGCCGCCGCAAGCCCGCCGCGTCCCCGGAGATGGTGGAGTTGGAGCGCGGCACCCGCGAGAAGATGCGGGCGGAGCTCCAGGAGCGCTTCTTCGGCAAGCGCGACGCCGTGCTGGAGGCCGAGGACTTCCAGGCGCTCTACGCCACCCGCTTCTCACAGGAGGCGGAGACGGCCACGCTGCTGGTGCTGGAGCGGGCGTACCGCTCCGAGCGCGGCGCGGTCCATGTGGCGGGCTCCCGGGAGGAACTGGCGCGGGAGGCGCATCAGGGCCTCACCGTCCGCGACGTGGTGAACAAGGCCGAGGAGTCCCTGTCCGGGGGTTCCACCCAGGTGGTGGACGTCCCCGAGGCGCACCAGGAGATGGAGCGCTTCGCCTCGGTGCCCGGCAACCTGATGCCGGACGCGCCGGGCGTGCAGCGCCGCGCCATCCTCCGGCTGGCCCAGCGGCTGGTGCGGCCGAACCTCACCATCAACATCGCGGAGTCGGACGCGCGCCGGACGCAGGCCGCTCAGGCGGTGAAGGACGCCGTCATCTCCATCAAGAAGGGCCAGCGCGTCATCGGCGACGGTGAGCTGGTCAACGAGTCGCACCTGGTCATCCTGCGCGGCATGCGCGCGGAGACGGACCGGCTGGACCTGGTCCAGCTCCAGGCGGGCGGCACCGGCCTGGTGGGCCTGCTCATCGTGTCGTTCTACTTCTTCTGCAGCGCCGCCTTCCGCCGCTTCCGGCCCACGCGCAAGGACGGCGTGCTGCTGGGCCTGCTGCTCCTGGGCCTGCTGGGACTGCTGCAGGTCTGGGTGTCCATCGCTGACGCGGTGCAGGACCGCTACACCGCGCTGCCCATCGAGGCCTTCTATTACGCCTTCCCCGTGGCGGCCGGCGCCATGCTGGTGCGCTTCATCCTCACGCAGGAGCTGGCGCTCTTCTTCGCGCTCGTCTTCTCCTGCCTCACCGGCGTGATGCTGGGCAACTCGCTGGCCTTCGGCGTCTTCACGCTGGTGGGCTCGCTGGTGGCGGCCGACCGCATCGTGAAGGCGAAGGACCGCGTGGGCATCTTCCGCGCGGGGCTGGTGACGGGCGCGGTGAACCTGGTGGCGGTGCTCTTCCTCTTCCTCGTGGAAGGCAAGGGCCTGTCGGCCGACACCCTCCTCACCGCGCTGAGCGCCTTCGTGGGCTCCTCGCTGGCGGTGCCGGTGATGGTGATGGCGCTCACGCCGCTCATCGAGGCCACCTTCGGCTACGCGTCGGACATCAAGCTGCTGGAGCTGGCGAACCTGAACCACCCGGCGCTCAAGGAACTCATCGTCCAGGCGCCCGGCACGTACCACCACTCCATCATCATCGGCTCGCTGGTGGAGAACGCGGCGGAGACGATTGGGGCCAACCCGCTGCTGGCGCGCTCGTGTGCGTACTACCACGACATCGGCAAGGGCCGGAACCCGCTCTACTTCGGGGAGAACCAGAAGGGGGAGAACCGCCATGACGCGCTCGCGCCGGCGATGAGCGCGGTCATCATCAAGCGGCACGTGACGGAGGGCCTGGAGATGGCCCGTCAGTACCGGCTGCCCAAGCTGGTGGCGGATGCGATTCCGCAGCACCACGGCACGCGCACGGTGGGTTACTTCTACCACAAGGCCTTGAAGGAGCAGGAGGGCAAGGAAGGCGCTCCGCCCATCGACGAGAGCATCTACCGCTACCCGGGTCCGAAGCCCCAGTTCCGCGAGGCGGCGCTGGTGATGATCGCCGACGCGGTGGAGGCCTCCACGCGCTCCATGACGGACCCCACCACGCCCAAGCTCCACGCGCAGGTGCAGAAGATCATCAACCTCATCTTCTCCGAGGGTCAGCTCGACGAGTGTGACCTGACGCTGAAGGACCTCAACCTCATCTCGCAGTCCTTCCTGCACACGCTCGAGGGCATCTACCACACGCGTCCGGCCTACCCGGCGGGCGCCGTGGGTGGCGGCAAGGCGCCGCCGTTGGTGGTGGCGGGCGCGGTGCCTCGGCCCGTGGAAGGCAGCAAGGACAAGGCGCGGACCGCGGGGGGGACATGAGCGGTGCACGAAGGGGCAATGGCGTGAGATTGCGCAAGGGGAAGCTGATTCCCCGTGACGACGGCAAGCGCATCGAGGAGTTCGTGGGCGCGGCCACCACCCACACGGACTCCGCGTCCGTCGCGCGGATGCTGGCCCCCCCGGGCTGGTCCGAACCGGCGCAGCGCCCCGAGTTCGACGAGGTCGTCATCGTCCTCACGGGCGAGCTGACCGTCGTCGTGGAGGGCCGCCGCGAGCGCATCCCCGCGGGCGAGGTCGGACTGGTGCCGCGCGGCAAGCGCGTGGTGTACCGCAACGACGGCCAGGGCGCGTGTGACTACTGGTCGGTGTGCGCGCCCGCGTTCCGCCCGGAGCTGGCGCACATGGAGGCGCCCAAGCCCCGCGTCCAGGAGAACCACGTCGTCATCCAGGTGGCCCATGGCCAGGGCCGCGACTTCGCGCGCCTGCTGACGACCTGGGCCAAGGACTACCTGGTGCAGCTCGAGCTGTCCGGCGTGGAGCTGTCCCTGTCCCTGGTGGACGACCGGGCCATCCGCCGGCTCAACCGCACCTGGCGCCAGAAGGACAAGGCGACGGACGTGCTGAGCTTCCCCGCGGGCGACCTGCCCAAGGGCACGCCGGGCCCGCGTCCGCTGGGGGACGTGGTCATCTCCCTGGACACGGCGAAGCGGCAGGCCAAGGAGTACGGCCGCACGCTGGAGTCGGAGCTGGCGCGCTACCTGGCGCACGGCCTGCTCCACCTGCTGGGGCACGACCACGAGCGCCCCCGGGACGCCAAGCGCATGGCGGCCCTGGAGGAACAGCTCCTGGGCGAGCGGGGAATGGTGGCGGACTCGCTCCAGGTGGATGCAAAGGCCCGCCGCGCCCGCAGCCTCATGTAGGCCCCTCGCTGGACAATCCAGCATCCATCCCGTTGAGCCGGGCGGCGTGCGTGATAGGTAGGCGGCCTCCCGCGTGTTGGACCCAGCCATGCTCCGCCCATCACTCATCGCCTCCTGCCTGCTCGGCCTGCTGCTCCTGGCGGCGCCCGCGCGCGCGGCCACTCCGCCGCCGTGGGGCACGGGAGAGAGCCAGGGCGAAGACCTGGCCATCCTCCTGGTGACCTTCAGTCCCGGGGATGACGTGCCCTCGTGGTGGGGCCACGGCTCGCTGGTGGTGGAGGACCGGCGGCGGCGGATGTCGCGCCTCTACAACTACGGCATGTTCTCCTTCGACGAGGCCATGCTCGCGCGCTTCGCCATGGGCCGGCTGGAGTTCTGGGTGGGCCAGTCGTCGGTGGGCGGCACCTTCCGCCACTACCAGGCCGAGGACCGCGACGTCCGCGTGCAGGAGCTCAACCTCACGCCCGAGCAGCGCGTCGTCGTGGCGAAGCGGCTGGCGGACAACGTGCTGCCGGAGAACCGCGAGTACCTGTACCACCACTACAACGACAACTGCGTCACGCGGCTGCGGGACATGATTGACGTGGCCACGGGCGGCCAGCTCCGCGAGGCGGACCGGGCCCCGGGGCGGATGACGCTGCGCGAGCACACCCGGCGCTACACCGCGGTGAACGCGCCCATGAGCGTGCTGCTCGACTTCATGATGAACGACGAAATCGACCGTCCCATCACGAAGTGGGAGGAGGCCTTCCTCCCGGACGAGCTGGAAGCGCAAGTCGCGGCGCTCCAGGTGAAGGGCGCGGATGGGCAGCGGGGTTCGCTCGCGGCGAAGAGCTGGAACCACTACGAATCCTCCAAGCGTCAGCGTCCGCCGGCGGAGCCGCCCCCGTGGGGGCCGTGGCTTCTCGCGCTGGGCCTGGGCCTGGGCGGCCTGGCGGTGGGCCTGGCGGTGTGGGAGCGCCAGCGGGGCAGCCGCGTGGCCCGCCTGCTGCTCGGGCTGGAGAACGCCGTGCTGGGGCTGGCGCTCGGGCTGCCGGGCACCGCGCTGTTCATCATGTGGCTGGTGACGGACCACACGGTGACGTTCCGCAATGAGAATCTCTTCCTGGCCAACCCGCTGACGCTGCTGGCGCTGCCCTTCGGCGTGGCCCTGACGTGGGGCAGCCAGAAGGCCCGCGCGCGCCTGTTCAAGGTGTGGACGCTGCTGGCGGCGCTGGGGGTGCTGGGCGTGGTGCTCAAGGTGTTGCCGCCCTTCGACCAGGACAACTGGCGGCTCATCGCGCTCATCCTGCCCATCTCCCTGGGCATGGCGGGCGCATTCGGTCTGGACCGGGTGCTGGCGCGCCTCCCCGGGGCGGACCGCGCGTCAGCCGGACGGCGGGATACCGTCGCATCGCTGAAGACTCCCTAGAGGACACGGAAAGAAGCCATGGCGAACGATTCGATGGAGAAGATCAACGTCCTGAGGGAGCGCGTGTTGGCGCTCCGGGGGCATCTTTGACCTCGACCGCAAGCGGTCCCGCATCGCGCTGATTGAACGCGACTCCACGCAGCCCACCTTCTGGGACGACAACACCAAGGCGCAGGCGCTCCTGAAGGAGAAGTCCACGCTGGAGGCCAGCGTCGGCGCCTACGACAAGGTGATGCGCGGCCTGGATGACGCGCAGGCGCTCTTCGAGCTGGCCGCCGAGGCCAACGACGAGGCCACCACCCAGGAGGCGGAGGGCTCCCTCACGGGGCTGGAGGGCGACGTCGCCAGGCTGGAGCTGGCGCGCATGCTGTCCGGCGAGCAGGACCGCAGCAGCTGCTTCATGGACATCAACGCTGGCGCCGGTGGCACGGACTCCATGGACTGGGCAGCCATGCTGCTGCGCATGTACACCCGCTACTGCGAGCACAAGGGCTGGAAGGTCGAAATCAACGACGAGGTGCCGGGGGAAGAGGCGGGCTTCAAGAACGTCTCCCTGCGCATCGAAGGTGACTTCGCCTACGGCTATCTGAAGGCGGAGGTGGGCGTGCACCGGCTGGTGCGGATTTCGCCCTTCGACGCCAACGCGCGCCGGCAGACGGCCTTCGCGTCCGTGGACGTCTATCCGGAGGTGGATGACACCATTCAAATCGATATCCCGGAGAAGGACATCGATTTGAAGTTCATCCGTGGCGGCGGCGCGGGCGGCCAGAAGGTGAACAAGACGTCGTCCACCGCGCAGCTGCGCCACCTGCCCACCGGCATCATCATCACCTGCCAGACGGAGCGCTCGCAGTCGGCCAACAAGGACATGGCCTTCAAGATCCTGCGAGGCCGCCTGTACGAGCTGGAGATGAAGAAGCGCGAGGCCGCGCGTGACGCCGCCGAGGCGCAGAAGAAGGACATCTCCTTCGGCTCGCAGATCCGCTCCTACGTGCTGGCGCCGTACCGCATGGTCAAGGACCTGCGCACCGGCATCGAGACGGGCAACGTGGACGCCGTGCTGGATGGGGAACTGGAGGAGTTCGTCACCGCCCAGCTCCTGGGCGTGAAGAACCCCAACCGCGGCGCGGGCGCGGACTGAGCAGGCGCCGCGCCTCACCGGCTCCTCGCCTTCGCCCGGAACCTTTTCCGCGGCCCTGCTGTCGGAGGGCCGCGGGGCAGGGGACGGAGGTAGGCTTCAGGGACGGTGGCACCTCCTGCGGAGGGGCTGTCGCGGGAGGACACGGGTGGCATCGGGCGGCGTGCTCGAAATCGGACAGGAAGAGGCCGCCGCCGCGGACGCGTCCGAGTCGCGCCGTCAGGACGCCGCGCTGCTGGCCCGGCTGCGCCGAGGGGAGCCGGACGCCTTCGAGCTGCTGGTGCGCACGCACCAGGACCGGCTCTACGACTTCTGCGTCCGCATGGTGGGAGACCGTGAGGAAGCCCACGACCTGGTGCAGGAAATCTTCGTCAGCGTGCACCAGAACGTCCGCCGCTTCCGCGAGGACTCGAAGCTGTCCACCTGGCTGTTCCGCATCACCCGCAACCACTGCATCAACCGGCTCAAGTACCTGAAGCGCCGGGGCCGGGGCCGCTCCGAAGTGTTCGACGAGGCCGCGGCCCTGCGCGCCGAAGGCGGGGGCACCGCGCCTGGCCCGGACGCGGCCCTGGAGTCCGCGCGCGAGCGCGCCCGGGTGCAGTGGGCCATCTCCCAGTTGGAGCCGGACGCGCGCATGCTGGTGGCGCTGCGCGACATCGAAGGCCTCAGCTACGACGAAATCATCGACATCACCGAGCTACCGGAGGGAACGGTGAAGAGCCGGCTCCACCGGGCCCGGGAAAAACTGGCGGACCTCCTGGGGCGGCTTGAGCCATGAACGGCATTCATCGCAGACTGCGGGACGTGGAACCGCGGATGAACCATCGCGAGGCGAGGGCCCTGTTCCTCGCGCTCGCCGACGACGAGCTTCCCGCCCCCAAGGCGCAGGAGGTTCGCACCCACCTGGACGGCTGCGACGACTGCCGCCAGGGCTGGCAGCGCTACGCCAGCACGGTGCAGCGGCTCCAGCACGTGGCGCGTGAGAAGGCCCCGCCCGCGCTCGCTTCCCTGGTGATGAACCGGGTGCGTCGCAAGCGCCGCTTCGGTCTGCGGGGCCTGCACACCGCGCACATGAACCACCGCCTCCCGGTGGAGGTCCTCATCCCGTTGCTGCTGGCGGCCGCCGTGGCCGCCTTCCTGGCGCTGGTCGCTCCCTGAGCGACCTTCCGCTGTGTTGCGTTGCTTCCCGGGGGAGCCTTGGCTACGGTGCCGCGCCTTTGGGAAAGCGCGTCATGGCCGAGACCGAGAACAAGAGCGAGAAGAGCGTGGGCGAGGGCGACCTCGGGACGAAGGAACAGGAAATCTACGACCAGCGGCTGGAGAAGGCCGCGAAGTGGCGCGAGGCCGGCTTCAATCCGTACGGCAACGGCTACCGTCCCCAGCACCAGGCCGCTGAAATCCACGCGAAGCACGCCGCTCAGTCCGCCGAGGAAATCGAGCAGGCCGCTCCTCCGCCCTATGACGTCGCCGGCCGCGTCGTGGCCATGCGCTCCTTCGGCAAGGCCGCCTTCATCAAGCTGAGAGACGGCTCGGGCGAAATCCAGGTCCACATGAAGAAGGACGCCTTGGGGGACGCCTATGAGACCTTCAAGCTGTGTGATTTGGGCGACTTCCTGGCCGCCACCGGCCCGGTGTTCCGTTCGAAGACGGGCGAGCTGACGCTGTCCGCCACGAAGTTCACCCCGCTCACCAAGTCCCTGCGGCCCCTGCCGGAGAAGTGGCACGGCCTGACGGACGTGGAGATTCGCTACCGTCAGCGGTACCTGGACCTCGTGTCCAACCCGGACGTGAAGCAGACCTTCCTCCGGCGCAACAAGCTCATCCGCTTCATCCGCGACTTCCTCGACACGCGTGACTTCGTCGAGGTCGAGACGCCGATGATGCACCCGCTCGTGTCCGGCGCGGCGGCGCGGCCCTTCACCACGCACCACAACGCGCTCGACATCGACCTGTACATGCGCATCGCCCCGGAGCTGTATCTCAAGCGCCTGGTGGTGGGCGGCCTGGAGCGCGTCTACGAGGTCAACCGCAACTTCCGCAACGAAGGCATCAGCACCCGGCACAACCCCGAGTTCACGATGTTGGAGTTCTATCAGGCGTACGCCACGTACGAGGACCTGATGGACCTCTCCGAGGAGATGATTTCGGAGGCCGCCAAGGCCGTCACCGGCGACACTAAGGTGAAGTACGGCGACCACGTGCTCGACTTCGGCAAGGGCTGGAAGCGCATCTCCATGACGGAGGCCATCCGCGAGGTGGTCAGCGGCCTGTCCGACAAGGACATGGCGGACGCGGACCGGCTGCGCCACGAGCTGCTCAAGACGCGCCACTCGGAGGCCGAGCGGCGGGCCATCGACACCATGAACCACGGTGAGCTGGTGGGCGCGCTCTTCGAGCACCACGTCGAGCACACGCTCATCCATCCCACCTTCATCACCCATTTCCCCACCGCCGTCTCGCCGCTGGCCCGGCGCAATGACGCGAACCCGGACGTGACGGACCGCTTCGAGCTGTACGTGGCGGGCCGCGAAATCGCGAACGCGTTCTCCGAGCTGAACGACCCGTTGGACCAGAAGGGCCGCTTCCAGGCCCAGCTGGACGCGAAGCAGCGGGGCCAGCAGGAGACCATGGACTACGACGAGGACTACATCCGGGCCCTCGAGCACGGCATGCCGCCCACCGCCGGTGAAGGCATCGGGATTGATCGGCTCGCCATGTTGTTCACGGATTCGCAGAGCATCCGAGACGTCATCCTGTTTCCCCTCCTCAAGCCACTGGCGAAGTAGCCAGGAGGCCGCGTGCACTCCGCCGAACGGCAGACCGTCCATCGCTGGACCTTCATCTGGATTGGGGCGCTGGTCGCCCTGGTGGGCTTCAGCCTGCTCGGGGTGGCGCTCACGTCCTCCCAGGCCTGGCTGGAGACCAGCCCCTCCCTGGGGCTGTCCCTGCTGGGGTGGGGCGGCCTGGTCCAGGCCCTCAACGCGCTGCTGCTCGTGTCCGAGCAGCCCGTCGCGCCGGTTCCCAACACGGGCCTCCTCGTCGCGGGGGCCGTCGTCTGGCTGGCGGGGTGGGCGCTCATCGCCGCCGGCATCCGCCGCGCGCCAGCGTCCGCCGAGGGGCCCAGCCCGGCCGCGGGCGCCACGCTGTACCCGCGCCTGGCGCGCTACCGGGACTTCTACTGGAGCACCCTGGGCGCCTACGGCGGCGGCATGCTGCTGGCGGAGGTGGTCCTCATCCTCCTGCAGACGGTGCTGTCCAGCGGCGTGTCCGCCACGGAGCTGGGCGCGGCGGGCAAGGGCGCCAGCAGCGGCCTGTCGCTGCCGCCCACGGGCGCCTTCGCCATCGCGCTGCTCGCGGGCGGCATGGTGGCCTTCATCTCCGGCTTCATCGGCGCGTCGCGGGCGCAGCGGCTGTCGCTGCCCGAGGCCACCATCGGCGTGCTGTACCTGGGCCTGCCCATCCCCATCGTCCTCACGTTGATGGAGCGGCTGCCCGGGCTGCAGCTCGCGCTGGGCTACCGGCTGCGCGAGGTGACGTACGTCGCGGGGCTGATTGGCCGCCCGGAGCTGGGGTACTGGCTCGTCTTCACCTTCCTGGTGCTGGCGCTGGTGCTGGGCATCAACACCGGCTTCATCGCCGCCGGCAGCGGCCGGGTGGACCTGAAGCTGGGGTTCGAGCTCTTCGTCGCGCGCCGGCACGTGGCGGTGTTCCGGCCGTCGCTGCTGCTGGGGACGCTGGCGGTGCTGATGTTCGGCATCATCCCCCCGCTGCTCATCTACTTCATCATCCGCTCCGCCGAAGCGGCCGTGGAGCGCACCCGCATCCGTGCGCTGGGGCTGAAGGATCCGCTGGCGGCGGCCTCCGACCTCAACCGCCTCAAGCTGCGGGAGCAGTCGCCCACCATGATGATGACCGCCCTGTCGGTGGGCGGCGTGGGCGTGGGCGTCATGGCGCTCATCATCGTGCTGTCGGTGATGAGCGGCTTCGAGGCCGACCTGCAGCAGAAGATCCTGGGCACCAACGCGCACGCCGTGGTGTCGAAGTACGCGGGCGACCTGCCCGAGTACGCCAAGGTCATGGAGTCCGTCCGCAAGGTGCCCGGCGTCGTGGGACAGACGCCCTTCATCATCAACCAGGTGATGATTGCCTCCGAGGGCAACGTGGACGGCGTCATCATCAAGGGCATCGACCCGGGCACGGTGGGCGAGGTGACGGACCTGCCCAAGAACATCCTCGGTGGCGGCTCGCTCGACATCCTCTACACGCCGGAGAAGATCGTCCACCGCGGCCTGCCGGACGAGGAGCCCGCGGAGGAGAGCGGGGTGGAGGAGGACGACATCATCCGCCGCTCCGGGACGCCCAAGAAGGCGCCGGTGCTGCCGGGCATCGTCATTGGCCGGGAGCTGGCGGCGTCGCTGCGCGTGGTGGTGGGAGACCGGGTGAACGTCGTCTCCCCGCTGGGCACCGAGCTGAGCCCCTCCGGCCCGATTCCGAAGAGCCGCGCCTTCCGCGTGGCGGCCGTCTTCTATTCGGGCATGTACGAGTACGACTCCAAGTTCGTCTACATCCTGCTCAAGGAGGCCCAGGACTTCTTCGGCGTGAAGGGGGCCACGGGCATCGAACTGAAGGTGGCGGACATCGACGACGCGCGGCGCATCGCCTCGCAGGTGGTGAAGGTGCTGGGGGGCTATCCCTACCGGGCACGTGACTGGGGAGAGATGAACAAGAACCTCTTCTCCGCGCTGCGCCTGGAGAAGCTGGTGATGGGCATCATCCTCTCCATCATCATCATCGTGGCCGCGGGCCTCATCGTCGCCACCGTCATCATGCTGGTGCTGGAGAAGCGCAAGGAGATCTCCGTCCTCAAGGCCCTGGGCGTCCCTGATGGCGGCATCGTGAAGATATTCCTCGCGGAGGGCCTGCAGATTGGCGTCGCGGGCGGCTTCCTCGGCCTGATTTCCGGCCTGTCCTGGTGCCTCTTCATCGAGAAGGCCGGCATCAAGCTGGACCCGGACGTCTATTACATCCCGGCGGTGCCGGTGCGCATCGAGCCGGTGCAGACCGTGCTGGCCGTCGTCATCGCGGTGCTCGTCACCTACCTCGCCTCCATCTACCCGGCCCTCAAGGCCAGCAGTGTGGAGCCGGTGGAAGGCCTCAAGGCGGAATAGCCATGGCGCTCTTGTCCATCCGCAACGTCTTCAAGAGCTACTTCCTGCACGGCAAGCGCATCGACATCCTTCGGGGCGTGTCGCTGGACATCCAGCGGGGAGAGCTCGTCTCGCTGGTGGGCGCGTCCGGGGCGGGGAAGAGCACCTTCCTGCACGTCCTGGGCACGCTGGATGCCCCGGCCGCCGGCGAGGTGCTGTTCGAGGACCGCCCGGTGTTCTCCATGAACGACGCGGAGATCGCCGAGTTCCGGAACCAGACCATCGGCTTCGTCTTCCAGAGCCACTTCCTGCTGCCGGAGTTCACCGCCTTGGAAAACGTCGCCATGCCCGCCCTCATCCGGCGACAGGACCGCACCGGCGCCTACGCCTATGCCCGTGAGCTGCTGGAGCGGGTGGGCCTGGGACACCGCGTGGACCACCGTCCGGGAGAACTGTCGGGTGGTGAGGCCCAGCGCGTGGCCCTGGCGCGCGCCCTGGTGCTCAAGCCCGCGGTGTTGCTGGCGGACGAGCCCACCGGAAACCTCGACCCGGCGACGGGCGAGGGCATCCACCAGCTCCTGCGGGAGGTCAACCGCGAGCAGGGAATCACCGCCGTCGTCGTGACCCACAACGAGACGCTTGCCCGCTCCATGCCCCGCCGCCTCAGGTTGGCCGGGGGCGAGGTGTCGGAGGCGTGATGTCCCGGCAATTTTGCATTGAGGCCCCGAGGGGCCTTCCCGTAGATTGCCCCGCCTTTTCCTGGCCGGTCTCCCCTTGAGGCACCCCGTTCTGTCGCGCAAGTCACTGCTCCCGCTGCTGGCGGTCGCCATGTGGTCCCTCGTGCCCGGCTCCGCGCTGGCGCAAGAGGATGAAGGCGCCGCCGCGCCTTCAGTCGTGCCCGAGGTCACCGCCCCCGCTGCTCCCGCCGACGTGGCCTCCGAGCCCGCGCTCCCCGATGACGCCCCGGTGTCCCCGGAGGATGCCCGCCGGGTGGTGGAGGTCCGCGTCGAAGGCAACCGGCGCGTCGAGGCCGAAGCCATCCGCCGCGCCCTCCGCACCCGTGTGGGCGACGAGCTGAGCCCCACGCGCACCGCCCAGGACCTCCGGGCGGTGTGGGCGCTGGGCTACTTCCAGGACGTGGAGCTGCTCGTCCAGCGGCTGGCCCGCGGCGTCGCCTACGTGGTGCGCGTGGAGGAGCGCCCCACCGTCCGGCTCGTGCAGCTCGTGGGCAACGAGGAGCTGAACAAGGACGACCTGAAGGAGGAGATTGACGTCAAGCCCGCCACCATCCTGGACATGGAGCTGGTGCGCTCCAGCGTGCAGAAGATCCAGGCGAAGTACGTGGAGAAGGGCTACTTCCTCGCCGAGGTCAGCCACCAGCTCAAGCCCGTCGAGGGCGGCGCCAACGTGGATGTGGTGTTCAACATCAACGAGCGCGCCAAGGTGATGGTGAAGCAGATCACCATCCTGGGGGCGGAGAAGGTGCCCGCCGCGGAGCTGAAGGAGACGATGATTACCCGCGAGGGCGGGTTCCTCTCCTTCTTCACCGGTGAGGGCACCTACCGCGAGGAGGCCTTCCAGCGCGACCTGGCCGTCATCCAGATTGCCTACTACGACAAGGGCTTCATCAACGTCCGGGTGGACAAGCCCACCGTCCAGCTCTCCGCGGACAAGCGCTTCATCTTCATCACCCTCCGGGTGACGGAGGGCGAGCCGTACGACATCGGGAAGATCGACTTCTCCGGTGACCTGCTCGACGACGTCTCCAAGGGGGAGATGGCGGCGCTGATGAAGTCCGCCACCGGCGGGCGCTTCAACCGCTCGCAGCTGTCGCAGGACATCCTGTCCGTCTCGGACGTCTACTACGACCGCGGCTACGCCTACGCGAACATCAACCCCATCACCAGCGTCAACGCGGACGACCGCACGGTGGACCTGACCTTCGACGTGCAGAAGGGGCCCCAGGTCACCATCGAGCGCATCGACGTGGTGGGCAACAGCAAGACGCGTGACAAGGTCATCCGCCGCGAGCTTCGCGTCTACGAAGGCGAGCTCTACAACGGCACCGGCGTGCGCCGCAGCCGCGAGCGCGTCACCGCGCTGGGCTTCTTCGAGACGGCGGAAATCACCCAGCGCCCCGGCTCGGCGGACGACACCATCATCCTCCAGGTGGAGGTGAAGGAGAAGGCCACCGGTACCTTCCAGGTCGGCCTCGGCTTCTCCAACGTGGAGAACTTCATCTTCACGGCGCAGATCGCCCAGAACAACTTCCTGGGCTGGGGGCAGAGCGTCTCCGCGTCCGCGCAGATCTCCGGCCTGCGCTCCCTGGTGCAGCTGTCCTTCTACGACCCGTACTTCCTGGACACGCGCTACCTGCTGTCGGCCGAGTTCTTCCGCATCCAGGCGGACTACGAGGGCTTCATCCGCAGTTCCACCGGTGGCACGGTGTCCATCGGCTACCAGTTCATCGACGACCTGCTGGGCACCATTGGCTACTCGCGTGAGTGGGTCAACGTGGAGGCGGGACAGAACCTGGGCGCGGTGCTGCTGGCCAACCAGTTCCTGTCGGGCACGACGAGCGCCGCCCGCCTGTCGCTGTCCTTCGACCGGCGCAACAACCGCCTGTTCCCGTCGGACGGCTTCATCCACTACGGCTCGGTGGAGCTCGCCCCGGACTTCCTGGGCGGCACGTTCCTCTACAACCGGTACACGGCCTACTCGCGGCTGTACTTCCCCATGCCGCTGGGCTTCGTCTTCAAGACGAACGCCACCATTGGCTACATCCAGCAGCTGGACCAGAACAAGCCGCTGCCCATCTCCGAACTCTACTATGTGGGCGGCATCAACAGCGTCCGCGGGTACTTCCTGCGCAGCATCAGCCCCTCCGTGAAGGTCCCCCGCTCCGACAGTCCGGACGCGACCGTCACCGATTTCCGGGTGGGCGGCAACAAGCAGCTGACCTTCAACTTCGAGCTGGAGTTCCCCATCTTCGAGAAGGCCGGCCTGCGCGGCGTCGTCTTCTACGACGCGGGTAACGCCTTCGCGGCGAACGAGCGCTTCTTCGAGGACCGTCAGGAGCGGCTGCCGCTCGGCCTCTTCCACTCCGTGGGCTTCGGATTCCGCTGGTTCTCGCCCATTGGCCCCCTGCGCTTCGAGTGGGGCATCCCGCTCAACAGGCGGCCGGAGGACGACAACATCCTGTTCGAGTTCACTATCGGCAACTTCTTCTGATAAGCCCTTCGCCTGTCGTCCGGCGTCCGTCCTCACGGGCGGAGGGAATTGAAGATGCCCGATAGGCGTACGTCGGAGCCTGTACCCTTCTTGAGGAGTTGCTGAACATGTCGCTTCGCACCACCATCGCGGCCACGGCCGCCGCTCTGTCGCTCGCCCTCCCGGTGGCCGCCTCGGCCGCCGAGCTGAAGGTCGCCTACGTGGACCTCCAGAAAGTCATGCTGGAGGTGGATGACGGAAAGGCCGCCAAGTCCCGTCTCCAGAAGTGGCTCAACGACCGCCAGAAGGAAATCGACAAGGAGCAGAACGCGCTCCGCGCCGAGAAGGAGACGCTCGACAAGCAGGCCAGCGCCATGAGCGCGGAGATCAAGGCCCAGAAGGAGGCCGAGCTCCAGCGCAAGGTGATGATGCTCGCCCAGAAGTGGGAGAAGAGCCGCGCCGAGGCCGCCAACAAGGAGCAGCAGGAGATGAAGCCGATCATCGACAAGATCGACTCCATCATCAACACCATCGCCGAGCGCGATGACCTGGGCTTCGTCCTCGAGCGCCGCGACTCCGGCATCGTCTACGCCCGCTCGCAGCACGACATCTCCAACGAAGTCATCCGGGCGTACAACAGCTCGAAGAAGACGGCGGCGAAGGACGCCCCGACGAAGAAGTAGCCGTCACTCCCAACTCGTGCAGACCGCTCCCATGCCCCGCCAGCTCGGGGAACTCGCCGCCCACGTGGGTGGCGAGCTCCTCGGTGATCCCTCACAGCTCATTCACGGACTCAACGGGCTTGAAGAAGCCGGCCCGGGAGACGTGTCTTTCTACGGAAACCCGCGCTACCGGCGCCAGTTCGAGGCCAGCCGTGCCTCGGCGGTGCTGGTGGGCGCCGACGTGCCACCCCGCGAGGGCGTGGCGCTGGTCCGGGTGGCCAACCCCCACCTGGCGTACGCGAAGCTGCTGCGCCTGTTCCACGCGCCCCAGCGCCCCGCCGCGGGCGTGAGGCCCGGCGCCTGGGTCCACCCCGAGGCCACCGTCCATCCGGAGGCCGTGCTGCTGCCCGGCGCGTCGGTGGACCGGGGCGGACGGGTGGGCGCGCGCACGGTGCTCTATCCGGGCGCCTATGTGGGCGAACAGGCCGAGGTGGGGGAGGACTGCGTCCTGTACCCCAACGTCACGGTGCGCGAGCGCTGCATCGTGGGCGCGCGCGTCATCCTCCACGCCTCCAGCGTGGTGGGCGCGGACGGCTTCGGCTTCGCCTTCAACCCGGAGGGCGAGGCGGGGCCGGAGCACTTCAAGATTCCCCAGGTCGGCATCGTGCGCATCGAGGACGACGTCGAGGTGGGGGCGTGCACCTGCATCGACCGCGCGACGGTGGGCGAGACGGTGGTGGGGCGCGGCGCGAAGCTCGACAACCTGGTGCAGGTTGCCCACAACGTGCGAGTGGGCCCGCTGTCCCTCATCTGCGCCCAGGCTGGCGTGTCCGGCTCGGCGGAGATTGGGACGGGCGTGGTGCTCGCGGGGCAGGTCGGCGTGGTGGGGCACATCCGCGTGGGTGACCTGGCCAAGGTGGGCGCCCAGTCCGGCGTCGCGCACGACGTGCCGGACGGCCAGGTGGTGAGCGGGAGCCCCGCCGTCCCCCACCGGGAGTGGCTGCGGGCCAGCGCCGCGGCGGGCCAGATGGCGGACCTGCTCAAGGAAGTGCGCGCCCTGCGGCGCCGGGTAGAGACGCTGGAGAAGGAAAAGGGGCCGTGATGGACATCGGAGAGATTCTCAATCTGCTGCCGCACCGGTACCCGTTCCTGCTGGTGGATCGGGTGGTGGAGATTGTCCCGGGCCAGAAGCTGACGGCCTACAAGAACGTCACCATCAACGAGCCCTTCTTCAACGGGCACTTCCCCGGTCACCCGGTGATGCCGGGCGTGCTCATCCTGGAGGCGCTGGCGCAGGCGACGGCCATCCTCGCCTACAAGAGCGAGAACATGGACCCGACGCGCAAGCTCACGTACCTGATGGGCGTGGACGGCGCGCGCTTCCGCAAGCCGGTGTTGCCGGGGGATCGCCTCCAGCTGGACATCGAAGTGGTGCGTCACAAGGGCGCTGTCTGGAAGACGAAGGGCCTGGCGACGGTCGACGGCGCGCGTGTCGCCGAAGGCGAGTTCCTGGCAACCGTCGTGGACAAGGACGCGAACGCGGCTGAGAGCGCGGCATCCTGATTCGCGCCCCGCGAGCACGAGGAGACTTCATGGCTCAGGTTCATCCCACCTCGGTGGTCCATCCCAGCGCCCGCCTCCACGAAACCGTCGAGGTCGGCCCCTACTCCATCATCGGTCCCCAGGTGACGATTGGTGCGGGCTCCCGCGTGGGGCCCCACGTCGTCATCGAAGGCCGCACGACGCTGGGCGAGCGCAACCGCGTCTTCCAGTTCGCCTCCGTTGGAGCCGACCCGCAGGACCTCAAGTACGCGGGCGAGGACACGGAGCTGGTGCTCGGCGACGACAACCAGATTCGCGAGTTCGTGTCGCTGCACAAGGGCACCGCGGGCGGTGGCGGCGCCACCCGCGTGGGCAGTGGCAACCTCTTCATGGCCAACTGTCACGTCGCGCATGACTGCGTGGTGGGCAATGGCTGCCGCATCGGCAATGGCTCCGCGCTCGCGGGCCACGTGACGATGGAGGACCACGTCATCATCAGCGGCCTGGCGGCGGTGCATCAGTTCACCCGCCTGGGACAGCACGCCTTCATCTCCGGGGGCGCCATGGTGACCATGGACATCCCGCCGTACGCCACCGCCCAGGGAGACCGGGCGGAGCTGGTGGGCCTCAACACGGTGGGCCTGGAGCGCAGTGGCTTCTCCAAGGAGCAGATTGAGCGGGTGAAGGAAGCGCACCGCATCCTGTTCCGCTCGAAGCTGACGCTCCAGGAGGCCATGGTGCGGCTGCGCGCGGAGCTGGCGGGCCACTCCGAGGTGGACCACCTCATCCAGTTCATCCAGCAGAGCAAGCGCGGCCTCACGCGCTGACGCCGTGAGTGACGGAGGAGAGTCGGCGGTGGAGCGGATTGGCCTCATCGCGGGCAACGGCCGGCTGCCCTTTCTCTTCGCGCGCGCCGCGCGGAAGCAGGGCCTGGAAGTCGTGGCCGTGGCGCACCGTGGAGAGACGGACCCGGCGTTGGCCGCGGAGGTGGACCGGCTGACGTGGGTTCGCGTCGGTCAGGTGGACCGCATCCAGAAGGCCTTCCGGGAAGCGGGCGTGAAGAAGGCGGCCATGGCGGGCGGCATCGGCCGTGTGCGGGCGCTGGCGGAGGCGCGGCCGGACCTGGGCGCGGTGCGCATCATCTCCCGGCTGCGCAGCTTCCGGGATGACGCGCTGCTGCGCGCGGTGGCCTCGGACTTCGAGGCGCGCGGCGTCACCATCATCGCCCCCACGGACTTCCTGGGCGAGGTGCTGTGCCCGGAGGGCCACCTGGCCGGGCCCCGGCTGCACCCGGCGCAGGAGAAGGACGTGGCCCTGGGCCGCGAGGTGGCGGTGCTGCTGGGCCAGGCGGACGTGGGACAGACGGTGGTGGTGCACAACGGCCACGTCCTGGCGCTGGAGGCGGTGGAGGGCACGGACGAGGCCATCCGCCGGGGCGGCAGGCTGGGCGGCAATTCAGGCGCCGTGGTGGTGAAGCGCTGCAAGCCGCAGCAGGACCTCCGCTTCGACCTGCCGGCCGTGGGTCCGCGCACCCTGGACGTGATGCAGGAGGTGGGCGCGCGCGTGCTGGCGCTCGAGGTGGGGCGCACGGTGCTGCTGGACGCCCCGGCCCTCTTCGCGGGCGCCGAGGCCGCGGGCATCACCATTGTCGGCGTGCCCTGAGCCCCGGCGCCCCCGTGCGCGGTGGGACTAGAAGCAGCGCGCGCGCGCGGACACGCCCGTCTGCCCCGAGGCGCCGCCCAGGTACCACGAGCCGTACTGCTGGTACGTACGGACGTACTCGCCGCCGCCCTCGAACTTGCCCCGGACAAACGTCAGGGCGCAGGAGCGGTTGTCGGCGGCGCCCATGGCCCGGGCCCTGGTGCCCTGGCTCCAGGTGAACTCCTCGCTGAACGTGTTGCCGGCGCCCAGGTTGATGCAACGCGCGCGCCCTTGCACGCCGCTCTGGCTGGAGTTGCCCGTCATGTACCAGCTCCCGGCCGTCTCATAGACGTGGAGCCACTCGCCGGTGCCATGGAACTTGCCCTTGACGCCCGTCAGGTAGCACACCCGGTTGGCGGAGGAGCCCATGTACGTGGGGTAGCTCGACGACTGGCTCCACGTGTACTCGGCCCCCGTGTCCGCCACGTTGATGCAGCCCGCGCCGCCGTTGATGCCGGTCTGCCCCGAGGCGCCGCCCAGGTACCACGAGCCGCCCGTGTTGAAGATTTCGACGCGCTCCCCGCCACCCTCGAAGTTGCCGCCCACGCGCATCAGGTAGCAGGTCCGGTTCGACGTCGTGCCCATGGGCGTGGCGAGGTTGCTCTGCGACCAGGTGTACGTGTTGGCCGTGGTCAGCTCCTGGCCCTGGGTCGTCAGGTCCTGCGCGGCGGGGGGCTCGGCGGAGACATCCATCATGTCCTCGGGACCGCAGCCCCACAGGACGGCGGGCATGGACAGGGCAATCAGTGCGTGACGCAGCTTCGACATGGGTGGTTTTCCTGTGGTGTGAGGTGTTGAGACGGCGCGGTGCGTGTGGCGGAGGGCCGCGCACCCGTCCTTGCCGTGTCGCTGCTTGAGCAAGGCGTATGCCGCGGCGTGTGGCCCCGTGGCTCCCTCTGAAGACGTGCTCGACACACCTGAGGTGGCACACCCTCGCGCGGCACGGTGGCACAGGCCACGGTGTGCCACCGTGCCGCGGCTGTATGCGTTTGATAGGCTTTGCCCATGTCACGCCTCGCGCCAACCCTTCCGTCGGAGACGGCCGCGCGGCCGGCCGAGGATGGGGCCACGGTGGCGGGCCTTCCGTCCGAGCCGCCGGGCACCGCGCCGGCCGCGCCAGGGGCCCGCTACGAGGTGCTGGGGCTGCTGGGCCGAGGCGGCATGGGGGACGTGTACCGCGCGCGGGACAGGACACTCGGGCGGCCGGTGGCGCTCAAGTTCCTGCGGGGCGCGGACCCGGAGCGGGCCATGCGCTTCCTGCGGGAGGCCCGCGCCCAGGCCCGCATCGACCACGCGAATGTCTGCAAGGTGTTCGACGCGGGGGAGACGAATGGCCAGGCCTTCATCGCCATGCAGCTCGTGGAGGGCGAGCGGATGGACGTCGCCGCGCGGGGCCTGGCGCCCCTGGAGAAGGCGCGGTGGCTGAAGGCCGCGGCGGAGGCGGTGGAGGCGGCCCATGCGCTGGGCGTCATCCACCGGGACCTCAAGCCCTCCAACATCATGGTGCTGCCGGGCGAGGGCGCGCGCCGCGAGCCCGTCATCATGGACTTCGGCCTCGCCTACGAGGCGGGGGAGGGGCACGGCCTCACGTCCACCGGCGCGGTGATGGGCACGCCCGCGTACATGGCGCCGGAGCAGGCCCGGGGTGAGCTGGAAGCCATCGGCGCGCACACGGACGTCTACGGCCTGGGCGCCACGCTCTACGAGCTGCTCGTCGGCGAGCCGCCCTTCACGGGGGCCACGCCGCTGGAGACGTTGAACCGGGTGCTCCACGACGACCCGGTGCCCCCCCGCGAGCGCGTGCCGGAGCTGGACGCCGACCTGGAGACGGTGTGCCTCAAGTGCCTGAGCAAGGAGCCGGCGCTGCGCTACGCCTCCGCCCGGGCGCTGGCGGAGGACCTGGGCCGCTACCTGGACGGCGCGCCCATCCTCGGACAGCGGCCCCGCCTGACGCACCGGCTGCGGCGCGCCGCGCGCAGGCATCGCGGGGTGGTGTTCGTCTCCGGCGTCTCGCTGGTGGGCATGCTGCTGCTCGCGGGCTTCGGGGCCCGGGCCTGGCTGGCGGAGCGGGACCTCCAGGCGCGCACGGCCTCACGCGTCCGGCTGGCCGAGCAGCTGGGCCAGCAGGTGCAGGAGGTCGAGGCCTTCGTGCGCGCCTTCCAGGCCCTGCCCCTGCACGACACGCGGCCCGAGCAGCAGCGCGTCCGGGAACGCATGGCGCGCATGGGCGCCTTGCGGCCTGGCCTGGAGGACGGGGGGGAGGGGCTGGTGCGGCAAGCGCTGGGAC
>NZ_JAAIYB010000260.1 GCF_010894475.1 Myxococcus vastator
AGCGCGCGACGCGACGGCTTCGTCCACGGCTTCCGCCTCTATCTGGGCCGCCGTGGGGGCCCCGTGCGCTTGGACGGCGCGGGCTCGGGAGGTTGGGTTTGGGCGAGCCACTCCTCCAGCCGCTCCGCGGCCTTCAGCTCGTCAGACAATTGGCTCCGCGCGTCCTCGGAGAGGGGCAAGGCCTGGAGTTGCTGCTTCAAGGCCCGGCCCGTCGTGGCGTCCCCCTGGGCAACCGCCAGCTCCATGCGGGCGGCCAGGGCGCGAACCCGGTCCTCCACGGGCGCCTCCGCCTCGTACCTGGCGAGCCCGATGTCGAGCGCCCGCGCGGCGGCTTTGTCGTCATTCTTGAACTCACGCAGGATGCGCGCGTTGTCGATGGCCTTCGCCAGGCCCGTGAGCTGCGCGGAGCCGCCGTACTCCAGGTCTTCCGGCTCATCGCGCTGGATGAAGATGATGTTGTTGCCGGTAGGGTCAACCAATGAGAAGCGGCTCTGGCCGGGCCTGAACCGGGTGATGCGAGGCCTGCCCGTGGCCAGCACCTTGCCGTACTTCGCGCGCAGCGCGTCCGTGAAGGCCCGGTGGTAGGGCTCCACCGCGTCCACCATGACCAGGCAGCCCCCCGAGTTCTCCTCGCTCGGGTCCAGGTTCTTGGCGCCCTTGCCGAAGTGCAGGTCGATGTTGCTCCAGCGCAGCGCCAGGTACAGATACGGCCTGGTCATCTGGTACGTCACGACGAAGCCGAGCGCCTGGTAGAACTCCAATGTTTCGTCAGCCGAGACGCACGGGAGCAACGGGACAGTTGTCTCCTTCCCGCTGATGGCGGCGGCCTTCGTCGCATGGGTGGGCATGGCGCGAGGATAGACGAGCGACGTCGCCGGAGGCACTTCTTCGTGTGATGCGTCTTCTGGTGCGTGGCCGCGGACGGGGGCCAGTCCTCGCCGACGCCGTCGCGGTTCCCTGTACTTCCCTCTCCGCGCCTGGGCCCTACCGGGCCTGCCGCGCGGCCTGGAGCGTGTTCGCCAGCAGCATGGTGATGGTCATCGGCCCCACGCCGCCGGGCACGGGGGTGATGGCGCTGGCGATGGGCTGGATGGCATCGAAGTCCACGTCCCCCACCATGCGGTAGCCGCGCGGCGAGCTCGCGTCGGAGACGCGGTTCTGCCCCACGTCGATGACGACGACGCCTGGCTTCACCATGTCCGCGGTGATGAGGTTCTGCTTGCCCACCGCGACGATGAGGATGTCCGCCTGCCGCGTGAAGGACGCGAGGTCCGGCGTGTGGCGGTGGGTGAGGGTGACGGTGGCGTCGGGGCCCGGCGCCATCAACAGCGACGCCAGCGGCTTGCTGACGATGAGGCTGCGGCCCACGATGACCACGTGCTTGCCCCGGGTGGGGATGTCCTCGCGCCGGAGCATCTCCATGATGCCGGCGGGGGTGCAGGGCACGAAGGCCCGAGGGTCTCCAACGAAGGCCAGCCCCGCGTTCATGGGGTGGAAGCCGTCCACGTCCTTCGCCGGGTGGATGTGCTCCAGGACGGCCTTGTAGGGCAGGTGGGCCGGCAGCGGCAGCTGCACCAGGATGCCGTGCACGGCTGGGTCGGCGTTCAGCCGGTCGATGACGGCGAACAGCTCCTCCTTCGACACGTCCTCGGGCAGCGTCAGCGTCTGGCCGCGCATTCCCAGGGCCTCGCACGCCCGCGTCTTGCTCGCGACGTAGGCCTGGCTCGCTGGGTTGTTGCCCACCAGCACCACGGAGAGTCCGGGTGTCACGCCGGCGGCCTGAAGCGCCGCGACGTCCTGGGCCATCTCCGCCCGCATCACCCGGCTGATTTCGGTTCCATCGAGGGTCCGCGCCATGCGCGGCTTCTTACGCCAGATTCTCAGGGTTGGCGCAGCGCTTCTTCGCGGTGCCCACCCCGGACGGTGTCCTGGGACACGCTCCCCGTCGTACTCCGTGGGCCCTGGCTTCGCGGGGAGCAAAAAGAGCAGGGCGCGCGCGCACTCGGGGCTTGGGCGGCGAATGAAAGGGCGAGGACGGCGCGACGCCGGACCCGCTTCGCTTCCCGGAGAAACCCATGACGTCCATGCACTGTCGTGTCGTCACCACCCAACGCGAGCTCGACGACGCGGTCCGCGTCCGCTGGGCCGTCTTCGGCGGAGAGCTGGGGCTGATGACGGGGTGGACGTCGCCGTCCCGCCGCGAGGTGAGCTGTTTCGACACGCTGGACACCACCGTGCACCTGGTCGTCTACGCGGACGCGACCCCAGTGGCCACGCTGCGGCTGCTGCTGCCCAACCCGGAGGTGGCGGAGGCCATCGGCGGACGGCTGGGGCTGGAGCTGGAGCAGAAGCTGGACCTGTCGGACGTGGTCCGCCCGGGGATGGTCATCGCGGAGACGTCTCGCTTCTGCGTGCTCGACGGCTGGCGGCACTCCGAGGCCGTCACCCGGCTGCACGCGGGCATCTACGAGGAGAGCCGGCGGCGCGGCGTGACGCACTGGCTCGCGTCCGCGAACCTGGACACGGATTCGCGCGAGGACGCGATGCTGTCCTGCCAGGTGGCCGCCTACCGGGGCTGGATGAGCTCGCGCTGGCGCGTGGACGTGCCGGAGCCGGTGGAGGCGCCCGCCATCCCCAGCAACCCCTACTACACGCCCATGGAGCGGCTGCGCGCGGAGCATGGCCTGCTGGACGGCTTGCGCGTGCCGAGGGCGCCCACGCTCTTCGCCCGGAAGATGGGGGCGCGCTTCATCTCCGAGCCCCTCTACGACGCCCGCTTTCGCCGCTTCACCCTGCCGCTCATCGCCGCGCTGGATGAGATTCCCGCAAGCACCCTGGCGCGCTTCAACGCGCTGGCGCGGCACCCCCTTCGCCGCGCCGCTTGAGGCCGCTGGCGCTGCTTCCTTCCCTTCACCTTCAACGCGCAGCAGCCGGGGACCGGAAGACGGCCCGGGAACAGGAGACGTCCGTGAACACGCAAGTGCAGAGCCCGACGCAGGTGGACTGGGTAGCGGTGCTGGAGCAGGAGGGCCGGGGGTTGGTGGCCGCGCTGGACGCGCAGCCCGACGCCCGTCGCCTCTTCGACGGCACCATCGACACCGAGGGCTACATCCACTACCTGATTCAGACGTACCACTATGCGCGCTGGAGCACGCCGATGCTGGCGGAGGCGGGCCACCGGCTCCAGCGCCAGGGCCGGCACCCGCACCTGGCGGAGCTGCTGGTGCAGAAGGCCGGAGAGGAGCGCGGCCACGAGAAGTGGCTGCTGTCGGACCTGAAGAACCTGGGGTGCCCGGAGGCGCGCGTGGAGGCCGCGGCGCGGACCCCCGCGGTGGACGCCTACACCGGCTGGAACTTCTTCACCTCCCGGTCCGGCGTGCCGACGGCGGTGCTGGGGACGGCGTACGTGCTGGAGTACCTGTCCCAGACGCGCGCGAGCGGCGTCGTGGAGCGTCTGATTGCGGCCGCCGCGATTCCGAACATCCGCAAGTCCGTCACCTTCCTGCGCAGCCACGGCGCGCTGGACGGGGACCACGTGGCGGAGATGAAAGCGGTGCTGCGGACGCTGACGGACCCCGAGGACCAGGCGGCGGTGATTTTCTCCGCCCGCGCCACGCGGTGCATCTACCCGGGCATCTTCCGCGAGCGCTGAGGGCCGCATACCTCCCTGGTGGTAGAGACAGGCTCGCGCTTGAAGGCCATCCTCCCCTTCGAATCGTCGTCCGCGAAGTGGGAGGCGTCTTCATGCGCTACATCATCCAGATCCGTCTCGAAGGAGGCGCGCTTCACGAGCACATCGCCCGCCTTCGCTGGACGGAGGGCAACGAGCTGGGTGAGGGCAGCCGCCTGGAGCTGGTCCAGTGGCTCCAGTCGGGGGGAGATGCCCGCGTGCAGACGTGGCCCCGGGACGTGAAGGTCGAGGTCATCAACGCCAGGCCTCCGTACCTGCGCACGAAGGCCAATGGCATCCTCACGGACAACCTGCTGGAGCTGCCGCGCTTTTGAAGCGCCTCCTCAGACGGGCTTGTTGAGGTGGGCCGCCTGGTAGAGGAAGTCCGTCCGGTTGTCGACCTGCAGCCGGCGGAAGATGTCGCGCACGTGCGTCTTCACGGTGTCCTCGGAGAGCCCCAGCTCGCTGGCGATCTGCTCGTTGGACCAGTTCCGGAGCATGCCCTGCGCGATGTCCACCTGCCGCGCCGTGAGCTGCACGCGCATGGTCTCGGGGAGCGGAATCGACAAGGGAATCTCGTTCAGAATCAGGGCCCACTGACGCGGGCCCTCGGTTTCGGGGAGCTCGACGAAGCGCACCACGCGATACGAATCCCCGTGGAGGGAGACCCATCGCGTGTTCTGGAGCCGCGCGTCTGGACTCATCCGCGTCAGGGCCCCCAGCCGCTCCAGGAGGACGAGCGGAATCCCCGAGGAATGAAGGTCCGAGGGCTTGAACCACCGCTCCAGCAGCGTGGCGGCCCGGCGTGAGCGCAGCACCTCGTGTGAGGGTGGCGCCACCACGACGTAGGCGGCGTCGGGCCGGCTGTAGAGCTCCTCCAGGAGCCGGGAGCCCGTCGAGGCAGCCTGCATGTCGCGGCAGTTGCGCACCGCGTTCAGCAGGTGGGGCGTGAGGCTCGTCAGGAAGGCGGCGTCCTTCTCCGAGAAAGCCAGCCGGCGGTCCCGGTAGAGCGTGAAGGCGCCCAGGAGCTGGGGATACACGGGCAGGAGCACCGCCATGACGTGCTCCAGGCTCAGGTCCAGCTCCTTGCTGCGCTGGTACAGCGCGCTGCGCTCCAGTTCCTTGCGGGTAATCATCTCCGAGTCCCGGAGGACCACGCTCGGCTGGGCGAAGATGGGGGCCCGCACGAAGTCGGAATCAACCCACTTGGAATACTCATCCAGCAGGGCCAGCCGGTGGCTTGGCACCAGCCATTGGAATTCGACGATGGGACCCAGGTTGATGAGGCACAGGCCCACGTAGTCGGCGGGTGTCAGCTCCAGCAGGGGCGCCCGGGCGGATTCGAGCGCCTTGGGGAGGGACAAGGTGCTGTTGAGCGCCGCGATGACTTTGTCCCGGAGTAGGAATTCATGGGAGGAGAGGTTCATCGACGCGAGCTTCCTTCCTGCCGGGTCAGGCAACCCTGCGGGTCCGTTTCTGTGTGAGCCCATTCAATAGGCTCCGACTGAAAGGCTGTCCCTCACCCCCCAGTGGTAGGCCCGGGGCTTGACAGGAGGCTCGCTCGCCTGCCGGTGGTCATACAAGGGGGTGCTGTTGGCTTGACAAGACGCGGCCAGCTCGGGACCGGGTGTCAGACGCGATAGGTGCTCGCGACCGCTTCCATGCGCTGCGCCACGTCGCGCAAGGTCTGGGTGGTCTGCTGGGTGGCCTTCATGCCCTGCAGCGTCTCATCCATCATCCGGGACAGGTCCGTCACGGCGGTGAAGATTTGGGAGACCCCCGCGCTCTGCTGGCTCACCGCGGCGGCGATCTGCTGCGCTGCGTTGGCGTTGTCCTGGATGATGCCCGCCAGCTCACGAAGGCTCTCACCGCTGGCGCGCACCTGGTCCAGGCCGACCTCGGTGCGCCGCTGGCCCTCCTCGGACAGCGAGGCGGTGGCGCGGATGGCGCGCTGGACGTCGTCGAGGATTTCGCGGACGCGGCCCGTGGAGCTGATGGACTGGTCCGCCAGGCTGCGAATCTCCCGGGCGACCACGCCAAAGCCCTTGCCGTGCTCGCCCGAGCGCGCGGATTCAATGGCGGCGTTGAGCGCCAGCATGTTGGACTGGTCCGCCAGGTCCTTCACCGACTGGGTGATGCCGCCAATCTGGCGCGTGCGCTCTTCCAGCGCGGTGATGCTCCCGGCCATCCGCCCCACCTGTTCCCTCAGCTGTTCGAAGCCCTCCAGGCTGGCGCTGACGGTGGCCTCGCCGGCGGTGCCCACCTCGCGGGCGCG
The DNA here is from genome assembly GCF_010894475.1 of Myxococcus vastator. Lineage (GTDB taxonomy): Bacteria > Myxococcota > Myxococcia > Myxococcales > Myxococcaceae > Myxococcus > Myxococcus vastator. Next base: position 5,946 of record NZ_JAAIYB010000260.1, read on the forward strand.
CGTGGTGACGCCGAGCACCTCCTGGGAGCGGTCCGCGGCCATCAGCGACGTCTGCTTGATTTCCTGCGCCGTCGTCTGGGTCTCCTGGAGGGCGGCGGCCTGGCGGGACAGGTTGCGCTCCTGCTGGGCGGAGGCGCGGGTCAGCTCGGCCACCGTCTGTCCCAGCACCCGCGTGCCCTGCTGGAGGCTGGCGGTGGACTCCCGCAGGTGGCTCATCATCTGGGAGAAGGACGCGGCCAGCTCGCCGACCTCGTCCTGGCGGGCGGGTACCTCCACCTGCTGCGTCAGGTCGCCTTCGCGCACGATGCGGCCGACGACGTCGCTGAGCGTGGAGATGGGACGCGTCACGCTCCGGGCCAGCCACCAGGAGCCCAGCATGCTCGCAATCAACGACACGGCCGTCAGGATGAGGGCAATCCAGGAGCCCCGCTCGAGCGGGGTGTAGGCCTCTTGCGGAGACACGGTCGCCACGAAGCGCCACCCATCTCCCACGTCCACCTCCGTCCTGCCGTCCAGGGCCTCGAACCGGAGCGCGTCGGTGGCGCGCTGCGCGCCCTCCTCGCGGGAGTCGAACAGGGGCGTGCCTTCCGCGGAGAGGACCTCCAGCGCGAAGCTCTTCTGTCCCCGCTCGTGCGCGCGCGCCAGCGCGTCCTCGACCTCCGCGCCGATGCGCCCCCAATCATAGGCCGCCAGCAGGATGCCGATGCGCGACTGGCTGATGGGGCTGATGACCGGTACCGCGAAGGACAGCACGCGCTTCTGGAAGAAGGGGTCCACCTGCGCGAGCCCATGGCCATCCAGCCGGTGCTGCTTCGCGTTCTTGAACCAGGCCGTCTCGCGGACCGCCTGCTCCTGTTTCGCGAAGCGCTTGAGCAGCGCGGGGTCGCTGGCGGAGAGCGCCCGGCCGTCCTCGGAGAAGAGCACCAACCCCGCGAAGGAGGCATGGCGCTTCTGGAGCGAGGCCAGCACCGCGTCGCTCTTCTCGAAGGTGTCGAACAGCAGGGCGCCCCGGAGGATGGAGTCTTCGGCCCAGCTGCGCGCGTTGCCCTCACGTTCGGTGAGCGCCGCCTCCACCAGCTCCCGCAGCCCCTCCGCTTCCGCTTGCAGGGTGGCGTGGATCTGCTCCCGCAGCGCCTCCTCCGCGAAGGCGTTGCCGACGAGGTTGAGCGGGGCGATGGCTCCAATGACCAGCAGGAACACCGCCAGCATGAGGCGGGTACGAAGCTTCATTCCGTCGAGGAAGCGCATGGGATGTCGAGCGAGCAGGAGACTCAGAGGTCCAGCAGGGAGATGCCGACGGAGAGCGCGCCAATGGTCCGTCCACGCTCACGGACCGGGAAGGAGACCTGGATGACGAAGGCTTACGATGACTCGTCGAAGAAGGGCTTCTCCCGCAGCTGGAGGCCCTGCGTGAAGGGCACCTGGAACTTCTCCTCGTCACCCTGCCAGTAGTCGGACGTGCGCCGCGTGGCGCCCACGAGCGCGCCCTGGTTGTCCATGGCGAAGGCCTCGGCGATGACGCGCCCCAGCTTCGACCGGTGCCGGTTCAGGACGCGCGAGCAGGCGCTGCTCAGCAGCCGTTCCTTGAAAGGCGTCAGCGCGGGCGTCGCCATCCAGGCGGCGTCCCGCGCTTGAATGGCGTCCAGGGCTTCGCGGCGGGCGTTCTGCTCACGCACCGCTTGGATGACGAGGGGATCCGCGGCCATCTCCCGGAGCGCGGGTACCAGCCCGTCTACCTTCTTCACCTGGGCTGCGCCGTCGGCGGGCATCTGCGCCAGCACTGCGACTGCGATACCGAACCACGACAACATCCGCACCTCATCCCCGAAGCGCGTTCACCGGGCCGGGTGAGGCGCTGCCTGCGTCAGGCTTGCGGCGCCAGTGTGACACAGGCATTTGCCTGAAAACAAAACCCGCGGCGCGTGTCGGGCGACCGCGCGGGTTGCCTGGCCATACACTGTGAGAGAGTCGCCCTTGACTCGTGTTTCAGTGTCACTGATTTAGCCAGGAATGCCGTTCTTGAAGTCGCGCAAGCCAAGAGCGCATGCCCCTCAGGTTTCTGAGCGGGGCAGGCAAGAAACGTCCGGATTTCACCGTGCCTGTCCGCTGTTCCAGGGCCCGCGGGCGTTGGCATCTTCATTGCTGAGGTGCGGACTTCCATCTGAAGGAGGCCCTGCACCCATGGATTCGAATCGCTTGCGTCTGCTCTTCTCCCGGGCCCTTCGCGCCTCGCTCCTGTCGCCCCTGACCCTTGCCGGATGTGACGGTGAAGTGGACCTGACGGGCTATGAGCCGCCGCTTTGTGAAAATGGTGGGCTGTCCGTGACGGGATTGTCACCTGCGGTCGCGCCAGACTTCGTGCAGCTGCGGAGCTTCCATGCGGCTGGCGAGCCCGTGCCAACGAACCCGCTCTCCTCCGCGGGAACACCTTGCGCGACGGCGACGCAGCCCCAGACATGTCTGTCAGAGCTCGAGGCGTTGTCGCCCGCCAGTGGGTTCCGCGCCGCCTGCGGTTTCATCTGCACCGACTATTTTCTCGCGACGACACGCGGCGACGTGGTGTCTGCCATCGCCTCCCTGGAGGCCCTGAAGTCGTTCCTGGGGCCCATCGACACGACGCAGGAGGCCGCGCTGACTGCCTTTGCCGCGGGCTACAGCGTGCGCTGCGACGGGCTCAAGTATGGGGCGGTGAAGGCGCTGGGCGACGGCGCGTTCGGCGTCGTCGGCACCAAGGGCATGGCGTGTGGTGAGGGGACGGAGCTGACGCAGTATGCCCTGCGCGTGTCGTCAACGGGCGAGGTGGTGGAGGAGGAGCGCAACGTGCTCGAGCGGGGCACGGACAACTGCGCCGTGGGGCGCAGGCCCGAAGGACTGCGCTCACGGGGCTCGGTGGCGTGTGACGATGTGCTGGGCCAGCACTTCGCCGCCATTGCCCACCTGGAGGCCGCGTCCATCCAGGCCTTCCTGCTGCTCCGGGAGGAGCTGGCCGCGCATGGCGCGGACCTCGCGCTGCAGGACGCGGCGCTGATGAGCGCCCTGGAGGAGGTCATGCACACGGAGGTCAGCGCCCGGCTGGCGGGGCGGCACGGCGCGACGCCCCAGGCCCCACGGGTGGACGCGGCGGCGCCCCGCTCCTTGTTCGCGGTGGCGCTGGACAACGCGGTGGAGGGCTGCGTGCGGGAGACGTTCGGCGCGCTGGTGGCGCGGCACCAGTCGCTCCATGCCCAGGACGACGAGGTGCGCGCCTCCATGGCTCGCATCGCGGAGGACGAGACGCGGCACGCGGAGCTCTCGTGGAAGATTGATGCCTGGGCGCAGGCGCGGCTGTCGGACGAGGAGCGGGAGGTGCTCCGGCTGGCGAAGCAGCGGGCCGCGGAGGCCCTGCGCGAGGAGGCCGCCGTGCCGGTCAATCCCGTGCTCGTGTCCGAGGCCGGGCTGCCCCCGCCCGAGGTCGCCGTGGCGATGGTGGACACGCTCGCTCAGGAGCTGTGGGCCTGAGGTTCCTGGGACGGCGGGGCAAGCGGCGCGGAGGGCTCGCTGTTACGCTCAGCGGAGGGAGTCCCGACCCAGGGAATTTTCAGGGGGCTCCGGAAGGGATGAGGCGTCGCAGATGCGTCAGCAACCAGAAGCCGTCCTTCGTGTGGAGCCGCTCGGGATGCCGTGGCGGACCCCGGACCCGTTCCTTTTCTGCGTCCACCACGACGACAAGTACCCCGTGGGAAACGAGCGCCTGGGGCCGTCCGCCTCGCTGGCGGGCCGCAACCTGGGCCAGGACTTCGACAGGCGGGACGGCTGGAACATGTATCACGGCACCGTGGTGCCCGGCTTCCCGCAGCACCCGCACCGGGGCTTCGAGACTGTCACGGTGGTGCGCAGCGGCCTGCTCGACCACGCGGATTCCCTGGGGGCGGCGGCGCGCTTCGGCGGCGGGGATGTGCAGTGGCTCACCGCGGGCGCGGGCATCAACCATTCGGAGATGTTCCCGCTGCTCCAGCGCGACCAGCCGAACCCGGTGGAGCTGTTTCAAATCTGGCTCAACCTGCCGCGGGCGAACAAGCTCGTGGCGCCGCACTTCTCCATGCTGTGGAACCACGTCATCCCCCGGCACGTCGCCCGGGACGCGGAAGGGCGCGCCACGGAAGTCACGGTGGTGGCTGGAAGCCTGGGAGACGTGAAGGCGCCACCGCCGCCGCCCAGGTCGTGGGCGGCGCAGGAAGCGGCGGACGTGGCCATCTGGACGCTCAAGCTGGCCCCGGGCGCGCGGTGGACGCTGCCGGCGGCGGCCCCTGGCAGCAACCGGATGTTGTACTTCTTCCTCGGCTCCAGTCTGCGCGTGGCGGGGCGTGCCATTCCTCCGTCGCAGGGTGTCGAGCTGCGGGCGGACGTCGCGGTGGAGCTGGAGAACGGCGCGGACGTGGCGGAGTTGTTGATGCTGCAGGGCCGTCCCATTGGCGAGCCCGTCGTGCAGTACGGCCCGTTCGTGATGAACTCGCGGGAGGAGATTCAGCAGGCCTTCGCGGACTACCAGCGCACCGGCTTCGGCGGCTGGCCCTGGCCGGCCAATGACCCGGTCCATCCGCGAGAGGAAGGGCGCTTCGCCCGGCACGCGGATGGCCGCATCGAACGTCCGGCCTGAGCCGAAGGACCGCCAGCGCTCGGTCAGGGCGCTGGCGGCGCGCGCGCAATCCCCTGGCCGAGGACTCCGGAGAGCAGCACGACGAGGGTCCCCGCGAGCGGCACCCCGAGCAAACCCACGCGCAATCCCACGTTGTCGGCGACGAGCCCGACGAGCGGGGGCGACGCGAGGAACCCCAGGCGCATCAGCCAACTGACGACGGTGAGACCCGTTCCCGCGCTAAGGCCGGGCAGCTCGTCGGCGCCGTGCATGGCGGCGGGGACCAGCGTGGCGACGCCGAAGCCCGCGAGCGCGAAGCCCGCGATGGTGCCCGGGATGGAGGGAAACAACAGCGCGGCGCTCATGCCCAGCGCCGTGGTGGCGCCGCCCGCCCGAGCGACCGCGCGCTGTCCGAACCGGTCCACCATGCCATCGCCCAGCAGCCGGCCCACGAACTGCGCGCCCACGAGGGCGACGAACCCGAATGAAGCGACAGCGGCCGTGGCCCCGAGTGTCCCGGAGAGGTAGACGGCTGCCCACGTCATGCCCGCGTCCTCGACGAGGATGCCGCCGACGGCAATCAAGACCAGCGCGGAGAACATCAGCCAGATGCGCCCGCGCCCCGTCGGCGGACGCCGCGCGGGGACGCTGCCCAGGTGCGCCGCGGCGGCCGCGGGTTCAACGGTGACGATGGGCTCGGGGCCGGGAATCGTGTAGCGCAGCGCCATCAAGGACACCCCGGCGAAGAGCAGGGCGGAGCATCCCAGATGGAGGCCCCGGGGCACGTTCAGTCCCGCGGCGAGCCCGCCCATGAGTCCGCCGACCACCGCGCCGATGCTCCATATCGCATGGAAGGAGTTGAGGATGGACCGGCCATAGCGTCTCTGCACCCGGAGCCCATGGGAGTTCTGCGCCACGTCGGTGATGGCGTCCATGCCGCCCGCGAAGAAGAGCGAAGCGGCGAGCGCCCACCACGACGACGCGAGGCCCGCGACCAGCACGCCCAGGCTCGTCAGCAGCGTGCCGGCGACGGCGACCCGTGAGGAGCGGAAGCGGCGGATGAGCGCTCCGGCGGCGAGCCCCGCCACCATCGCGCCGCTGGGGAACGCGGCGACCGCCAGCCCGTAGTGCGCGTTGCTGAGGCCCAGGTCGGCCTTGAGCTGCGGATAGCGCGGCAGGAGGTTGGCGAGGATGGCGCCGTTGGTGAGGAACAGCGCCGCGACGGCCGCGCGGGCGGCCCGGTACTCGCGGGGGGCCTGGGGCGCAGAGGTGGAG
>NZ_JAAIYB010000261.1 GCF_010894475.1 Myxococcus vastator
CGGCCAGACGGCGAAGCGGCTCTTCGCGCTGGAGGGCGCGGGCCTGGGGCTCATCGCGCTGGGCGGGGTGCCCATCGCCCTGACGGGCGCGTCGCGGCGCACCATTGCTCCGCTGTACGCGGTGACGCTGGCGGGCTTCAGCGTGCTGGGCATCTCCGCGCTGGCCAACCTGTATGCGGTGACGGCGCCGGCGTTCGACCCGGGCGTGGCGCCGCCGCTGCTTCCGCCGCTGGAGCTGGAGGTGGGCTACCAGTATGTGAATGACGCGGCCTTCGACTACCGCCACTTCCTCACGGTGGGGGCGCAGGCCCGCTTCGACTCGCTGCGCCTGCTGGGCGCCGTGCGGGTGGACCCGTCCGAGGGCAACACCCAGGTGCGCCTGGGCGGGGCGTGGCGGCTGCTGGGCGCGCCGGAGCGCTCGCTGGCGGGCACGGACGGCAGCGCGCTGGACGTGGAGGCCTTTGGCCAGTTCCACCGCTACCCCACCGAGGGCTTCGCGCTCATCAGCGGAGAGGTGGCGCTGCGGGGCCGGCTGGCCATGTCGCGCATCAGCCCGGCCATGGCGGGCTCCTTCGCGGAGGTCAGCGTGGGCACGTCGGCGGAGGCCATCACGTACCCTGGCGCGGTGAGCGACGGGAACCTGCACGAGCAGCTGCTCTTCACCTTCGGCTACGGCGTGTGGCTGGGCCGGGGCGGGCCCTTCCGGGGCGAGGCGATGCTCTATTACGACCACCGCAAGGACTCCTTCGCGGGCGGCATCCGCTCGCGCGGCGGCGGAATCGTGGGCGCCTTTGGCCTGAGGGGCCGGGCGCTGCTGACGGATGACTGGGGCGTCGCCGCGGAGGTGCAGGGAGGTGGCGCGCTCGTGGGCCGGCTGTCATTGATTCATGCCTTGGGAGGTGAGCGGTGATGCGCGTGGGTGTGAAGGCGGGCGTGCTGGCGGCGCTGGTGTCGTCGGGCTGTGGCATGCGGCCCGCGGAGAACCGCGCCGTCGCGGACTCCAAGGTGGGACAGGCGCAGCAGGGCGGGGTGACGCTGTCGGTGGCGGACGGGCTGGCGACGGTGCGCGAGTTGGCGCCGGGCACGCTGGTGCTGTGGGGCAACGCGCCGGCCTTCACCGCCCGCATCGACGTGGGCGCACAGGCGCCGTCCGACTGGCTGGTGACGGTGCGCAACGCGATGCCGGACGCGGTGCTGGTGGCCCAGGAGGAGGGGGGCGCGCCGCTGGCGCAGGAGGCCCTTCCCCAGGCGCTGCCCACGGTGAAGGTGTGGCGCGTGGCGCTGCGCGCGGGGACGACGGCGCGGCTGTCCGTGGCGCCGCCGGATTCGGAGTCGCGTGAGCCCTTCCGCTTCCTCGCGCTGGCGGACGTGCAGGAGGCCCTGCCGCGCGTGGGGGACATCTACGCGCGCATGCGGCGGGATGACGCGGCGCGCTTCATCCTCTTCGCGGGGGACCTCACGGAGTCCGGCACGCGCGACGAGCTGACGGAGTTCCAGGAGCGGCTGGAGGCGGGCTCGCGCATCCCGCTGTACGCCACCCTGGGCAACCACGAGACGTTCACCCGCGACGCGGCCGAGTACCACGCGCTGGTGGGGCGCGGCAGCCAGAGCTTCGTCTTCAAGGGCGTGCGCTTCTCGGTGGTGGACTCCAGCAACGGCACGCTGGACCCCGGCGTGGAGGAGCAACTGGAGGGGTGGCTGGCGGCCTCGCGGGACGGCACGCACGTGGTGGCCATGCACGTCCCGCCACAGGACCCGGTGGGCCTGCGCGGCGGCGGCTTCGCCAACCGGGGCGAGGCCGCGGGGCTGATGGGGAAGATGGCGCGCGCGGGCGTGGACCTCACGCTCTACGGGCACATCCACTCCTATTATTCGTTCACCAACGGGGGCATCCCCGCCTTCATCTCCGGCGGCGGAGGCGCCATTCCGGAGACGTTCGACGGGGTGGGCCGGCACTACCTGTCCGTGGAGGTGAGCGCGGACGACGGCTTGCAACAGGCGGCGCTGGTGCGCGTGGATTGATCCGCAAGGGTGCTGTTTTAGCCTACCCTCTTGATCTGACACTGAACATCTGGGCAGATAGGGGCCACCTTCCCGCAAGGAGCCAGGAGGCCCGCGCATGTTCGACTCGAACGAGAACGACCCCATTTCCCCGGCGCTGCGTGCGCTGCTCGAGCTGTTCACCACGGAGCTGGCGGAGGTCCGCTTCCCGGACATGAACGGCGAGGTGCTGGACGCCGCGGCCGAACAGGTGCGGGAGCAGGCGGAGGCCGTGGCGCGCGCGCAGGCAGCGCTGGAGTCCGCGCGGCAGGCGCTGCACGAGAGCCAGGAGGCGCTGCTCCAGAAGGGCCAGCGGGCGCTGGCATACGCGCGGGTCTTCTCCGAGGAGAACGTGGAGCTGAGCGCGAAGCTGGACGGCATCCACCTGCCGCGTGCCGCGCGCAAGGGCGCCCGGGCTGACGGCGCGGCGGCGGACCCCGCGAGCGCGACGCAGGGGAGCGATGAGAACGCGCCCCGCCGCCGGGGCCGCCCGCCCAAGGCCCGCGCCGCCGCGGGGGCCTCCCTGTTCGCGGACGGGTCCACGCCGGAGGCGCTCGCCGCGGCGGCGCACCACACCGGCAACGGCATGCTGTCCGAGGCCTGAGCGGGCGCGCGGATAAACGAAGCCGCCCGGTGTGTCGCGGCCACCGGACGGCCTCGTGAGGACTGGCGCGTCAGTTGGGCAGGAACACCGCCCGGACGCAGCCGTCCTGCTTCTTCTTGAAGAGCTCGTACCCCTTCGGCGCGTCCTCCAGGGAGAACCGGTGGGTGGCGAGGAAGGACGGGTCCAGCTCGCCCTTCACCACGTGCTCCAGCAGGCGCGGCAGGTACTTCTGTCCGTGCTGCTGGGCGGCGCGGACCGTGAGGCCCTTGTTCATGAGGGCGCCCATGGGGAACGCGTCCATGAAGCCGTAGACGCCCAGCACGGACAGGATGCCGCCCTTGCGGCACGCGAGGATGGCCTGCCGCAGCGCCTGGCCCCGGTCCGTCTGCAGGTGCAGCGCCTGCTTCGCGCGCTCATACGCATAGCCCACGCCGGTGCCGTGCGCCTCCATGCCCACCGCGTCGATGCAGGCGTCGGGGCCTCGGCCGCCGGTGAGCTCCTTCAGCACGTCCTGGACGCTGTCGACCTCCTCGTAGCTGAGGGTCTCCGCGCCCACCTTCTCCCGCGCCAGCTTCAGCCGTTCGGGGAGGCGGTCGATGCCAATCACCCGCTCGGCGCCGAGGAGGAACGCGGCCTTCTGCGCCATCAGCCCCACGCCGCCGCAGCCCCACACGGCCACCGTCTGGCCGGGCTGGATGTCGCAGAACTCCGCGCCCATGTAGCCGGTGGGGACGGCGTCGGAGAGGAACAGCGCCTGCTCATCCGTCACGCCTTCGGGCACGCGGAAGCAGTCGTTGTCCGCGTGAGGGACGCGGACGAACTGCGCATGCGCGCCCGCGTAGCCGCCGAAGGCGTGGGTGTACCCGTAGATGCCGGCCGTCTGGGCGCCGAACAGGGGCTCCTGCAGTTCGCCCTGGGGGTTGGTGTTGTCGCAGAGGGACCACAGGTCGTGCTGGCAGTACCAGCAGCTGCCGCAGCAGATGAAGGACGGGACGACGACGCGGTCCCCCACCTGGACCTTCTTCACCGCGGGGCCCTTCTCCACGACGGTGCCCATGAACTCGTGGCCAATGACGTCTCCCTTGCGCATCGTCGGGATGTCGCCGTCGATGAAGTGGAGGTCGGAGCCGCAGGTGGTGGACATCCTCACCTGGAGGATGACGTCGTGCGGGTTGACGATGCGAGGGTCCCCCACCGTCTCCACGCCCAGGTCGTTGATGCCGTTCCAGCAGAGTGCGCGCATGGGCAGGTTCCTCAGGAGGCGTAGCCGCCCTCGCGAGCGGCGGGGTTGGGCCGGGTGGTGGGAATCTCGCCGGACTCGACGAGGCTCTTGAAGCGCTTGAGGGCCATGCGCGCGAGCGCGGCGGGCACGGCGCCGAGCAACTGCACGGCCTTTTCGCCCAGGATGCCGCCCGGCGGGTCGAAGACGAAGCGGAGCGTCACCTCCGTGCCCCAGTCCCGCGGCGCGGGGCGGAAGCGCACCCAGCCTTCGTTGGGCAGGGCCGTGTCCCCCACGGACTGCCAGCGCAGCAGCTCACCGGGGCGCTCCTCCACCACCTGGGCGTCCCATTCGAGGTCCTTGCCGAGCACGCCCGGCACCCTCCAGTGCTGCAGTCCCTCGCCAGGGGACGTGACGTCGGCGAAGTGTCCCATCACCTGGCTGAGCGTCTCCGCGTCGAGCCAGCGGCGATGCAGCGCCTCCGGCGTGCCTTGAATGGTGATGGAGCGCTGGAGCACCGTCAGCTCGACGGTGGCGTCCCGGCCGCGTTGCCGGCGGAACTTCCGGACGACGACGCCGTGCCTGCGGACGTAGGGCTCCTGCTCGGTCCGGGTGCCGCGGAAGAGCAGGCCGCCACCGGCCAGGGCCATGGCCACGCCGCCCAGCCTGCCGCGCTGGAGGCCCAGCGTGAGCAGGGCGCCGCCCGCGAGCGCGGAGACGAGCTGCGGAAGGCGCTCCTCCGAGGTGCGCTGGCCGTCGCGGCCAAATGGGCTCCGCCGCTGGCTTCCGCCGCGTGGAGGCACAGCGGGAGAGCGGGCTCCTGGCTGCTGAATCGTGTCACGCATGGCGGCGGCTCCTCCTGGGCAGGCAGGAGTCGGGCCCGCCACCGGAGAAACGTTGGGGGAGCCGCCGGGGATGACAACCCCGCGAGGGCGGGCCGCGCGGGGCGGTGGGCCCAGGGACGCCAGGAGGCTCCGGGCGCTGCAAAGGCCACGGCCCGGCCGGGTGCCGTCGCCGGAGCCCCCCTCCGCGCGCCGCACTCGACCGGGCCATGGGACCGGGCCCCTCACCCGCGTTCGGTGGAGGGGCCCGGCTCAGCTCAGCGTGGGGACGTCAGTCCCGCGGGAAGGCCGTCCAGCCGGCCAGCCAGTTGGTGGTGCCCACCGCGCCCACGAAGCGGGCGGAGGTGTCGAAGCCCTCCGGCGGCGTGGCGGCGGAGTCCGGGTTGAGCGCGGGCGAGCCGGCCGCCGGCATGAAGTTCGGCGCCGTGAGGTTGAGCGCGTCGGTGAGCTGCGGATCCTGCACGCGGTTGTTCAGGCCGGAGGCCAGCACCTTCTCCGGCTCGTTGAAGTTGGACGAGTCCGGGTTGGTGACGTTGCCGCCCGCGTCCACCGTCGGGTTCGGCGCCGCGGGGATGGAGGCGGTGTCGCCGCGGTTGTTCCAGAAGAGGGTGTTGCGCAGGTACAGCTCCGGCGTGGCCGCGTTCCACAGCGCCGCGGAGGCCGTGCCGCTCACGTCCACCGCCAGGTCGGCGAAGTTCGCGATGATGACGTTGTTCAGCTTCCCGCCCGCGCCGGTGTTGAACACCATGCCCGCCTGCGCGGGGGTGGTGCCCGCCGGACGGCCGGAGCCGATGAAGGTCGCGTTCCAGATTTCCGGCGCGGACCGCGGCGTGGCCGCGTTGTCGTTCTTGTTGCCGGAGGACTCGATGCCGAAGTTGCCCACCACCGCGTTCTGCTGCGCGATGAAGAACTGGATCTTCCCGCTGTAGCCCAGGTCGTAGTCCAGCGAGTCGTCATCCGCCTGGGTGACGACGGCGTGCGACAGGTTGGCCGAGCCACCGAAGAACTCCACGCCGTCGTCCGCGCCCATGTGGACCTGGATGTAGTCCAGGTCGGTGGCCGAGCCGCAGCCGGCCACGGTGAGGCCGTTGAGCTCGTTGTCCTCGGACAGCTCGAAGCCGGCGAACTCGATGCGCGCGTAGCTCAGCTTGCCGCAGTCGTGCGCGTCGTCCGGGGTGGCGCCGCCGCCGTACTGGGTCAGCGGGTTGTTGCCGGAGGCGAAGAAGCCCTCCACCGTGTTCTCGCCGCCCGCCACGTTGAGGCGGCCCTTGCCGAGCAGCACCACGCCGCCCCAGTTACCGGGCTCGCGGCTGCCCTCGGGCCGCGAGCTGGTGAAGACGATGGGGGCCTGCGCCGTGCCCACCGCGTGGAGCTTCGCGTTGCGGGTGACGATGAGCGCGCTGCCCTGGTCGCCCAGGATGCGGGTGCCCGGCTCGATGGTGAGCGTGCCGCTCTCCACGAAGACGTAGTTCTTCAGCGTGTACGTGACGCCCGCCTTCCAGGTGGTGTCCTGGGTGATGTTGGCGGACACGTCCTCGGTGGTGTCCGTCGGCGGCGGGTTGGGGTTGTTGGGCGTGTTGTCGTTGTCGTCGCCGCAGGCAGGCGTCAGGGAGAGGGCGGAGAGCGTCAGGAGGGAGGCAAAGAGGCGCTTCATGGGTGTGCTTCCTTCTGTGGGTTAGAGGGACCAGCCCAGCGACGCGCTGAAGGCGACGCCGGGTTTGTACGTCTGCACGTCCACCGACTCCTGGCGGAGGGTGACGCTCGAGTCGAGGAGGTTGGCCGCGGTGAGCTTGAGCTGCGCCGCGCCGAGCTGCTGCGTCAGCGAGATGTCCACGCGGTGGAAGGGCACCTCGTAGATGTCCGGCAGGCCCTGGACGCCCACTTCGCTGATGCGGCGGCCGGACACGTTGTAGAGGACGGTCAGCTCGGTGCCGCTTTCGGGGCGCGAGTAGCCGACGTTGAGGTTGATGACGTACGGGGACTGGCCCTGGAGGGGGCGGTTGCGGTTCGTCTGCGCGCCCACCACGTTGGGGTCACCCAGGTCCACGTCGGACTGGATGAGCGTGAGGTTGGCGCCCACGCGCACGGCCTTCAGCGTCTGGGTGAGGCGGGCCAGCGACGCGCGCGCCTCCAGCTCCACGCCGTAGGTGTTGGCACCCGCGGCGTTCTCGAAGCTGAGGTCCCCCGACTCGGGGTTGCGGATGACGCGCTCGATGGGGTCCTGGAAGCGCTTGTAGTAGGCGCTGGCGGCCAGGACCTCGTTCTCGCCCGCGAACCACTCGACGCGCGCGTCGATGTTGTGGATGCGCGTCTGGAGCAGGTCCGGGTTGCCGGACACGTTCCGGCGGCGCACGAAGTCGAAGTAGATGAACGGCGCCAGCTCGCGGAAGGTGGGCCGCGCCAGCGTGTAGCTGTAGCCGGCGCGCACGTTCACGGTGGGCGTCAGCGCGTAGATGGCGTTGAAGGCCGGCAGCAGGTTCAGGTACTCGGAGCGGTTCTCCGTGCCGGAGGCGCCGGTGAACGGGTCCTTCAGCGTGAGCTGCTGGATGGAGGATTCCACGCGCAGGCCGCCCACCAGGCGGAGGGCGGCCGTCGGCTGGACGTCCGCGGACGCATAGCCGGCGAAGATGCCCAGGTACGCGTCATAGGCATCGTCCGGCCGGGTGTTCTCACGCACGCGGATGCTGGTGCCCAGGTTCTCCGGGGCGAAGAGCTGCTCGGGGGGGAGCGTGCGGTCCACCGGGGTGTTGCCCAGCAGGTAGCGGAAGCGGCGCGCGCCGAAGTCACGGAAGGACACCTGGGTGAGTCCGCCCACCTTCAGCCGGACGGCGGAGAGGGGGACGGTGACGTTGAGGCTGCCGCCCGTGGACGTCTCGCCCAGCTCGGCGAAGAAGCGCTCGCCGCTGTTGGGCTGGTTGGGGAAGGTGGGCGTGCCCGACGGCGCGGAGAGGTTGTCGCTGTAGAGGGTGTCGCGGGTGTCGGGCTCGTCGCGGTCCACGCGGGACAGGTTGGCCTGCCAATCCAGCTCCGCGTCCCCCAGCAGTCCCAGGCGGTGGAAGCCCCGGAGTTGGTTGAAGAAGAGCTGCCGGCTGACGAACTGCAGGCGCGTGCTCTCGTAGCTCTCCCCGCGGACGATGTTGCTGCCGCGCGCGGTGAACGTGCGGGTGTCGGTGCCGCGGGTGTAGAGGCCGAACCAGGTCAGCTCGTTGTCGCGGTCCAGTTGGAAGCCGACGCTGCCCAGGCCGCTGAGGCTGGCCGTCTCGAAGCCCTGCGTGCTGCGGGCCGCGTCGCGGGCGTTGAGCGTGCCCGTCTCGTCGCGGTCGACACGGGCGAAGTTGCCCTCCTGCACGCCGTCGCGGTGTCCGTAGTTGGCGCTGGCCAGGTAGCCCAGCCGGCTGTTGCCGAAGCGCAGGGTGTCGCCCATGGACACGCCCAGGCCCATGTTGGGCAGCGCGGTGGTGCGGCGCGCCTGCCAGATGTTGGGGAAGCTGCGGTACTGCTGCTCCAGCACGTCGCCGGACTCACCTGACATGCCCAGGCCGCTGTCGCGCGGAATGGCGTTGGGGAGCTGGCGGCTGCCGCTGGGGAAGCCCAGGTTCTCGAAGAAGCCGCCCTGCGCCTGGCTGTTGCGCTCGCGGAACGTCGTCACGGAGTCGCCGGAGAGGCTGATGCGCGGCTTGAGCTCGAACTCGCTCGGGTAGGAGTGGGTCTCGATGAGCAGCGTGCCGCCGCCGAAGGTGCCAGGGAGGTCCGGCGTGTAGCTCTTCACCACGTTGAGGTTGGCGAGCAGGCTGGTGGGGAAGATGTCCAGCGGGACGCTGGGCTCATCCGGCTCGGTGCTGGGCAGCAGCGCGCCGTTGAGCAGGGTGGTGCTGTAGCGGCCACCCAGGCCGCGCAGCAGCACGTAGCGGCCGTCCACCACGGTGGCGCTCACCACGCGCTTCACCGCGTCGGAGGCGCTGGAGTCCGGCGTGCGCGCGATTTCCTGCGCGCTGATGGCGTCCGACACGGCGGCCGCCTTCTTGCGCTCCTGGAGCAGCGCGCCCTCGGCCCGGCGGTCCGCGCGAGCCTCGACGACGACCTCCTGCACCGCGCCTTCGTCCGCGCCGAGCGCGATGTCCAGCTTCGTCGCCTTGCCCTTCGACACCACGACGCCGGTGATGCGGCGGCCCTGGTACACGTCATAGAAGACGCGCAGGTCGTACTTCCCGGGCGGCAGCGCGACCCGGTAGAAGCCGTCCAGGTCGGTGAGCACCTGCTTCTGGGCGCCCGTCACGACCTTCACGGTGGCTTCGATGAGGCCCTCGCCGTTGGCTTCGTCCGTCACGCGGCCATGGATGCCGGTGAAGCCCGGGGGCGGGACGGCGGACTCGGCCAGCATCGCCTCGTCGCTCATGCCCTCCATGGACTCATCGGTGGGCGTCGCGGGCTGCTGCGCGGTGGGGTCGGCCTCGGTGCCGGGCTGCTGCGCGGTGGGGTCGGCTTCGGTGCCGGGCTGCGCGGCCGTCGGCGACGCCTCGGTGCCGGGCTGCGCGGCCGTCGGCGACGCCTCGGTGCCGGGCTGCTGCGCGGTCGGCGCGGGCGTGGCACCAGGCTGCTGCGCCGTCGGCGGCGTCACGGTGCCCGGCTGATGCGCGGAAGGCTCCACCGCGGTGGGCGGAGCGGCAATCCCAGACGGCTGCGTCGCGGTGTCCTTCGGCTGCGACGGTTGGGTTTCCTCGGGTGGGGGAAGAGGTTGCGTGACGGGGTCGACCGCGGGAGCGGGAGCCGAGCCCGGAACGCCGGGCGCCTGTGCGAACACGGGCGTAGCTGTCATGACAAGCGCGGCCAAGAAGGCGCGCAGGGGGGCGGTGCGAGACAACACGACACTCCTTACCGAGGTGCGCGTAGAGAACGCGACACGCATGGCATCTGGATGAAGGGGCTGTGACGATTCAGGCGGCGGACCGCAAACTCGGTGTCACGGTCCGCCGCGGCACTGCATCAATCCGCGAGCTTGTCCGGCAGCACGCCGACCGTGATGTCCCCGCCTCGCGCGAGGTCCAGCACGTCCATGGCGGCGCCGTACGGCACATCATCACTGGCGTCGAAGAACACAATCTTGTCCGGGCGCGCGTTGAGCATGCGCTGGAGCCGGGCCACGACCTGGTCGCGGGGCACTTCCTCCCGGTTGATGCGCAGCACGCCGGACTTGTCCACCGTGAGCACCACCGGTGGCTTTGCATCGGGAGGAGGCGCAGCGGCCTCCAGGTCATCACCCTTGGCGGGCACCGTCATCCACATCTGCTTCGTCATCAGCGGGGTGACGACCATGAAGATGATGAGGAGGACGAGCACCACGTCCACCAGGGGCGTCACGTTCATCGCCGGGCGGATGCCGCCCTTTCCGCCTCCGAGGTCGAATGCCATGGCGTGCGCTCCTAGTTCTTCTGCTTGTCGACGACCTGCAGGTTGATGCCGGGGAAGCCCAGCTCCTGCATCGCCTTGAAGAGGCCGCGCACCTCGGAGTAGCGCACGCCCCGGTCGGCCTTGAGCACCACGGGCGAGTCCGGGTCCTTCGCGCGCACGGCCTTCAGCTCGGCCATGAGCGCGTCGCGCTTGAGCTCCTTGCGGTCCAGGTAGAAGGCCCCGGTGGCGGACAGGCTCACCGTGGTGGGCGTCAGCTCCTTGTTCTCCTTGTCCGGGTTCGTCGCGGTGGGCAGCTCCACCGCGGCGCCGGACTCAATCTGCGGCGTGACGACCATGAAGATGATGAGGAGGACGAGCACGACGTCCACCAGGGGCGTCACGTTCATCTCCGGCGTCAGGCTCCTACGCGGGGTGGACATCGCGGGACTCCTTGCGAGCAGCCAGCTCCGGGCCCGTGGCCACCGCGGCGCCGTTGGTGGCGGCGGGCTTCTGCGGCCCCAGGTCCTCCAGGTAGTCCATGAACTCGCTCCGCGCGGCGTCCAGGGAGAGCTGGAGCGAGTCGGCGCGGGTGGAGAGGAAGTTGAACATCAGCACCGCGGGGATGGCGACGAGCAGACCCAGCGCCGTGACGACGAGCGCCTCGGCGATACCGGCGGACACCGCGCCCAGGCCGCCGGAGCCTTCCTTGGCGATGCCGGAGAAGGCCTCGATGATGCCCACCACCGTGCCGAGCAGCCCGACGAAGGGCGCCACCGAGCCGACGGTGGCGAGCACGGACATGCCGCGGCGCACGTCCGCGCTGACGCGCTCGTTGATGCGCACCAGCTCACGGCGCGTGAGCTCCACCGGCCCCAGCTTGCCGGCCGGCACGCGAGACTTCGCGAGGAAGTGCTTCATGCCACCGCCCAGCAGCATGGCCAGGTGGCTGCCCTGGGTGGCCTCCGCCTCCTGCACCAGCGCCTCGTGCTGGTGCTGGGTGAGCAGCGGGCCGGCGCGGGACGCGAAGCGCTTGGAGATGGAGCGCGAGCGGAAGAAGACGAAGAGGCGTTCGAAGAACACCGCGAGGGACGCGACGGCGAAGAGGATGAGGGTCCACGCGATGCCCAGCGCGAACACACCCATGTGGTTGTAGATGTCCCTGAGATTGAAGTTCATGACGGGTTGCTCCTGGGGGGCAGGTGCGGGTGAGGCCTTTTCGGCTTACGACTTGAGACGGAACGGAACCTTGAAGATGCGGAACACCGCCGTGGGCTGACCGCCGACGATGGCGGGCTTGAAGCGCCACGTCTTCGCCGCGGCCATGGCCGCGCTGGCGAAGGGCTCGTCGCCGCGCATCACCCTCAGCTGGGTGACGCGGCCATCCACGCCCACCACGCCCTTGAGGATGACCAGGCCCTCCAGGCCCTTGGAGCGGGCCGCGGAGGGGTATTCCGGCGTGAGGTTGGAGGACAGGGGCTCCGGCGGCGTGCCGGACTCGGGAAGATTGATGGGCGCGACACGGCCGCCACCGCCGGCGAGCGTGTCACCGCCGGGGACGCCTCCCACCACGCCGCCAGGAACGAGCGCGCCGGTGCCACCCACTGCGATGGGCGCGGCGGCCACCGTCTCCGTCTCGGCCTCGGGTGGCTTCTCCAGCGGCACTTCCTTGGGAACGACGATGGGTGCGGGGGCCACGGT
>NZ_JAAIYB010000262.1 GCF_010894475.1 Myxococcus vastator
CCGCGTGCTCCGTCCCATCCACGAGCCGCACGCCCCGAACGCGCGAGCCCGCATCCTCCAGCAGGACGGCGCTCACCCGCGCGGAGCGCTCCAGCCGTGTGCCCGCATCACGGGCGCGGGTCTCCAGCTCGGCGACGAGCGTGCTCCACCCGCCGTCCACGTAGAGCACGTCCGGCCTCGCCTGGAGCTGGGCGACGGCGGACTGGGCGCTCATCACGTCCACGTCCGCGCAGTAGGTCAGCACCCGCGTCAGCGCCAGGATGAAGGCCCGAGCGTCCTCGCTCGACAGGTGCTGCTCCACCCAGTCACGCATGGTGATGTTCGCCAGCGGCGCCAGGTCCACGCGTCCCATCCCCGCGAGCAGCTTCGCGAGCTCCAGCTTCCCCGACAGCCCCAGCGCGTCCGTGGTCAACATGGAGACCAGCCCGCGCGGCATCGTGTGCAGGCGCCCGCCGCTCAGCAGGTACGCGCCCGCGCCGGGCATGCCACCCCGGGGCTTCACGCCCAGCTCGCCGAGCACGCGCATCCCCGCGCCCCCCTGGTACAGCGCGTGGGCGCCGAGGTTGAAGCGGAAGCCCTCCACGTCCGACGTCCGACCCCGGCCGCCCAGGTGCTTCGAGCGCTCGAAGAGCGTCACCGCGCCACCGCCCCGCGCCAGCAGCGCCGCCGCCGCCAGGCCACCCAATCCTCCGCCGATGACCGCCACCCGAGGTGCCTTCATGTGCCGCCCTCCACCGAAAAGGCCCGGTGAAATTCCGGGCATCCAGCGACACCACGAAGGCGGGGGCCGAAAGGTTACGCGGGCCCCGCGTTGCACGGCCGTGACAGGCTTGCCGTCCGCGCGAGAACCTTCCGCCCACGGTGCGTTTTCGAGCGGGTTTCCGCTGACTCTCCCCTCTGAAAAGCGGGTACGCACCAACCCCGCGAGTCACTTCCAGCGAGGCAATGTCAGAGGTAGCCGTAGACTTCTCGATGCACCGGCGGACTTTCCCGCCGGAGAGCCCCGAGGCATTCACGCATGAGGAAGCTCCTCGCCGCCCTGCTCGCTCTTCCCGTTCTCGCCGCCTGTGGTCCCGCGCCGGAGTCAGACTCGAACGACACGCGGCTGGCGCCCGAAGGCGCGGAGGTCGCCTCCACCGAGCAGGCGCTGTTCGGCACGCCCCGTGAGCGCTCCGTCCGCCTGCGCACCGGCGTGACGCTGCGCTACGTGGAGCAGGGACGGCCGCTGGGCCCCGCGGTGGTGTTCCTCCACGGCTACTCGGACTCCCACCACACGTGGGACCTGAACCTGCGCACCTTCCCGCGCAACCACCACGTCTACGTGCTGGACCAGCGCGGCCACGGGGACTCGACGCGCCCGGCGTGCTGCTACACGCAGCAGTCCTTCGCCGCGGACGTGGACGCCTTCCTGGACGCGGTGGGCGAGCGCGACGCCATCCTCGTCGGCCACTCCATGGGCAGCTTCATCGCGCAGCAGGTGGCGCTGGACTTCCCGCGGCGCGTGAAGGGGCTGGTGCTCGTCGGCTCGGCGCCCACCGTCGCCGGCAACCCGGTGGCGCTGGAGCTGAAGTCCATCGTGGACACGTTCGAGGGCACGGTCGACCCGGAGTTCATCCGCGCGTTCCAGGAGAGCACCTTCGTGCGCCCTGTCCCGGCGTCGTACATCAACACGCTGGTGTCGGAGAGCAGCAAGGTGCCCGCGCGCGTGTGGCAGGACGCGCTGGACGGCATGCTCGCGGAGGACCACTCGGCGCGGCTGAACCGCATCCGCGTGCCGGTGCTCGTCGTGGGCGGTGACCAGGACGGCTTCTTCCCCGTCGCCGACCAGCGGGCGCTGGTGAACGCCCTGCCGGACGCCGAGTTCAAGCTGTACCCGAACACGGGCCACGCGCCCCACGCGGAGCAGCCGCGGCGCTTCAACCAGGACGTGCACCGCTTCCTGCGCGAAGTGACTCGCGGGTAGGACGGCTGGAAGCGCGTGCCCGGGACGCACCGGGCACCTGCCTCCGGTGGCTACCAGTTCTTCACGGACTTGAGGTCGAAGACGTCCAGGAAGCCGTTGGCATGAAGCAGTTGCGCGGCCTGGGCGCTGCGGCCACCGGCGGCGCAGTACACCACCACGCGCGTGCCGGGCGGGCCCACCTCGGCCAGCCTGCGGGGCAGCTCCTGCACGGGGATGTTCCGGGCGGGCTCGGGGTGCCCTTCCTGGAATTCCTGCGGCGTGCGCACGTCCAGCAGCACCGCGCCTCCGGCGACGAGCTGCCGGGCCTTCTCCGAGAGTTCCTGGGGTGTCATGCCCCCACTCTAAGCCCAGGCCGGTGGGGGGGCGACTGGCCGAAAACTGGAGGTGTCCGCCGTGGACGCTACAGTTCTGTACCACCCATGGGACTCGACAAGCATGCACTCCTGGGCCAGCTCGCGGACCGCCTCCAGCAGAGCGACCGGCTGGCCCACCGCGCCGAGGCGGAGGCCCGCGAGGCCGCCCGCAGCCTGGCCACGGAGTCCGAGAAGAAAGAGGACGGCCGCGCCGCCCTGGAGTTCGGCAGCCTCGCCACCGGACAGGCCAACCGGGCCCGCCGGGTCCAGGAAGAACTCCAGGCGCTGACGAAGTTTGGCCAAGCGGAGTTCCCGCGCTTCCCCCGGCAAGGCCCGGTGGCGCTGGGCGCCATCGTGGACGTCAGCACCGAGGACGAGGAGGGCTTCTCCGAACGGACCTTCTTCGTCCTCCCCGCTGGCGCGGGGACCGAGCTGACGGGTCCGGGCGGTGACGGCTTCCTGTCCGTCATCACCCCCGCCTCCCCCGTGGGGCGCGCCCTCATGGGCCGCAAGGCGGGTGATACAGTGGAAGTGATGCTCGCGGGCGAGGTCCGCGAGTGGACGGTGCTCGAGGTCGCGTGATGTCGAGCCTTCGACGAAAGCCCGGGGGGCCGTAGCGCCCATGGCGCCCCTCGCGCGTGAATCCGCAAAGATGTCTTCTTCGCCTTCACCGCAAATCCAGGCGCCGCCCGCACCGGCCCTCCTGCCGCTCACCTGGCCCGCCGCTGTCGTGGGCCTGATGTTCGGCGTGCTGATGACGTACGTCCCGTACGAGTTCCGGGTGGCCTCCTTCCGGCCGCTCTACCCCTACGTGCGCCTGCTGGGCCTCACGTACCTGACGGGCAGCATCATGCTCATGGGCGCGCTGCTGTATCCGCGCGCGCCGCGCTGGCTGGACGTCACGGGGCGCCTGCTGCTGGGCGCGGCCATGGCGCTGTACTGGTGGGTACTCAACGTCCTGCCCGGCAGCTTCACGGGCATCATCCTCTACCCGGTGCTCTTCGGCGGCGTGGTGCTGGAGGCCTGGCCCGCCATGCGCCGGCGCCCCGTGCTGCGCACCTTCGCGGCCCTCACCGGCGCGGCGTTCGGCGTGGCCATGCTGATGGTGCCCGAGCGCTTCCCGCTCTCCGTCTACGCCCACCTCGCGCCCCTGCGGCCCCTGGTGGGCCTGCTCTTCGCCGTCTGCGGCGTGGGCCTGCTGCTGCCTTCCCAGTGGCTCCACCGCCGGCTGCCGGCCCTGCTCATGGGCGGGCTGGCGGTGCCCTTCGCCCTGCTCGCGTACGCGCTGGGCCGGGGCGCGTCGTGGCTGGGGGCCTGCGTGTACGCGGTGCTCACCCTGGCCTGTGTCGCGCAGGCCCTGGACTGGCGGCCGCGCGCGCCGCGCACGGTGGGGTGGAAGCTGCTGCGCGGGCTGGCCTTCGCGGGGCTGGTGCCGCTGCTGGCGCTGGGCGGGCTGGCGGCGTACCTGGCGCAGAACGCGATTGAACAGCAGGTGCGCGACGACACGCAGCGCGCCGCCGCGGGCGAGGCCGACTTCCTGCGGCGCTACCTGGACGACGCGGGCGAGTCCCTGGCGCTGATGCTGGAGTCGCCGGGCTTCCGCGCCGCCTTCGCCGCGGCCGCGCCAGAGCGGCTGGAGCCCTACCTGGTCAACCTGGCGGCCCAGGAGCGCGCCTTCGACGCGGCGCTCGCGGTGGACACCCAGGGCCACATCCTGGCCGCGTCTCCCAGCGTGGCGGGGTGGAACCTGGAGCCGCGCGCCTTCCTGCCCCCGGCCTTCACCCGGGGCGCCGAGGTGTCCCCGCCCTTCATCCGTCCGCCCGGCCAGCCCCTGGTCGCGGTGACGCAGCCCTTCCGCGAGGACGGCGAGGTGCGCGGAATGCTGGTGGGCCTGATGTCCCTGGAGCGCCTGAGCCAGGCCACCACGCCCGCGTCGCGGCGCTTCCGCGTGCAGGTGCTGGACCGGCGCGGCTTCAAGGTGCTCCGCGACACCGCGCCTGGCGCGCCGCTGCTGGGCGAAGCGCACCTGCCGGACGCGCTCAGCCTGGAGCTGGTGCGACCCGGCATCGGCGTGCTGGAGGCCTTCGACGCGGCGGACCGCCGCATGCTCGCCGCCGAGGCCCCCGTGGAAGGCACGGAGTGGAGCGTGCTGGTGACGCAGGAGCTGGTGGTGGCCTACGCCGCGATTACGCGCATGAGCGCCGCGGTGGTGGGCCTGGTGCTGCTGGGCGTCCTCATGGCCCTGCTGCTGTCGCAGCTGGTCGCTCGCGACGTCATCCGCCGCCTGGACGGCCTCCGCGCCGCCACCGCCGCGCTGACCGCGGGCGACTGGTCCCAGCGCGTGGACGTGGAGGAGGACGACGAGCTGGGCGAGCTGGCCCGGGGCTTCAACGAGATGGCGGCCCGCACGGGCGCCACGCAGACGGAGCTGAAGGAGGCGGTGCGCGCGCGCGAGGAGTTCCTCAGCGTGGCCAGCCACGAGCTGCGCACGCCGCTCACCCCGCTCAAGGGCTTCGCCGCGCTCACCCTCCAGCGGCTGGAGCGGAGCGGAGACTTCCCGGAGCGCGAGCGGCTGCTCAAGGCGCTGCGCTCCATGGCCCGGCAGACGGAGCGGCTGACGCGGCTGGTGGATGACCTGCTGGACACCGCGCGCATCCAGGGCGGGCGGCTGGAGCTGGAGCGCAAGCGGCTGGACCTGGTCCCCCTGCTGGGCGAGGTGCTGGAGCGCTTCGAGCTGCGCACCGAGTCCGGCGTCACCTTCGAGCTGAGCGTCCCCGCCCACCCGGTGGAGGGCGACTGGGACGCGCTGCGGCTGGAGCAGGTGCTCACCAACCTGGTCAGCAACGCCGTGCGCTATTCGCCCCACGGCGGCGCGGTGCGCATGTCCCTGGAGGCCGCGCAGACGCACGTGCTGCTGAGCGTGCGTGACGAGGGCATCGGCATCCCCCCGGAGAACGTGGCGGACCTGTTCCGGCCCTTCGCGCGCGCGTCCAACGCCCAGGCGCGCCACTTCGGCGGGCTGGGGCTGGGCCTCTTCATCTGCCGCGAAATCGTGGAGCGCCACGGCGGCACCATCTGGGCGGAGAGCCCGGGGCCCCAGCGCGGCAGCAGCTTCCACGTGCGGCTGCCCCGCCGCGCCGAGCCCGCGGCGCCGGCGAGCGCGGCCTAGCGCCTCAGGACGACGACGGCTCCGGCGCGCCGTGCGCCATCAGCCACTCCTCGGGGATGTCACCGCGCGGCAGCTCCAGCACGAAGACGGAGCCCTGCCCCGGCTCGCTGGTGGCGCGCACCGTGCCGCCGAAGGCCTCCACAATCTGCCGGGTGATGTAGAGCCCCAGGCCCAGGCCGCCATAGTGCCTGTCACTCACCGCGCGCTCGAAGCGCTCGAAGATGCGCGGCAGGTCCTCCGCGGAGATGCCGATGCCGCCGTCGCGCACCGTCAGGCGGGCGCTGAGCCCCTCCGCCTCCACCGCCACGCGCACGGGGTGGCCCGCGCCATACTTCAGCGCGTTGGACAGCAGGTTGGTCACCACCTGCTCCAGCCGCAGCCGGTCCCACCGGCCCATGACGGGCACCGGCGCGTGCAGCTCCAGCTCACACTGCAGCTGCGAGGCGGACGGCGCGAAGCGGTAGAGGATTTCCGCCGCCACGCTGGCCAGGTCCATCTCCTCCACTTCCAGCCGCAGGCGGCCCGCGGTGATGCGCGACACGTCGAGCAGGTTGTCCACCAGGCTCGTCAGCTTGCGCACCTGGCGCTGCACCACCTCCAGCGTCTCCGACACGCGCTCGGCGGACACCGGCTGGTTGTGGGCCGCCATCCCATCCACCTGCTTCTGCAGCAACTGCACCTTGAGGTGCAGCGGCGTCAGCGGCGTCTTCAGCTCGTGGCTGGCGATGCCCAGGAACTCGTCGCGCAGGCGCACCGCTTCGCGCGCTTCCTGGAGGAGCTGCGCGTTGTCCACGGAGAGCGCGGTGCGGCGGGCCACCTCCTCCGCCAGCCGCAGCTCCTCCGTGCTGAAGTCACGAATCTCATCCGCGCGGAAGAGGGCCAGCGTGCCGATGACGCGCTCGCGCGCCACCAGCGGCACGCCCAGGTAGCAGCGCAGGCCCAGCCCCCGCAGCAGCCGCGCGTGCTCCGCGTCCCGCGCGGCGGCCTCCACGTGGGCCTCCGTCACCCGCAGCCGCTCCGACTGGCCGGTGCCGAACAACGGCAGCACGCGCTCGGGGGGCAAGGGGTAGCGGCGCAGCAGCTCCTCCAGCAGGCCATGGCGCTCCGGCTCGGCGTGCAGCGCCGTCACCGGGCGCGGCGGCTCGCCGGGCAGGCCCAGGTACAGCACCGCCGCGTCCGCGAGCGCGGGCACCAGCAAGCGGAGCAGCCGCGGCGCGGCCTCGTCGTCGAACGCGGCGCCCAGCAGCGCACCGGCCTCCGCCAGCAGCCGCGCCGAGCCCACCGCGTCCAGCCCCACGGACGAAGCCACTTCACATGCGCGCAGCAGCGCTCCGGCCGTCAGGCCCTCGTCGTGCTCCAGCGGCACCGCGGAGGCGCGCAGCAAGACGTGCGTCCCATCCTGCCGGCGCACCCGCCAGCGGGCCTCCGCCACCCACTCGCCCGTGAGCGCGCGCGCCAGGGGCGGCACCTCCACCGACATGGACGCGTCCTCCGCACGCGTCCATACACAGCCGGGCAACCAGCCCTGCTCGGCGCGCTCGGGCCGGCTCATGCGGAACTGACGCCCGGCCTCCATGTTGAAAGCGAGCACACGCCCGGTGACATCCACCAACACGAGTGCCTCGCTCGCCTGCTCGAGCAGCAACCGGAGGACGCTCTCCTTCAGCAGGGCGTCCGCCTCTTCGGAGTCCAGGTGCATCATCGAAAGCGGAGCGCTTCCAGAGGCCATGAGAGACTTCCCGCGAGCAGAGGCAGCATGGAGGCATGTCTCCTTCCCCGGACGAAGGGCAGCCTCCGTGTTCCCACAGAACAGCAGAAGGGGCGCCGTCCCCATCCCGCGCCCGCCAGGGTCATCGGAGCCCCCTTGCTTGCCTGCCCGGAAATCCAGATTCTCTGCCCTTTGTAGCGCATCCGGGTGACCTTGCGTCCACCCGTGCGGCCCACTTTCTCGAGTTCCATCATGCAGAAGCCGCACTCCACGCCTGACTGGACCTCCAGCGAGCACCGTTACCGAGGCGTCATCGACAGCCTGCGGGAAGTGGTGTTCCAGACAGACCTGGCGGGGACGTGGACCTTCCTCAACCCGGCCTGGACGGACATCACCGGCTTCAGCGTGGAGGAGAGCCTGGGCCGCTCCTTCTCGGAGTTCCTCCACCCGGATGACCGGGAGCGCGACCCGGAGCCGCTCCAGAAGCTGTTCGCGGGGGAAGTGGAGTTCGTGCGCCATGAGATGCGCTACCTCACGCGCGACGGGAGCTACCGCTGGGTGGAGGTGTTCGCCCGGCTGATGCACGACGACGACGGCAACATCCTGGGCACGGCGGGCACGCTCAACGACTTCACCGAGCGCAAGGCGGCGGACGGCGCGCTGGCGCGGCGCGAGCGCTACCTCACCGCGCTTGTGGACATGCAGCAGCGGCTGCTGGCCACGCAGGATGGCGGCGACCTCTACGGGCCCGCGCTGGCGCCGCTGGGCCACGCGTCGGGGGCCAGCCGCGTCTACGTGTTCGAGCTGCACCGGGCGCCAAACGGCGCCGTCCTGTGCAGCCAGCGCGCGGAGTGGTGCGCGCCGGGCGTGAAGCCCGAAATGGACAACCCGGACCTCCAGAACCTGCCCATGGAGCCCGCGCTGAGGCGCTGGACGGAGACGCTGTCGCGGGGTGACGTCATCGAAGGGCTGGTGGAGAGCTTTCCGGCGTCGGAGCGGGAGCTGCTGGACCCGCAGGGCATCCTGTCCCTGTTGGCGCTGCCCCTGCGCGTGCGCGGCGTGCTGACGGGCTTCGTGGGCTTCGACAACACCGCGGAGGCGCGGCGGTGGGACCGGCTGGAGGTGGACCTGCTGTCGGCGGCGGCGGGCGCCATGTCCATGACGCTGGAGCGGCGCGACTCGGAGCGGGCGCTGCGCGAGCGCGAGCGGCGCTTCCGTCAGCTGGCGGAGAACGCGTCGGACGTCCTCTACGTGTACCGGCGCGAGCCCCCGCGCGGCTTCGCCTACGTCAGCCGCGTGGCCCACACCAAGCTGGGCTACGGGCCGGTGGCGCACTACGCGGACGCGGAGCTGTGGTACCGGCGCGTGCACGAGGAAGACCGCGCGCTGATGGAGCAGCTGCTGGAAGCGCCGGAGCCCTTCCAGGGCGCGCCCGTGGTGGTGCGCTTCCTCCACCCCGACGGGCGGACGCTGTGGCTGGAGCACGTGGTGGCGCCCGTGACGGACGCCTCCGGACGCATGGTGGCGGTGGAGGGCCTGGCGCGCGACATCACCGAGCGCCGGCAGGCGGAGGAAGCCCTGCGGTTGTCGGAGGCGAGCTTCCGCGCGCTGCTGGAGGGCGTGCCGGACGCGGCGGCCATCGAACGGGACAACCAGATTGTCTACGCCAACGCGGCGCTGGTGGGCACGCTGGGCTTCGAGCACGCGGACCAGCTGGTGGGCCGCCCCCTCACGGAGTTCGTGCGGGACATGCGCAGCCCGGACGCGGTGCGGGCCGGCGCGCTCACCGGCGAGCGGCGGCTGGTGCGCAGGGACGGGCGCACCCGCGTGGCGGAGGTGGTGTCGTTGCCGCTGCGCTTCGACGGCCAGCCCGCGGTGGTGTCCATTGCCCGCGACGTGACGGAGCAGCGCCAGCTCCAGGCGCGGCTGACGCTGGCGGACCGGCTGGCGTCGGTGGGCACGCTGGCGGCGGGCATCGCGCACGAAATCAACAACCCGCTGGCCTTCGTGCTGTCCAACCTGGGCTTCCTGTCCGACGAGTTCAACCGCAGCCTGCCGCCCGGAGACGGCGCGGCGGCGCTCCAGGCGCGGCTCAAGGGCGAGCCGGACCTGGGGGAGTGGCAGGAGGTGCTGCAAGAGGCGTGTGAGGGCGCCGAGCGCGTGCGGCAGATTGTCCGCCAGCTCAAGACGTTCTCCCGGCCGGACGAAGAGCGCGTGTCGCCGCTGGACGTGCACGCGGTGCTGGAGTCGGTGGCGATGATGGCGGCCAACGAAATCCGCCACCGCGCGCAGCTGCGGCGCGACTACGGCGACATCCCGCCCGTCATGGCCAACGAGGGCAAGCTCAGCCAGGTGTTCCTCAACCTCGTGGTGAACGCGGCGCAGGCGATTCCAGAGGGCGCGGCGCACCGGCATGAAATCCGGCTGGCCACGCGAGTGGACGGCGCCGGGCGCGTGGTGGTGGAGGTGGCGGACACGGGCGTGGGCATCGCGCGCGAGGTCATCGACCGCATCTTCGACCCTTTCTTCACCACCAAGCCGGTGGGCGTGGGCACGGGGCTGGGCCTGTCCATCTGCCACAGCATCATCAGCGGCCTGGGCGGCGACATCACCGTGGACAGCGAGCCGGGGCGAGGCACCCTCTTCCGGGTGGTGCTGCCCACGCCGGAGACGGTGGAGCGAGAGAAGCCCTCGGAGCCTGGCGCGCGGCGAGCACCGCAGGCGCCGCGCGGCCGGGTGCTGGTGGTGGACGACGAGCCCGCGGTGGGCCGGGTGCTGCAGCGCATCCTCCGCGAGCACCAGGTGGACGTGGCGTGCAGCGGGCGACAGGCGCTGGAGCTGCTGGAGCGAGGGCTGGAGCCGGACGCGGTGCTGTGCGACGTGATGATGCCGGACCTGACGGGGCGCGACGTGTACGAGGCCGTGCGGCGCGAGTACGCGGGGCTGGAGCGCCGCTTCGTGTTCGTCTCCGGTGGCGCGTTCACCACCGGCGCGCGGGACTTCCTGGCCAGCATCCCCAACCTGCTGCTGGAGAAGCCCTTCGACGAAGCCCGGGTCCGCGGCGTGGTGGAAGAGCTCGTGCGGCAGCGGCAGCCGGCGCACGACGCCTGAGCCCGCGAGCGGAGGCCGTATCGGACAACGGGTGGACCCTCCTCCCGGTGACCGATGCGGCCCCAGGCGACTCCAGGCGAGTGTGCCGCATCCCTCCAACCCCGAGGCCCTGAATGAACCGCTCACTGCTGCTGGTCGCCGCGACGGGAGTGCTCGCCGTGGGCGCGCTCCTGCTGGGCACGCCGCCCGCGCCGCCCGCGCCGCCCGTCTCGTCGGGCCCGCCCGTGCCGCCATCCCGTCCAGGATTGCCGCCGCTGCTGCCAATCACCCCCCAGCCGCCCGTGGGCTGAGCGTCATCCGGGCAGGTGATGGAGGCAGGCGTCCCGCCCTGGCCCGTGTCGGAGTTGCCGACGCCGCCGTGCCCGCCTTCGCCTCCGTCCGGGCCGCCCAGGCCCGCGTCCCCCGCGGCGCCGGGGGCGCCCTGGCCACCCGCGCCCGCGGCCAGGGTGACGTGGCGCAGGCGCACCCCGGAGGAGTCCACCATGCGCACGGCGATGGAGGGCTCACCGGGGCCGGTCGCCGTGGCGGCGCTGACCTGCACGTACTCCATCAGCACGCCCGCGTCCTGGAGGCCCCGCACCGTCAACCCCAGCGTGCCGGCGTCGAACAGGGCCACGCGGTCCGCGGCGCGGCGCCAGCCGCCACTGCGTCCGGCATAGCCGCCGTACAACGAGACGGGGACGTCCAGCACCAGGCCCGCCTCGTCATAGGCGCCGCCCGCGAGGAAGAGGTGGCGCGGGCCGCCGTCCAGCTCGCGCAGCATCGCCAGCGCGCGGCCCACGGTGCGCAGCGGCGCCTGCCGGGTGCCCACGCCCGCGTCGTCATCCCCATCCATGGGGTCGATGAAGAGCCCCGCGTCCGCCTGGCCATCCACGCCGTCACAGTCAGTGTCGGCGAAGGCGTCGTCGGGGAGGTCCTCGCCGGGGACGGGGGTACAGGCGGCGACGTTGGGCTCACAGCGTCCCTCGTCGCTGCAGCGCTGCCGCGCGCCGTCGAAGTCGTAGCAAGCGCCCGCGCCGAGCGCCGCCACGAGCGCGGTGCCCGTGGCGCCGAGCATCCTGGTCTTCCGCATGACTCTCCTCGAATTCAAGGCAACGTCCCGGACAGGCCCACCATGCCCCCACCGGGGACCACGGCGGCGGAGGGCTGCACCTTCGCGGGCAGCTCACCGGGCAGCAGGAACATCACCGCGCCCGCCACGAGCCCCGCGGCGCCCAGTCCAAAGGCCACCCGGCTCAGCGTCTGCGCCCGGCGGCCCGACGACGCGAGGCCATCCGCGTCGTCCAGCGGCGCGTCCGGCGTGCCGTCCTGGTCGAGCCGCGAATACCTGTCACCCGCCTGCAGGTAGAAGACGGTGCCCACGCCGGCCAGCGCGACGCCGCCCGCGGCGGGCAGCCACGCCCAGCGGCGCAGCGGGCGGAGGGGCTCGGGCTCCAGCTCCGGGGCCAGCGGCTTCGCCTCCACCACGGCCACGGGCTGCGGG
>NZ_JAAIYB010000263.1 GCF_010894475.1 Myxococcus vastator
GCCGGTGACGGCCGTGGCGGTGGCGCCCTCCGAAGAGCCCAAGTAGTTCCGGAGGGCCGGCTCCACGCCCGGCTCCCCACCCTCACCTGCCCGCGGGCCTCGCGGGCAGGGCGCAATTCTGGAAGACGACTCGCGGCTCCTCGCGCAGCGCCTGCACGGGCGTTGGGTGCCGGGCCTCCATGTACGCCGACGCGAGGTTGGCTTCCGTCCCGCGCAGCTTGCGCGCCTGCACCGGGTTGCGGTCCGGGTTCTGTCCCGCGTTGCCCAGCGCCGCGCCGTAGCCGTCTCCCCCGTCCAGGATGTACGCGTTCATGGCCACGCGGTAGCGGATGGACGCGTCCTCGCGCGCGGGCAGCGCCACGGGCACCCCACCCACCGTCAGCTCGCGCACGCGCGAGCCCTCCGGCTGGGCGCAGTCCACGCGCAGCGAGCTGCCCTCCGACACGTGCAGGAAGGCGCCGGAGGGCGAGGCGATGCTCTGCCCTTCCCTGTACAGCGAGCCCACGGACAGCTCCATCATGTCCACGAGCTCCTTCTCCGTGAGGTCCACCGTCACGACGAGGTTCTCGAAGAGGAGGAGCTCGTGCAGCACGCCGTCGGTGAGCGCGCCCTGGCGCAGCGAGGTCCGCGTGACGCACAGGCCCTCCTGGCGCAGCGAGCCGCCGTTGACGACGCCCAGCACCGCGGGGCGCGTGGAGTCATCCTCCGCGTGGAGGAGCGCATCCGCGACGAGCTGGCCCAGCGCATTGTTGTCGTGCCGGGTGTAGACCTTGTCGAGGAGCACCTCGTGGGCCAGGTAGCCCACGACGGCGTCGGGGTCCTCCACCAGGGGCTGGCACGAGTCGTTGTAGGCGATGCAGCCGCCGTGGAAGGCGCCCAGGGCGAAGGTGAGCGCGGCGAAGAGGGAGCGGGAGCGCGGCATCAGTAGTGGGCCCTCACGGTGAGGAATCCGGACATGCCCTCGCGCGGCAGCAGCCCGGGGACGCGGTCCGGCCGGGGCACGTCGTCGCGAAGGTCATTGTCGAACAGGTTGTGCGCCACCAGGGCCACCTCGAAGTGCTCCAGGATGGGCTCGGTGCGCAGCTGCGCGGTGATGAGGCTGTAGGACGGAATCTTGTAGCGGCGGATGAGCTCCAGCACGGAGCGGCTGTTGTTGCGCCGCTCCGCGCCCGTGCGCACCACCACGTCGAAGTTCACATAGGCGCCAATGGGCATCGACACCCCGGCGTTGAAGCGCGCCTGCGGCGTGTCGGTGAGCAGGCGGGACTGGGTGGGCAGCTCCAGGTCCTCCGCGCGGGAGATGCTGGCGTTGAGCCACGCATACGCGCGCTTGGAGGCCTCCAGCCGGGCCTCGCCCTCCACGCCGTACACCCGCACGCCCAGCTCGCGGTTGCGCAGCGGGACGATGTTGCCGGACGTGTCCACGGGGACGATGGGCGAGCCGAAGAACGCCACGTACGCGTTGGCGCGCAGCCGCACCCGCGCGTCCCCCGCCGCCTGGACGAGGTCCGCGCCCAGCTCGAAGGTGTCCACCGTGGCGGGCTGGAGGCGCGGGTTGCCCTCGAAGCGGCCCTGGTTGTAGTCCGTGTCCGGGATGCGCTCGACCAGCTCCTGCAGCGTGGGGGCGCGGAAGGCACGCCCGTAGAGGGCCTTGAGCACCAGCGAGTCGGTGGCCGCGAACACCAGGCCCACGCGCGGATTGAGGGTGGGCACGAAGCGGGTGCCGTTGATGGCGCCGGACGCGTCCACCGTGGGCAGCTGGGTGGCGTCCATGCGCACGCCGAACGTGAGCGTGAGCGCGTTGACGACGGTCCACTGGTCCTGCGCGAACAGCCCCACGTTGAGGCGGCGGGACGCGGCGCCGCTCGTCAGGTCCACCAGGCCCTCCGGCCGCGCCAGGCCGTCCGGACGCACCTGGGCGTCCAGGGTGTAGTTCGTCACGTAGTCGTATTCGCCCAGCGACTGCTGCTCCACCACCGCGCCCAGGGAGAGGCGGTTGTAGGCGCTCAGGGCCACGTCCGCGTCCACGGAGCCGGTGAGCGAGCGCACGGAGACGCGCGTCTGCTCCTGCATCCCCTCTTCGAACAGGCGGCTGGTGCCCGTGCCGGTTCTGAACTCGCGAGGGGTGATTTGAAAGAAGCGGTCGGTGGACTGCTGGTCAAACGCGGCCCGCGCGCGGAGGTTCACGTCGGGTCCGAAGGCGCGCTCCCAGGTCAGGTCCGCGAGGAAGACGTTCCAGCCCAGCCTGGAGTCCTCGCCCACCGTGTCGAAGAGGCCCACCAGGGCGCTGCGCCGCTCGGTGAGGAAGCGCGCCGAGGCCCCCAGGCGGCCCGCGTCGCCCATGGCGTAGGTGGCGCCCGCGCCCGCGTTGAAGAGGAAGCGCTCGTCGCGGGTGCGCCCCGCGGGGTCCGTCACGTCACGCAGTCCCTGCGAGCGCGACTCGTCGTCCAGGCCGTCGTTCTCGATGACGGTGGAGTCACCGGCCTGGCTCCACAGGTCCACGTCCGCGAAGACGCGCAGGTTTCCGGCGGTGTGCCCCGCGGAGAGGTGACCGTTGCCCGTGACGGCGAGCCGGTCGTCCTGGCCCGGGTAGCCGCCGACGGACACGGCCGTGCGGACGCCGTCCGACGTGTCCGTGACGATGTTGACCACGCCCAGGAAGGCACCGGCGCCATAGAGGGCGGAGCCAGGGCCGCGGATGACCTCCACCCGCTCCAGGTTCTCCACCGGCAGGTTCATCAGCGCCTTGCCGTCGAAGAAGCTGTTGAGGCGGTGGCCATTGAGGAGGAAGAGCACCTCCGCGTCGTTGCGCAGGCCGCGGATGGCGGTGCGGTGGAAGCCCTGCACGTCCCGGCTGACCGACAGGCCGGGCACCACGTCCAGGACGTCCGCCACGGTGCGCGCGCCCAGGGAGCGCAGCTGCTGCTGACTGAACGAGGCGCCAATGGCGGGCACCGTCCGCACCGCCGCCTCGTGGCGCGTGGCCAGGGCCAGCGTGTCCTCGGCGCTGTAGAGGGCCAGGTCCTCCTCCAGCTCGGAACGGGCGGGCGCCAGCTCACGCGACGCGGGCGCCTCGGAGGTCCGGGACGGCCGTGCCGACGACGAAGCCTCCGTGGGCGCATCCGCGGGCAGGTCCGCCGTGAGCGCGGCCATGGAGTCGTCCCGCGGCGCCGGCGCCTGCGCGCGAGAACGCTCGGGCGGAGGCGTGCGCTCGGGCGGAGCGGCGCGCGGCGGCGTCCGGCCTGGCGGGGGGCGGCGCGTGGGCGGCGGCGTGGGCCGGACGATGGACGCGCTGGCCGGCGTCTCGCCGCCCACGAGCACGCGCACGGGACGCGAGGCGGACTGGAAGAGCGGCACGCGCTGGCCATCCGCGGTGAGGCCTTCGACGTAGTACTCGATGCCGGGCGGGACGACGTGCTCCGCGGGAATCACGGCCCGGTACAGGTCGCCGTACTCCCGCTCCATGGGCCGTCGGGCGTAGGGCTCGCCGGGGCCCCGGTAGCGCACGTACAGCTCGAGGACGCGGCGGCCTTCCACCAGCGTGCCGTCGAGCTGCAACGCGACGCGCGGCTCGGCGCGCTCCGGCGGGGAATGCAAGAGACCTGGTTCCTCGGCGCGGCCGGGCACCGCCATGATGAGGACCAGGCTGAGGAGGGTCGCGCGAGCGTGTGCGGTCTTCAAGGCTGAGCGCCATGCTCCATTGGCCTTCCGTCCCAGTCAAGGAACGCACCCGACACCCGGGCGCGCCGTTTTTTTGCCGGGCCCGCGGTGGCGTGCGAGGGATTGCGGCACTCCATGCGCGATTCGCTCGCCTTGCACCTCGCCCTGTTCCGACGCCAGCGCGCGCAGATCGCCCGAGTGGTTGACGGACAGACGGCCTCATTCCGAACCTACGAAGCCCGCTTCCGGCGGCGCACCTCCGGCTACCGGAGCGTCACGACGCTGCCCGCCGTGTACCAACAGGTGCAGGCGGCGGACGTCGTCTACGTCGGCGACTACCACACGCTCCCGCTCGCGCAGGAGACGTACCTCGCACTGGTGGAGCGGGCGCGGGCCTCGGGCCGCCGCGTCATCATGGCGCTGGAGTCCGTGGAGGGCCGTCACCAGGCCACCGTGGATGCCTGGCGCGCTGGCCGCGTCACGGAGCGCTCCCTGCTGGCGAAGCTGGGACACGGCGCGGGGGTGTGGTCCAACACGCGCGCCCTGCTCGCCTTCGCGCGCAAGCAGAAGCTGGAGGTGGTGGGCATCGACCGCCGGGCGCAGGGTGAGCGCTCGCTGGAGCTTCGGGACGCCTACGCCGCTGAACGCATCGCCCGCGCCGCCCGCGCGCCGGACCGGCCGCTGGTCATGGTGCTGGTGGGCCAGTACCACGTGGCGCCCTGCCACCTGCCCGCGCAGGTGGAGCGCGCGCTCGGCGCGGAGACGCGCAAGGGGCTGGTCGTGTACCAGAACGCGGAAGGCGTCTGGTGGCGGCTGGCACGCGAGGGCCGCGTGGGCGCCGCGGAGGCCGTGGAGCTGGCGGACGGCACGCTGTGCCTGATGAACGCCTCGCCCGTGGTGTGCCAGCAGAGCTTCCTGGACTACCTGGAGGCGGAGGCCGGAGACGCCCCGCTGTTGGATCGCGGCGCCGCGGAGCGCTTCCGCGAGATGGCCGCGCTCATCGGCCGGCTCGCTGGCGTGCCCGTGGGCCGCTCCTTGGACACGGTGGACGTGGCCACCGCCGCGGACGGCGACGTCCTGGAGCGAATCCAGCGGCGCGGACGCTTCACCCAGGCCGAGCTGACCCAGCTTCGCCGCCACATCCTCTCCCGCGAGAGCAGCTACATCCCCCGCGCGCGGGTGGCCTATCTGGCGTCGCTGTCGCTGAACCACGCGGCGGAGGAAGCGGCGCACTTCGTCCGGCACTGCGCCGTGGGTGACGCCATGGACGCGCCGCGCGGCGCTTCAGAGGCCTTCTACGCGCGCTGCCTGGAAGAGGCGCTGGGCTTCTTCGGCTCGAAGCTGGTGAACCCCCGGCGCGCCTGCCTGGGCGTGGCCGAGTGGGCGAAGCGCTTCGGCGAGAGCCGCGGCGTGGAGCGGCAGATCGCCGCCTTCGTGCTGACCCACAAGGCCACGGAGGCGGAGGCGCCGGAGGAAGCCGTGAAGCTCCTCCCGCTGCGCAAGGACCGGCTGTTCCACGGCGTCAGCCACGCCCTGGGCTATCTGCTCGGAGACCGGCTGTACCAGGCCTTCGACAGTGGCCAGGTGGCCAAGGCGGAGGTGCAGGCCCTGTTCCGCGACCCCTTCGTGGACCCGCGGGCGGCCTACTTCGCCTGGGCCGAACGCCTGGGCGGCTGAGCCCGGCTACAGGTCGACCTGTCCCGAGGGAGCCGGTGGCGCGGCGTCCTCGTCCATGTCGAGCGGGCCGAACGTCCCATCCGGCTTCAGCATCCGCTGCCGCTCCGGCGCTTCGCTCAGCACCCGGATGGCGCCATCCGGGGTCAGGAAGTAGGCGATGCGCGACGCGGCGTGGATGACCGTGAGCGCGCCCAGCTCCGGGTAGAGCATCAGCGTCGCCAGCTCCGTCTCCAATGGCCCCCCGAAGAGGACGTGGGAGTGCGCCGAGCCCTGGTACAGCTCGCCGTCCGGCCCCGGCTCCAGGCTGATGGCGAAGACGCTCTTGTGCAGCCGCACCGCCTCCCGCTGGGTGCGCCCGTCGGGGCCGTAGCGGAAGCGGATGTCCCCGCCGAAATAGAAGCGCATGGGGTCCCGCGTGCCCTGGAGGACATAGACGGTGAGGTCTCCATCCTCCTCCACGAAGACCACCGGGTTGATGGTCCCTCGCGCGAAGGCCTCCACCGTGGCCAGCATCGACGACTTCACCGCTCGGGCGACGGGGCTGAAGTCCCCGGGCAGCGCGTCGAGTGGCAGCGGGGCCATCTGCTCCGCGTCGTCACGCGGAGCCTTGAAGGCATAGGCGGGGGTGAAGGTGCCCGCGTCGTCCAGGGTGCCGAAGAGGGAGTACCAGCCGTCTTCACGCGGCACCGTGAAGAACCACTCCATGCGCGAGCGGTCCAGCGCGTCCTGGAGGAGGAGCCGGTCCGTGGCGAAGATGGCGGCGCGCTCCGCATCAAAGAGGTACTTCGCCCGCGTCTGCACCCGGCGCAGCTCCGCGTCATCCGGAACGGCCACCGTGGACTCCGGGCCGTCGGGCTTCACGCGGCCCGAGCGCGCGCCGCAACCCAAGAAGAGAACGGCGACGGCCAGCAAGGGGAACACACGCATGAGGACCTCGTCCGCGAAGGCAGGTCCCCGCATTCTGCGCCAGCCGCCCACGAGGCGTCACCTCGCGTGCCCCAGCACGGTGTCCGCCACCGCCGGAGGGTTGGCGGCACGGCAGCCGCCCCCCTCCCGGGCGTGCGGCACGGGACTACAGCTTCTGCGGCGCGTTCGCCTGCATGGCCGACTTCACCTTCTCGCGGAAGGCGCGCATCTTCGACCGCATCGCGTCCTTCTGCGCGTCGGAGAGCTTGCCGCCCGAGGCTTCACGCTGGGCCTTCATCTCCTCGCGCAGCTGGCGGCCCTCGGCCTTGAACTGGTCAGCCTGGGCCTGGGAGAGCCTCCCTTCGGCCACGGCCTTGTCCAGCCGGTGCGCCATGCGGGCCATCTTGTTCCCGTGCCTCTTGCCCTTGTGCCGGTGGTGCCCCCCGTGCCCCTTGCCGTCCGCGGCAGGAGGAGGGGCGGACTCGGGCGCGGCCGTCTGGGCCAGCACGGGCGCGGCGAGGAACAGCGAGGCGACAGCAACGGAACGCAGGGCGGTCATGAGCTTCATCGGGTTTTGCTCCTCGGGGTGACTGAGGCTTCGGGTGCCGGCCTTCCCGTCGCCTCATGCCCTGAAAAACCCCGCGCGGCGCGAAAGGTTAAATCCGCCGCGCCCTACCGCGCCGGGAGCTTCATCGCGCGGGTGGCGATGAAGCCGTTGTAGTACCGCGACAGGGCATCTTCCGGACCGAACGAGTCCTCGAAGAGACCAATGATGGCGAGCCCCGCGTCCGCCTGCCCGCCCAGCTGGTCCTCGAGGGAGTGCCCCACGCAGAGCGGCTCGGTCACATCCGTGAAGCGGCGGCGCTCCTCGTCGGACAGGCTGGTGAAGTCCGAATAGGGCATGCGGTACTTCAACGTGAAGATGCCCTGCTTCTCCAAGGCCAGGTCGAACAGGTAGTTCACGGGGTTGGTGAAGCCGGTCAGCAGCACGCCGCCGGGCCGCAGCACGCGCGCCGCCTCACGCCACACGGGACGCACCGCGTCCACGAAGCAGTTGGAGCACGGGTGGAAGATGAGGTCGAAGCTCGCGTCCTCGAAGGCGGAGAGGTCGCGCATGTCGCCCTCCACCAGTCGGAGCTCCAGGCCCTCGCGCTCCGCCACCAGGCGGTCCTGGCCGAGCTGCGCGGGTGAGTTGTCCAGCACCGACACCCGGGCGCCCGCCGCCGCGAACACCGGCGCCTGCTGTCCACCGGCGCCCGCGAGGCACAGGAGGTCCTTGCCCTGGATGTCACCGAACCACTCGCGCGGCACGGGCTTCGTGGGCGTGAGGACGACGCTCCAGTCGCCCCTGCGCGCGGCGGCGATGACCTCCGGGCTCACGGGGAGCGTCCACTTGTTGCCCGTGGCCACCTGGTGATTCCACGCCTCGCGGTTGTACGTCCGCACGTCCAGTTCAGTCGTCATGCAACACCCTTCCTTCCATTCCGCCGGCGACCGTGACGACTTCACCCGTCACGTGTCCGGAGATTCGGTCCGACGCGAGCGACACCACCGCCCGCGCCACGTCCACGGGCTCGGCCACCTTGCGCAGCGGCATCGTCCGCGTGACGCGCTCGAGGAAGCCCGGCTGGGCCAGCTTGTCGCGGCTGCGGTCCACCGCCGTCCACCCCGGGCACACGACGTTGACGCGGCCCAGAGGCGCGATGCGGCCCAGCTCGTTCTTGAGGCTCTTGAGGAAGCCGCTCGCCAGCGCGCCCTTGGCGGCGGCGTAGTCAGCGTGTCCTGCTTCACCGAACAGCCCCGCGGTGGAGCTGATGATGACGATGTTGCCCGTCTTCGTGGTGGCCACGTGCCGGAGGAAGGCGCGGCAGCACAGGAAGACGCTGTCCAGGTTCTCCGCCAGCGTGCGGCGCCAGCGCGTCAGCGACATCTCCCAGACAGGCTCATCCGGGGCGGGCCATACCCCCGCGTTGCACACCAGCACGTCCAGCCGTCCCAACGCGGCCACCGCCGCGGGAACCAGCGCGTCCACGTCGGCTTCCACCGTCAGGTCCGCGCGCAGCGCGGCGCCGCCAACGTCGCGGGCCAGCGCCTGGGCCTTCTCGGTGCTGGAGTGGTAGTGCACCGCCACCTTCGCGCCTTCTTCCGCGAAGGTGTGGACCAGGGCGGTGCCGATTCCTCCGGCGCCGCCCGTGACCAGGACGCCTCTGCCCTGCAGCTCCGTGTCCATCCGGGTGTTCTCCTCGGTCGTGCGTTCACGGGGCCGCTTCGGCGGAGTCCCGGGCACGCCGGTGGCGTCCGGCGGCTCACGACGAGAGAAGGCCCCGGCGCCTGACAAGAGCCCGTCCGTTGACAGGAAGGCCAGCGGAAAAACCCGGCCGGGCGCCCGTCACGAGGACCGGCTTCCTTCGCATGCCGGACTCATGATTATCTAATACTAACCCTTTGAGGTTCACACCAAGGAGTCGCGCTTGGCTTCTCAGACTGTCACGACCACCACCCGGGACAAGGCCGCCATCTTCACGTTCGAGCGGCGGCACGTCCTCTTCTCGGTGGAGGACACGCGCTACGAGTTCGTCCGCACGCTGGAGCGCCGAGCCAATGGCGAGGAGCTGCTCCTGGCCGACCGCTACCAGCCGCACGGGCTCGCGGGCCCCGTCGCCATCAAGCGCGTGCGCAGCCCCGCGACCTCCGCGCGCCGGCACCGGCTGGTGGAGGAGGTGCAACTGGCCTACCGCCTCCACCACCCCAACATCGCCCAGGTGCACTACTTCAAGATTCACCGGGGCAAGCCGTACATCATCATGGAGCATGTGGACGGGCCGTCGCTGGAGACGGTGCTGAACCTCATCGCCATGCGAGGAAGGGCCGTGTCCCTGGCCTTCGCGCTCCATGTCGCCGCGGAGCTGGCGGATGCCTTGCACCATGCGCACTCGCTCCAGGACGCGCAGGGCCGGTCCTTGGGGCTGATTCATCGCGACGTCAGCCCACGAAACGTGCGGGTGGCGCGCACGGGCGAGGTGAAGCTGACGCACTTTGGCGTCGCCTATTCGCATCTGGTCGGCCGGGAGGAGACGGCGGGGGCGCTGCTCAAGGGGGACGTGGCGTATGCGTCTCCGGAGTACCTCGCGGGCACGGCGCTGACCGCCGCCTCGGACCTCTTCTCGCTGGGGCTGGTGCTGCTGGAACTGGCCACGGGGCGGCACCTGTTCGCGGCGGCGGCCGAGGCGATGGAGCCACCTCGCGCGAAGTCACGTGAGCTGCGCCTGGAGGAGCCCCCTTCCCTGCCGCTCACGCAGATGCTGATGCTGCTGGAGGACCATGGCCCCCAGGACGTGGAGCGCGCCGCCGCGAGCCTGCCGCCCGAGGTGCGCGCCGTGCTTCACGGGATGCTGCACAAGGAGGCGCCGAAGCGCTTCAGCTCGGCGGAAGCGCTGTGCGTGGCGCTCAGGGAGTGCCTCATCCAGGAGGTCCGCCGCACCGGTCGCCCCTTCGGCCGGGCCGACCTGGCCGAGGAGCTGACGCGACTCATCAGCGACGCCAGCGCGGTCCGCGACGAGGTCGAGCTGCTCGACGAAAGCCTCTTCCCACAGGGCCTCGAAGCCCACGAGCTCCGAGGACGGGGCCGCAGGGGCACCTGACGCCGGGCCCAGGCGCTAACGGGACAGGGCGCTCGCCATCACGACGAGCGCCTTGAGCTGCTCTTCGTCCAGCGTCTCCGAGAGCGTCATCAACCGCCGTTGCAGCGCGGAATGCTGCTTCGCGCCCGCGCGGCCCTCCCTGGCGAGCCCCAGGAGCTCATCCGTGGACGTGCGCAGCACCCTGGCCACCCTCCGGAGCGTGGACACCCGCGGCAACATCTTCCCCCGCTCCATCCGGCTGTAGACCATGGGGTGCATGTCCAACAGCGCCGCCACTTCCACCTGCGTCAATCCCAGCCGCCCGCGCGCCTCGCGCACGGCCTTTCCAAACGTCGCTCCCAGTTCTTCGTCCATGGCTCGTCCGGGAGCCTAGCCCATTGCGCCCTAAACCCCTCAGGACCATGCGCGGGAAAGCACTTTCATCTTCCCTGGCGGTAGCGAGAACGGCATCCTCCCGGCGGGGTCCTGCTGGCGCCCGGTGACACTTCAGGTTGGATCCGCCGGGCAGGAAGCCCCAGGGAGACGGCATGGCGGAAGCGCAGAGGCGAGACGATTCGCCGGGGGCAGGCATCGCGGGCTTCACCCTGGGCGAGTGGCTGGGCAGCGGCGCATGCGGCAACGTCTACCTCGCGCGGCGCGACGGCGAGGAGGTCGCGCTCAAGCTCCAGGACCTCCACGAGATGGCGGGGTGGTCGACTCGCGAGAGCGCCATCCTCATGCGGCTGCGCCACCCCAACGTGGTGGCCTTTCGCGCCT
This sequence comes from Myxococcus vastator, assembly GCF_010894475.1. GTDB lineage: Bacteria > Myxococcota > Myxococcia > Myxococcales > Myxococcaceae > Myxococcus > Myxococcus vastator. Next base: position 10,641 of record NZ_JAAIYB010000263.1, read on the forward strand.
GCGGACATGTCCCAGGCGGGGAGCCGCGGATGTTCTACCTGGCCATGGAGTGCGTGCGCGGAAGGACCCTGCACCGGTGGGTGGAGGAAGAGAACCCCAGCGCGCGCCAGGTGGCACGGCTGCTGCGCGGCATGGCCCGGGGCCTGGCGGCCACGCACAAGGCGGAGGTCGTGCATCGCGATATCAAGGAGTCCAACGTCATGGTGCGGGAGGCGGACGGTGAGCCCGTCCTGGTGGACTTCGGCGTGGGTGACTTCGCCGGAGCGCCGCGCCTCACCCAGGGCGTCCTGCCGCCTGGCACCCTGCGCTATCGAAGCCCGGAGGCGCTGGCGTTCCGCAGGGCCCACAGCGCGGACACGAACGCGCGATACCGGTGCGGCCCCACGGATGACCTCTACGCGCTCGGCGTCGTCGTCTACTGGATGCTCACCGGCCGTCCCCCGTTCCTGGAGGTGGTGACCCCCACGGAGATCGAGGCCGTCATCTCAGAGACGCCTCGCCCTCCCCTCGCCGTGAACCCGCGCGTGCCCCCGGCGCTGAGCGAGCTGTGCCTGCGGCTCCTGGCCAAGGACCCCGAGGCCCGAGGAAGCGCGGCGGCACTGAGCGAGGCGGTGGAGCAGGTGCTCTCCGCCGTCGACGCGACGTGGGACGTCCCCTTGTGCGAGTGGCGTCGGGATGCGGAGACCCCCGAACCTGAGTCCTGGTCCGAGCTCGACAATGACGCCGCGCTGGAGCTGTGGGCCGAGGCAGGTGACGCCCGCTGGGCCTCCCCCAGGCGCGGGCCCCGGCCGGACAAGGCACCGCTGGAGCGACGTGCGCCCCAGGCCGTGGCGGCGCCCGTGCATCGGCGCGCGGCGCGCTGGGCCGTGCTGCTCGCGGGGCTGGCGTGCGCGGTGGGGACGTGGCTCTGGGTGGCGCCCCCCACGCATGGCGGCGTGGGCAACCCCATCCGGGAAGTGGCTTTGCCCGGTGGCCGGCCGGAAAGTGGGCGGGCCGCGTCCCTGCCCAGTCCCGGGC